>NZ_JBEOXF010000069.1:0-39803 GCF_040296405.1 Streptomyces sp. NPDC002133 | reverse complement strand
GAAGACTGCCTCGACTGCGCCGGTGGCCTCTACCTCGACACCCCCGCCTGACCGACCCCAACACCCCTCCACGAACTTCCGCGGAGCAGCACTAGAATCGCCGGTCTTGCCCGCCTCCCTCCGAGGAGTGCCGCGTCCGGTCGGTAACCGGACGCGCCGCCACGCCGTAACGTCCACGTACCTTCCGGAGGCAACCCCGTGCCCGCGCCCGTATCCGCGTCGACCGATCCCGACCCCGATCCGCTCGCAGGCGAGCGCGCCCATCTGGCCGCGTCGCGCTCCGCGCTGCGTGCCATGCGCGACGACGTCCAGGCACTCGACATCCGCGACGTCACCGCGAACTGGGTCAACGCCGCGGTCCTGGAGGCCCAGATCGAGGAGCGCATCAAGGCGCTCGCGGACCTCGCCCACACCCCGCTGTTCTTCGGGCGACTCGACTATCTGCACAGCACGCAGGAGGGGCAGCGCTTCTACATCGGGCGGCGGCACGTCCACGACGCCGGGGGAGACCCGATGGTCATCGACTGGCGTGCGCCGGTCTCGCAGCCGTTCTACCGCGCGTCGAGGAAGGACCCGCAGGACGTCGCCCTGCGTCGCCGCTTCGGTTACACGGGCGGCGACCTCACCGCGTACGAGGACGAGCACCTCACCGACCCCTCCCCTGGCCTTCGGCATGGGGAACCCCAGGTCGAGCGGACCAGCAGGCTCCTCCAGGCGGAGATCGAGCGTCCGCGCGTGGGCCCCATGCGGGACATCGTCGCGACGATCCAGCCCGAACAGGACGAGATCGTCCGCTCGGGCCTGTCCGGCACGGTCTGCGTCCAGGGCGGCCCCGGCACCGGAAAGACCGCCGTCGGCCTGCACCGCGTCGCATACCTCCTCTACGCGCACCGGGAGCGGCTGGCCCGCACCGGCACGCTCGTCATCGGACCGAACCGCTCGTTCCTCCACTACATCGAGCAAGTCCTCCCCGCCCTGGGCGAGTTGGAGGTCCAGCAGGCGACGGTCGACGATCTCGTCGCGACGCGCGTCGACGTGCGCGGCGAGGACGCCGCCGAGACCGCGATCGTCAAGGGCGACGCCCGGATGGCGGAGGTGCTGCGGCGGGCGGTGCGCTCGCACGTCACCATGCCGACGGAGGCCCTGATGGTGGTCCGCGGGTCGCGGCGCTGGCGGGTGCCTGCGTACGAACTCGAGGAGATCGTCCAGGAGCTGCTGGACCGCGACATCCGGTACGGGGCCGCCCGCGACGCCCTGCCGCAGCGCATCGCGCACGCCGTGCTCGTAAGGATGGAACAGGCCGGTGAGGCCCCCGACGACCGGGTGCAGGACGCGGTGGCGCGCAACGCGGCAGTGAAGGCGGCGGTCAAGGCGATCTGGCCGGCGGTCGATCCGGCGAAGCTGGTCCTGCGGCTGCTGTCCGACGCGGACTTCCTCGCGGCGCACGCGGACGGCGTCCTCGGCGCCGACGAGCAGAAGGCGGTCCTCTGGACGAAGCCGCCGCGCTCGGTGCGGACCGCGAAGTGGTCCCCCGCCGACGCGGTCCTGATCGACGAGGCGAGCGACCTCGTCGAGCGCACGCACTCGCTCGGGCACGTGGTGCTGGACGAGGCGCAGGACCTGTCGCCGATGCAGTACCGGGCGGTCGGACGGCGCTGCACGACCGGGTCGGCGACGGTGCTCGGCGATCTGGCGCAGGGCACCACGCCCTGGGCGACCGGGAGCTGGGCCGAGGCGCTCGCCCATCTCGGCAAGCCGGACGCGGCGGTCGAGGAGCTGACGGCGGGCTTCCGCGTGCCGCGCGAGGTCATCGCGTACGCGTCACGGCTGCTGCCGCACATGTCCCCGGGCCTCGCGGAGGTCCGCTCGGTCCGCGAGTCCCCCGGCTCCCTGGAGATCCGGCCGGCGTCCGGGGACGGCGATGTGGTGGCCGCGTGCGGGGAGTCCCTCCGGCACGAGGGTTCCATCGGCCTGATCGCGGCCGACGCACGCGTCCCCGCGCTCGCGGAGGCGCTGGACGCAGCGGGCCTGCGGTACCTCTCACCCGGCGAGGAGACGACGCCGGAGGCCCGGCTCACCCTGGTCCCGGCGTCCCTCGCGAAGGGTCTCGAGTACGACTACGTCGTGCTGGACGAGCCCGCGGCGGTCGTCGACGCCGAACCGGACGAACGCACCGGCCTGCGCCGCCTGTACGTGGCCCTGACCCGCGCGGTCTCGGGCCTGACGGTCCTGCATGCGGCACCGCTGCCGACGCAGCTGGCGTGAGGGTGCGGCCGGATCGGTCTCCGGTCCGGCCGCCGCCCGCAAATCCGTGCAGTTGCATCCCGCACCGAGCGCTATGATCCGGCCATCATTCGATCACGTCGGATGCACACTTACTCCATGACTCGCGTACACCCTGGGGGATTACGTGCGTTTCTTCTCCAGGCGTGCCGTTCGCGGCGCGCTTCTGGCCGGTGCCGTCGGCGGGCTGATCGCCACCGCCACCACCTTGCCGGCCCAGGCTGCGAGCGGCTACGACCGCTGCGCCTGGGGCAGTCTCTGCGTGTTCAGCGAGCCGCTGGGCAATGGCGAGATGCTCGTCGTGACCGGGAGCAGGCTCACGCTCGGCACGTGGGACAACCGCATCAGCTCGTTCGCCAACAACTCCGATCAGCCGGTGTGCTTCCACCCCAGGCCCGGGCTCGACCCGTGGGGCGCCACGCACTACTACTCGGGCCGGGTGTCGTTCGACGAGAGCATGTTCCCCGAACTCGACGACGACGTCAGCTCGTTGGACATGGGCCCCGAGGCGGACGACTTCTGCGGCTCCGAGAGCAGGTACGCCACCTACCAGTGGGACTACGGGCCCAAGCCCCGGCCCGCCGGTCTGCCGGCCGACGGCGCCTTCGGCGACGCCAACGGCGACGGGTACGCGGACCTGTTCACCCGCAACAAGTTCGGCCAGCTGTGGTCGTCCCACGTCTACGGCAGCGCGGGCCAGGACCGGCTCGTGGGCTCGGGCTGGAACGCCATGACCAAGCTCACCCGTCACGGCGACCACGACGGCGATGCCAAGGAAGACGTCTTCGCCCGTGACACGACCGGGGTGCTGTGGTTCTACCCCGGCAAGGGCGACGGCACCTTCGGCGCCCGGGTCAGGGTCGGCTCCGGCTGGAACGCCATGCGCGACATCGCGGCCGCGGGTGACCTGACCGGGGACGGCAAGGCCGATCTGCTGGCCGCCGACGGCACGGGCGTCCTGTGGACGTACCCGGGCAACGGCAAGGGCGCCTTCGGCACCCGCAAGAAGGTCGGCACCGGCTGGAAGGTCATGAACGAGCTCGTCGGCGCCGGCGACATGAACTCCGACAAGCGGGCCGACCTCGTGGCCCGCGACACCGCCGGGAAGCTCTGGCTCTACCCGGGCAGGGGCAACGGCACCTTCGGCACCCGCGGCCTCATCGGCAACGGCAACTGGAACGGCTTCGCCGAGCTCGCCGGCATCGGCGACGTCACCGGGGACGGACGGCCCGACATCGTCGCGCACGCGCCGGGCATCTCCGCGGTACGGGTGTACCCCGGAACCGGTGCGGCGAACGGCGCGCTGCGGTCCCCGAGGACGCTGGCCGCGGCCCAGGCCACCCACCTCGTCCTCTGATTCCCTCACCGGCTTCGAACGGAGCACGATTCATGCTCGGATCCATCCTGGGCCGGCGCGCCGTCGGCACGGGTGCCGCCCTTGCCGCGTCGCTCGCCGCCCTGGTCACGGCGGCCCCGAACGCGGCCGCCGCGGACAACTCCGCACGCTGTCCCGCGGGGAAGTTCTGCGTCTTCTCCGGCGCGGGCTACACGGGTGACATGGGGACCTTCGCGGCCTCGATGCCCACGCTCGGCGCCTGGAACGACCGGATCTCGTCGGTCGTCAACAACAGCGGTCTGTGGGCGACGCTCTACGTCCAGCCCAACTACGGCACCGACCCCGATTTCGTCGTCATCACCCCGAAGAACGGCCCCGTCGACCTCGGCAACGGGTCCTTCGACAACCGGTTCGACAACAAGATCAGTTCCATGCGGGTCACCACGACCGAGTACGAGGCGTTCCAGGGCGTCCCGTGGATGGACTGGTACCGGGCGCCCGAGATCAAGCGGCCGGACGGGCTGCCCGCCGTGGCCCGGTTCGGCGATCTGAACAACGACGGCCGGGCCGACCTCCTGGAGCGGGCGAACGACGGCCGGCTGTGGTTCCTGTCGGGCATCGGCAACGCCGACGGGGTCACCAAGGGCAAGCTCGTCGGGGGCGGCTGGAACGCCATGACCCAGCTGGTGCGCCACGGCGACTACAACGGTGACGCCAAGGAGGACCTCTTCGCCCGCGACAAGACCGGGGTGCTGTGGTTCTACCCCGGCAAGGGCGACGGCACCTTCGGTACCCGGACCAGGGTCGGCTCCGGGTGGAACACCATGCGGGAGATCAGCGCGGTCGGCGACGCCACCGGCGACGGCCGCCGTGACATCGTCGCCCGGGACACCGCGGGAACCCTGTGGACGTACCCGGGCAAGGGCAACGGCACCTTCGGCACCCGCCAGAAGGTCGGCCCGGGCTGGAACTCCATGAACCGGCTGGTCTCGCCCGGCGACATGACCGGCGACGGCAAGGCCGACCTGGTGGCCCGGGACGGCGCGCGCGGTCTCTGGCTCTACTCCGGCCGGGGCAACGGCACCTTCGGCGCCCGCCAGAAGCTGTCGTACGCCTGGCCCTCCGACGAGCCCGTGATGTCCACCGGCGATGTGAACGGCGACGGGCTGTCCGACCTGATGCGGCCCATCGACTACCAGCTGTTCGTCTACCACGGCAACGGCCGCGGTGGGATCGGCGGCCCGAACGCGGACATGCTCTGGGACACCGCACCGAACGTACGGGTCTTCTGACCGTCTTCCGACGGCCTTCCGACAGGCACGCCCTCGCGGCGAACGGCGCCCCGGTCTTTCCCGGGGCGCCGTCGTTCGTCGGCGGCCGCCCGCACCCTCCGCGCCACCGGCGGCCGGCGGCCGCACCGCCCGGCGGGTCGCGGCCACACCACCGCGACCCCGTGGGGCTACGCGTCCAGCGCCTCGCGCCACTCCCGGACCGCCTCCGGCGCGACCGGTGCCGTCCAGCCGTGAGGACGGGCCGCGCCGCCGATGTGGAAGGCGTCGATGCCCGCCGAGCGAAGGGCCGGGAGGTGGTCGAGGCGGAGGCCGCCGCCGACGAGGAGCCGGGCCTCGTAGCCCGGTTCGCCCCGGCGCGCCGCCTCCGCGAGAAGGACCGGGAGCCCGTCGTCCACGCCCGCCGCGGACCCGGCGGTCAGATATGTGTCGAGGCCGGGCACGTCCGCGAGCTGCTTGCGCAGCGCGTCGCGGTCGGCCGCACGGTCGATGGCCCGGTGGAACGTCCACCGGCAGCCCTCCAGCTCGGCGACGAGCCGCTCGACGGTGACGAGGTCGGGGTTGCCGTGCGCGTCGAGGAAGCCCAGCACGAACTCGTCCGCGCCCTCGGCCCGCAGCCCCCGCGCGGCCCGCACGAGTGCCTCGACGTCACCGGCGGCGAATCCGTCGGTGAGACGCAGCATCACGCGCAACGGGATGTCGACCGCCGCGCGGATCGCCGCGAAGGTCTCCCGGGCCGGGGTGAGCCCGTCCGCCGCCATGTCGGTGACGAGCTCGAGGCGGTCGGCTCCTCCGGCCTGGGCGGCGACCGCGTCCCCCTCGTCGAGGGCGATCACCTCCAGGAGTGCACGGTTGCTCATGGCCCCATCCCTTCGGCCCTATAGGTCTAGTCCAATAGTGGGGCCCAGCCTAGACCGTCCGAGTGGCTCAGGGCTGCCGTGTGGAACCCGCAGGACCTGCGGAACCTGCTGAACCCGCGGGACCGGCACCGGAGGATCCGCCCTGCCGCTCAGGGGCAGGCGAGGGCGCAGGCCCGGCCGGCCCAGCGCCCTCGCCGGGCCCCGCGCCCTCGCCGGGTGCCGCGGCTTCCCCGGGCCCGGCGGGCCCCATCGGCACACCGTGCGTGCTGTGCGTCTTCAGGTTGTACGGAAGCAGCCGCTCGCCGCCCGTCGGGAAGTCGCCCTCGTCCGGCTCCCGGACCTCCTCGATGTGGGTCTGGTGGTCCGGCCGCTTCGGCTGGTCCTCGGGCCGCGGCGCGCGCTCCTGCGCCCGCCGCCTCGCCTCCAGCCACATGGCGCCCCCGAGCACGGCGACGAGGACGACGGCGAGGATGAACGGGACGAGCCCGGCGAACGGCGAGGCAGCCAGGACTTCGGTGGTGGGCGGGCTGCCCTGGACGATCATCAGCGAGTTCATGGCGTCTGCCTCCGCATACGCAACGGCACACAAGCCTGACCCGCCCATTATCGTCCTAGATGCCCCATATGGGCGCCCGGGGACATCCCGGGATCCCGCGAGGTGTGCCCCAGTCGGTTCGGTCGCGCCCGCAGGCCGACACCCCGGAATCCCCCGTGGACAATGGGCCGCATGGCCGACACCGAGGACCTCCGCAACCGCTGGTACGGCGCGCTGCTCGCCGTCCGCGAGGACCCGTGCTTCCCCGACCCGTACCGGTACGCGGACAATCTGCTGGCCCGCTGGTCGGAGCCGCAGCGGCGCTATCACACCGTCGACCATCTCGCCGCCGTCCTCCGCCACGTCGACACGCTGGAGCAGCACGCGGACGACGCCGATCTCGTACGCCTGGCCGCCTGGTTCCACGACGCCGTCTACCTCCCGGAGCGCTCCACGAACGAGGAGCGCTCCGCGCGCCTCGCCGAGCGCGCCCTGCCCGAGGCCGGGCTGTCCCTCAAGGACACGAACGAGGTCGCCCGTCTCGTCCGCCTCACAAAGACGCACGCCGTGCAGGACGGCGACAGCAACGGCATGGTCCTGTGCGACGCGGACCTCGCGATCCTCGCGTCGCCGCCGGACGCGTACACCGCCTACACCGCCGCCGTCCGCGAGGAGTACGGATTCGTCCCGGACGACGCCTTCCGTACGGGCCGCGCCGACGTCCTGCGCCACCTTCTCGGCCTGCCGCGCCTCTTCCGTACGCCCTACGGGGAGCGGGAGTGGGAGGCCGCCGCGCGCCGCAATGTGTCGGCGGAGCTGGAGCGCCTGGAGCGGGCGTGAACGACCGGCGGCGCAAGGGGCCGCCGGCGCGAGCGACGGCGGTCGGCGTGGACGACCGCCTCGCCGGCCGTCGTGCGGGAATGACAGGAACAACCGAGGTGTTGGCCACTGTCATGCCCGTAGCCCCAGAACCACGCCCCCGTATGCCCGTGGCCGTCTACATCCTGGGCCTCTCGGTCTTCGCGCTCGGCACCAGCGAGTTCATGCTCTCCGGGCTGCTGCCGCCCATCGCGGAGGACATGGGCGTCTCGATCCCCCGGGCCGGGCTGCTGATATCCGCGTTCGCGATCGGCATGGTGATCGGTGCGCCGCTGCTCGCCGTGTCCACGCTGCGGCTGCCGCGCCGGGCCACCCTGATCGCGCTGATCACGGCTTTCGGCCTCGGCCAGGTCGCGGGTGCGCTCGCGCCGACGTACGAGGTGCTCTTCGCGTCCCGCGTCGTGAGCGCGCTCGCCTGCGCCGGGTTCTGGGCGGTCGGCGCGGCCGTGGCCATGGCCATGGTGCCGCTGAACGCCCGTGCCCGCGCGATGGCCGTGATGATCGGCGGGCTGTCGATCGCGAACGTGCTCGGCGTTCCGGCGGGCGCGTTCCTCGGCGAACACCTCGGCTGGCGCTCCGCGTTCTGGGCGGTCGCCGCCGCGTCCGCGGTCGCGCTGGTCGGCGTGGCGACCCGCATCCCGCGGATCCCGGTCCCGGCGGAGAAGCCGCGACTGCGGCGCGAGCTGACCGTCTACCGTGACCGCCAGGTCTGGCTGTCCGTCGGGATCATCGCGCTCGCCGCGGGCGGTGTCTTCTGCGCGTTCTCGTACTTCGCCCCGCTGCTCACCGATGTCGCCGGGCTGAGCGACGCCTGGGTACCGGCGGTGCTGGGGCTGTTCGGGATCGGCGCGCTGGTCGGTACGGCGATCGGCGGGCGGTTCGCCGACGCACACCTCTTCGGCGTGATGCTCAGCGGCATCACGGCGTCGACGGTGCTGCTCGGGGCGGTGGCGCTGTGCGCCGGCCGGCCGGTCCTCGTGGTGGCCCTGTCGTTCCTGCTCGGCGTCTCGTCGTTCTACACGGCCCCGGCGCTGAACGCCCGTATGTTCAACGTCGCCGGCGGCGCGCCCACCCTGGCCGGGGCCACGGCAACGGCCGCGTTCAACCTCGGCAACACCGGAGGGCCCTGGCTCGGCGGCACGGTGATCGACGCGGGCTACGGTTTCGCGTCGACGGCGTGGGCGGGCGCGGCGATGACGGTCGCGGCCCTCGTGCTGGTCGCGGTCGCGCTCCGGCTCCACCGGAGCGGCGCGGTCGCACAGACGCGCACTGCCACCGAGACGCGCGCGACGGGAGCGGGAACCCGTGCCGTGGCCGCCTCGGCCGTACGGTCCGACGCGGAGCCTTCGCCGCAGCCCTGCGCGTAACCTCGCCCCGGCCGCTCCACGCTGCCCTCAGCCGTTCTCGCGCGCCGCTCGCTTGCGCCGCCGGAGCCCTGCCTCCGTGATCCGGCGCACGAGTTCCTTGGAACCGATCTCCACCGCGCCCGCCACCACGGCGTCGGCGTAGCGGTGCTCGGGCACGTCGTAGTGGTCGCGCTCGAACGCGCGCGGCGGGCAGCCGATCGACGCGGCGAAGGCGTGCAGTTCGTCGAACGACACGTCGCTGACCAGGTGGGACCACATGCGGCCGTGGCCCGGCCAGTTCGGCGGGTCGATGTAGACCGTCACGACAGTCCGCCGACGGGCGCCACCACCACACCCGCCTTGCCGCACACCCAGTGCGGATCGGGCCCCAGTTCCGGTTCGACGTCGAGGGCGTGGGGCTCGCCGGTGCTGCAGACCGGACAGATCGGCCAGCGGCCGTACCGTTCCAGCAGCGCGTCCTGTACGTCCTGGGCGATGAGCCCTGCGACGTACTCGACGCCCTCCGGCCACTGCTCGACCCACCAGCGGCGCTGCGCGACGGCTTCCTCGACGAGTGAGACGACTTCGGCGTGGGCCACGTCACGGGCGGCGAGGTCGGCGAGGACGAGGGCGCGAGCGGCGTGCAGCGCCTGTTCCAGCGGGTCGACGTGGTTCATGGAGCCATTGTCTCCCGGGTCCGTTACGAGGGGAGGAGCGGGCTGACAGGGGGTTGACGCCGATTGGTCCCGAAAATATCTTTCAATGGTGACCAATGAAATGAAGGAAATTTTCATCGGTGGCCAGGGCGGCGCTCCGGCCGGGCCGGCCGGCGACGCCCCGCCCGCACCCGCCGCCCTCGCGGCGAAGGTGCGCACGCTCGCGCCGTCCATGACCCGCTCCATGCAGCGGGTCGCCGAGGCCGTCGCCGCCGACCCGGCCGGCTGCGCGGCCCTCACGGTCACCGGCCTCGCCGAGCTCACCGGCACCAGCGAGGCCACGGTCGTCCGCACCGCCCGGCTCCTCGGCTATCCCGGCTACCGCGATCTGCGGCTCGCGCTCGCGGGCCTGGCCGCCCAGCAGCAGTCGGGCCGCGCACCGTCCGTCACCGCCGACATCGCGGTGGACGACCCGATAGCGGACGTCGTAGCCAAGCTCGCGTACGACGAGCAGCAGACCCTCGCGGACACTGCGGCCAACCTGGACACGGTGCAGTTGGGCGCCGCGGTCGGCGCGCTCTCCACCGCGCGCCGCACCGACATCTACGGTGTGGGCGCATCCGGCCTGGTCGCCCAGGACCTCGCCCAGAAGCTCCTGCGCATCGGCCTGATCGCGCAGGCCCACTGCGACCCGCACCTCGCCGTCACCAACGCCGTGCAGCTGCGCTCCGGCGACGTGGCCATAGCGATCACCCACTCGGGCTCGACGGGGGACGTCATCGAGCCGCTGCGCGTCGCCTTCGACCACGGCGCGACGACCGTAGCGATCACCGGCCGCCCGGACGGGCCGGTCACGCAGTACGCGGACCACATCCTCACGACCTCCACCGCGCGCGAGAGCGAGTTGCGGCCTGCGGCGATGTCGTCGCGCACGAGCCAGCTCCTCGTCGTCGACTGCCTGTTCATCGGCGTCGCGCAGCGTACGTACGAGACGGCGGCACCCGCTCTCGCGGCGTCGTACGAGGCGCTCGCGCACCGCCACCGTCCCCGTACCCGTACCCGCTGACCGCACACCCCGCTGACCGACACCCCGCAGACCGCAGAACACGAGCCACCGAAAGAGCCGCGCCTCCATGACCTCGACGCACGACGCACAGGACTTCTCCGAGGACCACTCCGAGCTCCGCGCCCAGCTGGCCACCCTCACCACCGAGGCGTTCCGCCCCGAGCTCGCCGACATCGACCGGCTGCCCACCCTCGACATCGCCCAGATCATGAACGGCGAGGACCGCTCCGTCCCCGGCGCCGTCACCACGCAGCTCCCCGCCATCGCCGCCGCGATCGACGCGACCGCGAAGCGGATGGCCCGGGGCGGCCGGCTGGTCTACGCGGGCGCGGGCACGGCCGGCCGCCTCGGCGTGCTCGACGCCAGCGAGTGCCCGCCCACCTTCAACACCGCCCCGGACCAGGTCGTGGGCCTGATCGCGGGCGGCCCGTCGGCGATGGTGACGTCCGTCGAGGGCGCGGAGGACTCCACGGAGCTCGCGGCGAAGGACCTGGACGACCTCGGGCTCACCGCCGACGACACCGTCGTCGGCATCTCCGCCTCCGGCCGCACTCCGTACGCGGTCGGCGCCGTCGAACACGCGCGTGCCCTCGGCGCGCTGACCATCGGCCTGTCCTGCAACGCGGACAGCGCGCTCGCGGCGGCGGCAGAGCACGGCATCGAGGTCGTCGTCGGACCCGAACTCCTCACCGGATCGACCCGGTTGAAGGCGGGCACGGCGCAGAAGCTCGTCCTCAACATGATCTCGACCATCACGATGATCCGTCTCGGCAAGACCTACGGAAACCTCATGGTGGACGTGCGCGCCTCCAACGAGAAGTTGCGCGCCCGCTCGCGCCGGATCGTCGCGCTCGCCACGGGCGCACCGGACGACGAGATCGAATCGGCCCTCACGGCGGCGGACGGCGAGGTCAAGACGGCGATCCTGATGCTCCTCGCCACACTCGACGCCCCCACGGCCGCGGCCCGCCTCCAGCAGACCGGCGGCCATCTGCGCGAGGCGCTCCAGGGCTAGGACCCGGCCGGGGGGTGAGGCTTCGCCCCGGGGCGGCCACGGCGGGCCCGGGGCGGACCTGCGGCTGACGCGGGGCGGACGCGGGCCGACCCCCGGCGGACCTTGCCTCTACCCCGTTCGACGTCTTTTCTGACGATTCGTCGGATTTTCTTGCCGTGTCCGCCTCCACCGCCTCCGACCTGCGCAAACGGCCACACACAAAGCGCCCTGCGCCTCCACTCGGGCGACAGATCCGACAAGTCGTCAGGTTGCGGATCTGACGGACTGTCGGTTCCCTCGAAAACGGAGCACAGCACTCGCACCGCGCAGACAGGCCGGACACTGCTCCGTTGGAGGATTTCATGCGTAACAGACGCGTTGGTGTAGGCGCCGGTCTCGTTCTCGGTGCCGTGGCACTCTCGGTCCCGCTCGCGTTCGCCGCCGTCGCCGCCGGTGACTCGGACATCCGTATCGAGCCGGGGAGCGCGACCCCGGGCTCCACGGTCACCGTCACCATCAAGGGCTGCGGCGATGACGTGACCTACGGCAAGGGCCAGTCCGAGGTGGCCGGGATGTTCCACCTCTTCGAAGGTAGCGAGGAGGGCGAGCTCACCGGCGAGTTCGAGATCCCGGAAGGGACCGATGCCGCGAACGACACCGTCATCGCCAAGTGCCCGCCGGCGACCAGGCTCACGGACACGTACGAGATCGGCGAAACCGACACCGACAGGAACGCCGACGCCGACAAGCAGTCCGACTCCGGTTCCGACTCCGATTCCGATTCCGACTCCGGCTCCGATTCCGGCTCCCGCTCAGGCTCCGAATCCCGCTCCGACTCGGACTCCGACGACCGCTCAGACTCCGACTCCGACAGCCGCTCCAAGTCGGGCTCGGGCTCGGACTCCGACTCGGACACCGACTCGGACACCGACTCCGACGACCGCCCGAACGGCTCGGTCGACGCCGGCGGCGGTGGCATGGCGGACCAGGGCATGCAGCTTGGCCTGGGCAGTGTGGTGATCGCCGGAGCCGCCGGGTGTCTGGTCAGGAGGCGCCGCGTGAGCGGCCTCCGCTTCTGACCGTCCCACGGCCGACCCCACGGCCGTCCGGCACGGGCCCCCACACGGGGCCCGTGCCGGACCGGGGCGAGGGTCCGGGCCGGAGAGGGCTACGCCGCCCCCACCGCCCGCTCCTTGATCGTCACCTGCCCCTTCCTGATCGTCGCCACCCGCGGTGCCCGCCGCGCCAGCGCCGAGTCATGAGTGACCATCACGAACGTGAGCCCGTTCTCCTCCCACAGGCCCTCCAGCAACTCCATGATCTCGTCGCGCATCGACTCGTCGAGATTCCCGGTCGGCTCGTCCGCCAGCAGCACCGCCGGCCGCTTCACCAGGGCCCGCGCGATCGCGACCCGCTGCTGCTGCCCGCCGGACAGCTCACCCGGCAGATGGCCCCGGCGCTCGCCGAGCCCCACCGACTCCAGCGCCTCACCCGCCCGCTCGCGCCGCTCCGCGGCCTTCAGGCCGAGCGGTACGAGGGCGGTCTCGACGTTCTCCTGAGCGGTGAGCGTCGGAACGAGGTTGAAGCCCTGGAAGACGAAGCCGATCTTCTCGGCCCGCACGCGCGTCAGCCGCGCCTCCGGCAGGGTCGCGAGGTCGACCCCGTCCAGGACGACGGACCCCTCGGTCGGGCGGTCCAGGCCGCCGAGCATCTGCAGCAGCGTGGACTTGCCGCCGCCGGTGGGCCCCTGGATGACCAGCCGCCCGCCGTCCTCGATGGTCAGGTCGACCCCGTCTAGGGCCTGAATGGTGTCCTTGCCGCGCCGGTAGCGCTTGGTGACGCCTGTGAGCTCGTACATCGTGATTCAACTCCTGCTGTACGTACGTTCGTCAGTGGATTCGGGGGCTACTCGACGCGGCGCAGCGCGTCCGCCGGCCGCAGCCGCGACGCCCGCCAGCCGCCGAACCCGCCGGCGATCAGCCCGCCCGTCACCGCGAGCGCCACGGCGAGCCCGATCGTGGTGAGGGACACCGGCGCGGTGAGCGCGATGTCGAGGGCCTTGGACGCGCTCTGCCCCAGCGGCCCGCCCTCGCCTCCGCCGCGGACCGCCATCGGGCCCCCGCCCATGACCTGACCGGCGCCGCCCCCGCCACCGCCCAGCTGCGCGGTGAGCGTCGGACTGAAGGCGGTGATCGCCCACGCGCCCGCCAGCCCGATCCCGATTCCCAGCGCCCCGCCGATCAGCCCGTTGACGAGCGCCTCGCCCGCCACCTGGCCGGTCACGCGGCGGCTCTTCCACCCCAGCGCCTTCAGCGTGCCGAACTCCCGCACCCGCCGGCTCACCGCCGAGGACGTCAGCAGACCGGCCACCAGGAACGCCGCCACCAGCACCACGATCGACAGCCACTTGCCGACACCCGACGCCAGGTCGGAGGCCGTGGACAGCGACCCCGAGACGGTGTCGGCCAGATCGGCGGACGTCGTGACCGTCGTCCCGGAGATGTTCTTCTGGATGGTCGTCTTGACCGCGTCGATCTGCTGCGAGTCGGTCGCCTTCACATAGACGGTCGTCACCTTGTCCTTGGCGTCGGCCAGCGTCTGGGCCTGCGCGAGCGGCAGATAGACGTTCGCCGCCGCGTCCCCGCTGTCCGCGGTCGCGAGCCCGATGATGGTGAACTTGTTCCCGGACACGGTCAGCGTCTTGCCGAACGAGAGCTTCTGCTCCTTCGCGTACGCGCTGTCGACGACGGCAACCTCGGCAGAGGTCTCGCTCGCCTTGAACGTACGCCCCGACGTGATCTTCGACGAGGTCAGCGGTCCGAGCCCCTGACGGGCGACGTCCGTCCCGTACACGGTGTACGAGTTGACGTCGAAGTCGGCCCCGCCGCCCCGCACCTCACCGCGCACCTCACCGCCGGCCGGGCCGCCCGGCTTCCCCTCCTGCCCGGGCTCCTGCTCGAACTCCCCGCGCTTGAACTGCCCGTTGACCTTCATGACCCGCACGTTCAGCCCGCCGACGGCGTCCGCGACCCCGTCCTGCTCGCCGACCTGCGCGACGGTCGACGCGGCCAGCGTCTCGAAGCCCTGGACCATGACGATGTCCTGGCTCTGCTCGGCGTCGTCGCCCCCGTCCTTCGCGTCGAACTGGAACCTCGGCCGCCGCACGGTGTCGCCCTCCCCGGGCGGCGCGGCGGCCTTGGTGACGGTCATGTCGGTGCCGAGCCCGTACAGGGACTCCAGCACTTTGCCCTGCGCCTGAGTCATCCCGGCCGAGACCGAGTTGACGACGATGACCAGGGCGATTCCGAGTGCAAGCCCCGAGGCGACGACGAGCGCCGCCTTCCTGCGGCGGCGCAGCTCGCGCCTGAGGTAGGTGAAGAACATGGCGGGAAAGCTAGGTGCGCGCCGTGAGGGTGGGTTAAGGCCTGGATGAGACAGGCATGAGAAGCCCCGGTGCGGGGTTCACGAAGGCAGCGACACGGCCTGATCACGATACGTGGACGCACCTGGCGAAGCGGCCGATCAGCGGCATACCGTGCCCCAGCACCACACATTCATTGCCCTGGGGGGGCCTTGTACACACGCACATGGCGGCTGGCAGCCGCCGGAATCCTGGCTGTCATGTCCGCCGTCGGCGGATGTTCCGCGCAGAGCGCGACAAACCCGGCGGACCGGCGTTCGACGGCACCCAGTGCCTCCGCCGCCGAGGACCCGCGCATGCTGAGTCAGGCAGAGCTGGAAGCGAGTCGGCTGACCGAGAAGGAGATGGCCGCGCTCGGCTACTCGAGCATATGGGACGACAGCAGCCTGAAGGACCTCGCCCGTCGCGGGCGGACCGCCGTGGAGCCGATGGAATGCATCGGGCTCGGCGATGTGATTGCCGGTGGCTATCCGCACGCGTCGTCGGCGTACGCACAGGTGAACTACTCGCCAAGGGAAACGGCGATGATCTCGGGCTATGTCGTCCTGGCCAGCGACTCCCAGTTCGGCGCAAGAGACTTCCTCAGCATGGCGAAGAACTCGCTGAAGAAATGCGACCGGTACACCCATCCAGGCAGGGGCGGCGGCGAGATCACGACCAGGCTCGAGCCGGGGCCTTCGGACAACTGGGGCGACGAATCCATCAGCTTCACCGCCCTGTCCACCTGGCAAGCAGAGGATGGCCCGATGGACCGCAGGCAGGTGTTCACCCTGGTCCGCAGCGGCGCCGTGACGATCAGGTTCGACCTCGAGACCTTCTACCCCGCTCAGTACCCAGGGAAGAGGGTCACACCGAAGATCAACCCGGCGCTGATCGCACAGCAGGTCAACAAGGTGCAGGCAGCCCAGCGGAACTGACCGAGGACGTCAGTCGAACGCCCGCGCCCGCGGCGCCTCGGCCGCCTCGGGCCGACCGTTCCGCTCCGCCCACCGCACCGCGGGCCCGACCCCGAAGGACGCCCCGGCGAACAGTCCGCCCAGCACGAGCCATCCGGGCACGCCCCACGTCACCAGCAGCGCGGTGAGCACCAGCGGACCCAGGGTCCTGGCCACCGTCACGCCCGTGCCGAAGAAGGCCTGGTACTCGCCGGTGCGGCCGTCCGGAGCGAGGTCGAAGCCGATCTGCCAGGAGCCCCGCGAGCAGCGCCTGCCGCGCCGCCGCGAGCCCGGACTGCGCGGTGGCGTACAGGCACGCGGCGGCGAGGAACGGCCAGAAGGACCGGACGACCAGGAACGAGCCCACGGCCGCGCTCGTCGCCAGCGCCAGCAGCACAGCTGTCCCCCGCGGCCCCCGCCGGTCCGCCAGCCGCCCGAGCGGTACGCCCACGACCGACCCGACCGCCCAGGCGATGGTGAGCCCGATCCCGACTTTCGCCGGCGCGAGGCCGACGACGCGGGTGAAGAAGAGCGCGGACGTGACGTAGAAGGCACCGTCGCCAAGGGAGTTGACGAGCTGGGCGAGAGCGAGGACACGAGGCGGACCGGCCGGCGGCAGAACGCGAGGGGTCGGCATGACCATGACGCTATGACCCGGACGGCCCGCCTCCCAGGGCCAATTCCGACCGCCTCAACTGGGCAACTTGGCCCCGACGACGACGGTGGCGTACAGCTCGTCGGATGTGGCGACGCGTGGTACGAGCCCGCTGCGCGCGACGGCCTCGACCGCGCCCGCCGCCTGACGCTCGCTCGTCTCGAACAGCAGGATCCCGCCGGGCGCGAGCCACTGCCCCGCCTCGCCGGTCACGCGTCTGAGCACGTCGAGCCCGTCCGCGCCTCCGTCGAGCGCGACGATCGGCTCGTGCACGCGTGCCTCGGCCGGCAGCAGCCCGACCTCCTCGGTCGGTACATACGGGACGTTCGCGGCCAGGATGTCGACCCGCCCACGAAGTGCGCCGGGCAGCGCCGCGTACAGGTCTCCCTCGTACACCCGCCCCAAGGCGCCCACATTGCGCCGCGCGCACCGCACCGCGACCGGGTCGACGTCGGCGGCACACAGCTCGACGCGCCCCAACTCCGCGGTCAGAGCCGCCCCCACGGCCCCCGACCCGCAGCACAGATCGACGACCACCGTCGCATCCGGCCGGGCGGCGACGGCTTGCCGGACGAGGAACTCGGTCCGGCGCCGGGGCACGAACACCCCCGGTTCGACCGCGATCCGCAGACCGCAGAACCCGGCCCAGCCGAGGACGTGTTCCAAGGGGTGACCGCCGGCGCGCCGCTCCACCATCGCGGCGAGTTCGGCGGGCGTAAGAGCGGTGGAGACGATGAGCGCCGCCTCGTCCTCGGCGAAGACACAGCCTGCGGAACGGAGACGGCTGACGATGACGGATAGATCCACGGATGAAAGCGACACGGGAGCCTTTCGGAATACCGAGCGGGGCTCCCTCGGCCGCCTACGTAAGCGACGCGGAGGCGAGCACCCGTCCTGCAACAGCGGTGATGGGTCCCACCTCCTCGTTCCTGCCGGCACTGCTGGAGCCGCCACCCTACCCCGGAAGCCGCCCCTCCCCGTTCCGTTCCCGCAGCACATCCCCCGGCGGCGCCGGGGGATGTGCCTCGGCGGACAGTCCCCCTCCCGTCCGCCACCGGGTGGCCGGAGTCGTACGGCCCGAAGCTCGTGTTCCGGGCCGCAGCACGGTCCTCCCTCGTCACTTTCGTCGCGGACGTCAAGCACACGCCCACTACAGGCTGAGCGCGTCCTCGGCATTGCTCAGCCACGCGGTGACGGAGTTCTCGGTCGAGACGTACAGCCCGGGAGTCGACGCCTTGAGCGGCACCTGCTCGAGGTCGGACGCGGTGTTCATGGTCATCGCGATCGAGTCGACGGTCCGGCCCGTGCCGTTGTTCACGCCGCCCATGAGTCCGGCGTAGGCCGACTCGCCCGGCTGGAGCCTGATGTCGGTGCCGGGGTGCGTCTCCGAGCGCTCGGTCGCCGCGCCGTCCAGGTCGCCGAAGGTCACGATCGGGTAGTCCAGCACCTTGCAGGGCTTGCCGCTCTTGTTGGTGATCTTCAGCAGGTAGCTGCTTGTCGTGCGCTCCGCGAGGGTCGCGCTGAACTTCACGTCGAACGTGCTGCAGGGAAAGACCGCGAAGTCGCCGTCGGGAGACGAACTTTCGCCGGAGGAGTCCGACGGAGCCGCGGGCTTCGACGGCGTCACGGGCTTCGAGGGGCCGGCGGACCCGGAAGGACTCGCGGCCCCGGACGGGCTCGCGGTGGGCGCTTCGGCCCCGCCGCCTGTCTGGTCGGTCGGGCCCTGATCGGGCCCACAGGCCGTCAGGGCCAGGGCGGACACGGTGGCGAGCACGGCGAAGGTTCTGCGGATGCCGCGGCGGACGGGACGGTGATCGGTCATCTGGTGTTCCCCCGAATGAGAAGCGCGAGTGCGCTGACTGAACCCAGCGTCCCGCCCGACCTTCACAGTTTGGTGACCGTGCCTTCCCGAATCCACCACGGAAACGCCGGTGACACGCCCAACGGGTCGCACCAGCCGGTCTGCGGCTGACCCAGGACCTCACAGCCGATGCGCGCGGCAAGCCGTCGCGCCCGCTCCGGGTGTGCGTCCCACTTGCTCACGTGCACGAAGAGCGTGTGGGACTCTGTCCGGTGCTCGGCTTGCGTGTCATCGGCGTGGAACACGGCCTGGACCCCGTCGTACCGGGCGCTCCCCGGGTACGCGTACTCCCATGCCGGCTTTGCCGGATCGGGCAGCCCGCTCCGGGCCACCCGCTCAAGGACCACGCCCGCTGAACGGTTCCGTGGCGCTGTCCACCGGGAGCAGGCCCGTGCCCGCCTCCAGCACGTCCTCGGCCTCCTCCGGAACCAGCGTCTCCTCGATGAACCTGACGGCCCGGCGCAGCCCGTCCCCGGTCTGGTAAGGGAAGTCCGTACCGAGCATCAGCCGGTCCGCGCCGTACGACTCGGCCGCCGCACGCAGCGCGGGTTCGTGGCCGTGGGCGACGGTGTCGTAGAACATGCGGCGTGCCGCGACGGTCGGCATCTCGACGATGTCCGGTGCCTCCCACGGCACATGCTCGTCGGCGCGCGGCAGCAGCATCGGCAGCGCGCCGCCGAGATGCGCGTGCACGATCCGCAGCCGCGGGAAGCGGCTCGGGATGCCTTCGAGCATCAGGTGCATCGCGCAGATGGTGTCCTCCGTCGGCGCGCCGACCATCCACCGCATCCGGTTCTCGGCGATGAGCGGCGTTCCTGCGTCCCGTCCCGCCGGGTGGAGGCTCAGCACCGAGCCCCGATGGTCCAACTCCTCGAAGAGGGGCCGGAAGACGGGGTCGCCGAGGCTCCGGCCGAGGACCGACGTCGTCAGCCCGGCCCCCGCCATCCCGAGCTCGTCGAGCGCCCGTGCCAGCTCCTCCAGCGAGGCGTCCAGTTGCGGGAGCGGCAGCGCGGCGAAGGCGGAGAAGCGCGCGGGCCAGGCGCGTACGAGCTCCGCGTAGTGGTCGTTGGCGAGACGCGCGGACATGACCGCCTCCGACTCGTCCGTGAAGTACGGGGTCTGCGGGGACACGGACAGGATCTGGTGGTCGATGCCGGCGGCGTCGTTCATCGCGAACCGGGCGTCGAGCTCCGAGGGGCTGTCGCCCGCTCCCAGACCGTGCTGCGTCGCCGTGTCCTCGCGCCCGTAGGACTCCAGGAGGCGGAGATAGTCCTCGCCCCAGAGGTGGGCGTGCACATCCGTCCGCACCCTTTCAGGATCACGCCGCCCCGGCCGGACGTCCACCGGGCTCCGGGAAACGCCCGAGGGCGGCACCCCCTGGGAGTAGGGGTGCCGCCCTCGGTCTTCAGGACGGTTGATCGAACCAGAGGTCGATCAGAAGTCCATGTCACCGCCCGGCATGCCGCCGCCGGCCGGGGCCGAGGCCTTCTCCGGCTTGTCGGCGATGACGGCCTCGGTGGTGAGGAACAGCGCGGCGATGGAGGCCGCGTTCTGCAGAGCGGAACGGGTCACCTTCGCCGGGTCGATGATGCCCTCGGCGACGAGGTCGACGTACTCACCGGTCGCGGCGTTCAGGCCGTGGCCCGGGGTGAGGTTGCGCACCTTCTCCACCACGACGCCGCCCTCGAGGCCGGCGTTGACGGCGATCTGCTTCAGCGGGGCCTCCAGGGCCAGCTTCACAGCAGCCGCACCGGTGGCCTCGTCGCCCTCGAGCTCCAGCTTCTCGAAGACGGTGGACGCCTGGATGAGCGCCACGCCACCACCGGCGACGATGCCCTCCTCGACGGCGGCCTTCGCGTTGCGGACGGCGTCCTCGATGCGGTGCTTGCGCTCCTTGAGCTCGACCTCGGTCGCGGCACCGGCCTTGATGACGGCCACGCCGCCGGCCAGCTTCGCGAGGCGCTCCTGGAGCTTCTCACGGTCGTAGTCCGAGTCGGAGTTCTCGATCTCGGCACGGATCTGGTTGACGCGACCGGCAACCTGGTCGCTGTCACCGGCACCGTCGACGATCGTGGTCTCGTCCTTGGTGATGACGACCTTGCGGGCGCGGCCCAGCAGGTCCAGGCCCGCGTTCTCGAGCTTGAGGCCGACCTCCTCGGAGATGACCGTGCCACCGGTGAGGATGGCGATGTCGCCGAGCATGGCCTTGCGGCGGTCACCGAAGCCCGGGGCCTTGACGGCGACGGACTTGAAGGTGCCACGGATCTTGTTGACGACCAGGGTCGACAGTGCCTCGCCCTCGACGTCCTCGGCGATGATCAGCAGCGGCTTGCCCGACTGCATGACCTTCTCCAGCAGCGGGAGCAGGTCCTTCACCGAGGAGACCTTGGAGTTGACGATCAGGATGTACGGGTCGTCCAGGGACGACTCCATACGCTCCATGTCGGTGGCGAAGTACGCCGAGATGTAGCCCTTGTCGAAGCGCATACCCTCGGTGAGCTCCAGCTCCAGACCGAAGGTCTGGGACTCCTCGACGGTGATGACGCCTTCCTTGCCGACCTTGTCCATCGCCTCGGCGATGAGCTCACCGATCTGGGTGTCGGCGGCGGAGATGGAGGCGGTGGAGGCGATCTGCTCCTTCGTCTCCACGTCCTTGGCCTGCTCGAGCAGGGCGCCGGAGACGGCCTCGACGGCCTTCTCGATGCCGCGCTTCAGGGCCATCGGGTTGGCGCCGGCCGCCACGTTGCGCAGGCCCTCGCGGACGAGCGCCTGGGCGAGCACGGTCGCGGTGGTCGTACCGTCACCGGCGACGTCGTCCGTCTTCTTGGCGACTTCCTTGACCAGCTCGGCGCCGATCTTCTCGTACGGGTCCTCGAGCTCGATCTCCTTGGCGATGGATACACCATCGTTGGTGATCGTGGGGGCGCCCCACTTCTTCTCGAGGACGACGTTCCGGCCCTTGGGGCCAAGGGTGACCTTGACGGCGTCGGCGAGCTGGTTCATCCCGCGCTCGAGACCGCGCCGTGCCTCCTCGTCGAACGCGATGATCTTGGCCATGTGAAGTGGTCCTCCCGGACTGGGGTGGATTTCTCCGGACCGCGCTGGCGCCCGCGACGGACGGCCTGCAAGCCTTGTGGTTCCTTGCCCCACCTGGCCTGCGGACCTCACCGACCCGGTCCTTTGTTGTCACTCTCACCCGGAGAGTGCTAACGCCAATGATTAGCACTCGGGCATGGAGAGTGCAAGCCGCTTCGAGGAAGCGTCGAGGGGGACGACCGTCGGGCGACGGGTGGTGCGGGCGGCTCCCGTGGAGGGGTCCGGCGCACGGCGGCGGGCACGACAGAGGGCCCGTACCCCAGCCCCGGGGACGGACCCTCCGCTACGTCGCTGCAGTCGGTCGGCGCCTCAGCCGGCCAATCGGACCATGTCCGCCTGCGGCCCCTTCTGGCCCTGCGAGATCTCGAACTCGACCCGCTGACCCTCCTCCAGGGTGCGGTAGCCGTCCATCTGGATCGCGCTGTAGTGGACGAAAACATCCGCACCACCGTCGACCGCGATGAAGCCATACCCCTTCTCCGCGTTGAACCACTTGACGGTGCCCTGAGCCATGCCTAACTCCCCTATTACTGGCCCTTGCACAGGACCGCACTTCGCGGACCCGGGTCAGACCTCACCCACGAAGAGGCGTGGATGTGCGCCGGAACGCGTCGACCGCGGCTGAATGTATCTGTCCAACTGCCGTCTGCAACAGGTCAATCGGACGAGAATTCTGGGCAGGGCCGAAAGGGCAATTCCTGCGAATTCACTGGATTTCAGGGCAAGTCGGGCCGAGCAAAGCTCGCATAAGCCGCATCAAACTCGAACACTTTGGCTGCTTCTTATCGTGTGCGGACGCATTCTCATATGCACGTGGCACAAGCAGCGGCGGGGACTTCCCCAACTCTACCGCGCTCAACCCTGCAGAATTGCCCCCTCCGCTTAGCTTGCGGAGGGGGCAATTCTGTTAACTCTGTGTGCCGGCCGTCGAGTCGGCGCCGGGCCCTGTGGTCAGCCCCCGGCACCGTGTCCGGCGGTCAGCCTCCGGCACTGTGCTCGATGGGGGGTCAGCTCCGGCACTGTGCTCGATCGTCAGCCTCCGGCACTGTGCTCGATGGTCAGCCTCCGGCGACGGCCGGGATGATCGAGACCCCGGCGCCGTCCGGCGTCGCCGTCTCCAGTCCCTGCTCGAAGCGCACGTCGTCGTCGTTGACGTACACGTTCACGAAGCGGCGCAGCTTCCCCTGGTCGTCCAGCACGCGGGCCGCGATGCCGGTGTGGTTCCTCTCCAGGTCGGCGATGACCTCGGCGAGGGTCGCGCCCTCCGCCGGAACCTCGGCCTGGCCGCCCGTGTACGTGCGGAGGATGGTGGGGATGCGGACGTTGACGCTCATGCGAGGCCAGCCTCTCGGAAAGAGTCCAGGTCGGGGCTGATGACCGCGGACATGCCCGTCGTGGGGGCCACCGCGTCCAGGGTCTTCAGGCCGTCACCCGTGTTGACGACCACCGTCGTGAGGGACGGGTCGATGGCGCCGGCCTCGATCAGCTTCTTCGCCACGCCGAGGGTCGTCCCGCCCGCGGTCTCCGTGAAGATGCCCTCGGTGCGGGCCAGCAGCTTGATGGCGTCCACGATCTGCTCGTCGGTCACGTCCTCGACGGCACCGCCGGTGCGGCGGCAGATGTCCAGGACGTACGGTCCGTCGGCCGGGTTGCCGATGGCGAGCGACTTGGCGATGGTGTCGGGCTTCTGCGGTCGCACGACGTCGTGACCGGCCTTGAAGGCCACGGACACCGGGGAGCAGCCCTCCGCCTGGGCGCCGAAGATCTTGTAGGGCTTGTCCTCGACCAGACCCAGCTTGATCAGCTCCTGCAGACCCTTGTCGATCTTCGTGAGCTGGGAGCCGGAGGCGATGGGGATGACGATCTGGTCGGGGAGCTGCCAGCCGAGCTGCTCGCAGATCTCGTACGCGAGCGTCTTGGAGCCCTCGCCGTAGTACGGCCGCAGGTTGACGTTGACGAAGCCCCAGCCCTCGCCGAGCGGGTCGCCGATGAGCTCGGAGCAGAAGCGGTTGACGTCGTCGTAGTTGCCCTCGATGCCGACGAGCTCGCCGCCGTAGACCGCGGCCATGACGACCTTGCCCTGCTCCAGGTCGTGCGGGATGAACACGCACGAGCGGAATCCGGCGCGGGCGGCCGCGGCACCGACGGCGCCCGCCAGGTTGCCGGTGGAGGAGCAGGAGAGCGTGGTGAAGCCGAAGGCGCGGGCGGCCTCCAGCGCCTGGGCGACGACGCGGTCCTTGAAGGAGTGCGTCGGGTTGCCGGAGTCGTCCTTGACGAACAGCCGGCCCGGCTCGACACCCAGTTCACGGGCGAGGTTGTCGGCCTGGACGAGCTTGGTCCAGCCCGGGTTCAGATTCGGCTTGCTCGCGACGTCGGCGGGGACGGGGAGCAGCGGCGCGTAGCGCCAGATGTTGGCCGGGCCGTTCTCGATCTGCTTGCGCAGGGCTGCGGCCTCATCGGGGCTGCCGCTCGGCAGGTCGTACGCGACTTCGAGCGGCCCGAAACACAGCTCGCAGGCGAAGATCGGACCGAGGGCGAACCGCTCGCCGCATTCGCGGCACGAAAGGCCGGAGGCCGGGCCCAGATCGACGATGTCGGTGGTGGTGGCAACTGTCTCTACAGCCATGGAGGCGAGGCCCTTTCTCCTCATCTTCCTCATGGCGCATCTCGCCATGAGACGGATTTGGCACCTTCCCTAGCCGGGAGCCTCGCGCGCGATGATGCGACACAGCGTCGATGTGCGGCTTTCGCCGCGTGGCCGGCTGGAGGGTTGCCGGGGCTTCAACGGGCCGTTTCCCTCTGCCCCTCTGGATGAGCGGTATGTGATTGTCGGCGCTCGACCCCGGCATGCGAGGGTCGTGCGCGTTGTTCAAGACTGTAACCGAACCCCCGGACGCTTGAGATGGTCGTCCGATCCGCGAGATGGAGATCAATCACGTGCTGGAAGAGGTGGAGCGCTGGCTGGCCCGGCGGTCCTGGTCCGTGGCCGACCGCCCGCTCGACCAGCTCGTCGCCGCGAAGCGCGGAACCACGGTCAGCGTGGTGCTCCCCGCGCTGAACGAGGAGGCGACGGTCGGCGAGATCGTCTCCGTGATCCGGCACGACCTGATGACCGACGCGGCGCCGCTCGTGGACGAGCTCGTGGTCGTCGACTCGGGTTCGACGGACCGTACGTCCGAGGTGGCGGCCGAGGCGGGCGCGCGGGTCGTGCACCGGGACGCGATACTCCCGCGGATACCGGCCGTGCCCGGCAAGGGCGAGGTGCTGTGGCGGTCCCTGCTGGTGACGAGCGGCGACATCGTCTGTTTCGTGGACGCGGACCTGAAGGAGTTCTCCGCGGATTTCGTGTCCGGGATCGTCGGCCCGCTGCTGACCGAGCCGGACGTGCAGTTCGTGAAGGCGATGTACGACCGGCCGCTGGGCAGCACCCCCGGCCAGGGCGGCCGGGTGACCGAGCTGGTGGCGCGGCCCCTGCTGAATCTGCACTGGCCGCAGCTGGCGGGCTTCGTCCAGCCGCTGGGCGGCGAGTACGCGGTCCGGCGCTCGCTGCTGGAGCGACTGCCGTTCCCGGTGGGCTACGGGGTGGAGCTCGGGCTGCTGGTGGACGCGCTGCACACGGTGGGCCTCGACGCGCTGGCGCAGGTGGACGTGGGCGTACGGCTGCACCGGCACCAGGACGGGCAGGCGCTGGGCCGGATGGCGGCGGCGATCTACCGCACGGCCCAACTACGGCTGTCACGCGGGCATTTGGTGCGGCCGGCCCTGACGCAGTTCGAGCGGGGCGAGGAGGGGTTCGTGCCGCGGACGCATGCGGTGGACACGGAGGAGCGGCCGCCGATGCGGGACATCGCGGAGTACGCGAGGCGCTGGGCGGCGTAGGGGGCAGCCGCCGGCCCCGGGAGGCGCCGGCGAGCCGGGCGTCCGGCGCCCCGGGCCACGGGCGGCGTAACGCGGGCGCGGCGCAGCGTGTCGACCGCGGAAAGATTGCCTACATTTCAGACTTATGGGCTATACGAGACTCATGGGCGCTTGGCGCCAGAATTCCAGGACGCCCCGTCTCCTCGGGGCCCTGACGGTCCTCACCACCGTCTCCGCCGCCGTCTCGACCGGAATGCTCGCCCCCGACGGCGCGGCCGCGGCCCCCGCCGCGCCCCCCTTCGAAACGCGCTACGACGCATCCCTGTACGGCGACTTCACGACCATCGGCAGCACGGCCGAACACGGCGGCGGCACCGGCCGGGTCGGAATCCCCGAGGGCGCGCGGGTCGCGTACGCGCGGCTGTTCTGGGGCGGGCACGACGGCACCTACCGCGCCCCGGACGGCGGGCTGCTGCGCCGCTGCGCCCCCTCCGCCGGCGCCCCGCTCGCAGCCACGCCCTCGATCAGGGTCAACCGGAACGAGCCGGTCACGGTCCACGCAACGAACCTCGTCCAGGACGCGCAGTCGGCGCCAGGAGAGCACTACTACACCGGCGAGGCCGACGTCACCGCCGCCTTCAATGACGTCACCGGCTCCGGCACGCCGCTGCCCGTCGCGGTCGACGGCATCTGGACCCCGGCCGGCCCGGGCTGCACCGCGGGCTGGTCCCTGACCGTCGTGTACGCGTACGACGGCCCGGACGAGGCCCACGCCCCCGTACGCCGCACCGTCCGCATCTACGGCGGCCACGCCCTGCAGCGTCCCGCCGCGCCCGCGGCGACCGTCCCGGTGAGCGGCGTCCACCGCTCCCGCGGCCAGGTCCGGGCGTCCGTCACGGCGTACGGGGGTGACGGGAAGAGCACGGACGGCGGCTTCCTCGTGAAGGAGGTCGCGGTACCCGCCGCCTCGGCGACGTTCTCGCTCGGGACGGTCGGCGGCACGGCGGACACGCACCTCGCGTCGGCGGTCGCCCTGTCCGCCCCGGCGCTCGACGTGGAGATCACCAAGACGGCGTCGACGACGACCGCCGAGCCCGGCGACATGGTGACGTACACGATCACGGCGAAGAACCTCGGAGACACCGACCTGACGGACGTCCGGTTCACCGACGACCTGACCGACAACCTCGACGACGCCGTGTACGACGGCGACGCAGCGGCGACGACCGGGAAGGTCAGCTACGCGGAGCCCGAACTCTCGTACGCCGGCGACATCCCGGCCGGACAGTCGGTGACCGTGACGTACTCGGTCACCGTCGGCCCGGCGGGCACCGGGGACGGGTCGCTGCGCAACAGCGTGGTGGAGGAGTCGGAGTGGTCCAACTGCGAGGCGGCCAGCGACGACGCGAAGTGCACGGTGACCCCGGTGATCGTCCACGCGGCGGGGCAGGAGGAACCCCAGGCCGCGGCGGACCCGGCCGAGGAGGCCGCCGACGATTCGATCGGCACCCCGGTCATCGGCACGGATGACGACGTCAGTGACGACCTGGGCGACGACTCGAGCGGCTCGGGTGAGGAGGGCGCGGAGCAGGAGGACCCCGCACCCGCGGACGCGGGCGGACTGCCTGACGAGGAACTGCGCGCCCCCCGGGCCGCCGGAAGCGCCGAGGCCACCGGGAGCCCTGAGGCCCCGGGGAATCCCGTGAGCGCCGGCACCGCCGTCGACACCCGGACCGGCCCCGCCGCCGTCGGGTCCGCGGCCGACACCGCCGGCCCCGACACCGGTGCCGCCATCCACGGCAGCCTGCCCGAGATGGCCGCGACCGGCGTCGCCGTCGAGCGGCTGTGGCTGCTCGGGGGCGTCGCGGTCTCGCTGACCGGCGCCGGGGCGATCGCGCTCGTCGCGACCCGCGAACGGCGCCGGAACCACTGACCGGGCGAGCGTACCCAGTGAGCAATCCGGGTGACCGTGTGGCCGGACTCCGCCGACAAAGTCCGGCCGTACGTTTGAGCGGATACGGGACGGGCTAGGTTTCGCGACATGGTCTCCGAGCACGCTGCCTCCGAGCGCACGGCGCAGGTACTCGTCGCCTCCAACCGCGGTCCGGTCACGTACGCCTTCCGCGAGGACGGCACGCTCGACGCCAGGCGCGGCGGCGGCGGGCTGGTCTCCGGTCTGTCCGCGATCGGCCCGGACGCGGGCGCCCTGTGGGTGTGCGCGGCACTCGGCGACGGCGACCGGGAGGCGGTGCGGCGCGGCGTCGCCGAGCCGGGCGTGCGGATGCTCGACATCGATCCGGCCATTCACGCGGCCGCGTACAACGGCATCGCCAACTCGGTGCTGTGGTTCGTCAACCACATGCTGTACCAGACCCCGCTGGAGCCGGTCTTCGACGCCGAGTTCCGGCGGCAGTGGGTCGCCTACCGCACGTACAACCGGGCCTTCGCGGAGGTGCTCGCGACCGAGGCGGCGCCCGGGGCGGTCGTGCTGATCCAGGACTACCACCTGGCGCTCGCGCCGGGGATGCTCCGCGAGCACCGCCCCGACGTCCGGATCGGGCACTTCTCGCACACGCCGTGGGCACCGCCGGAGTACTTCCGGATGCTGCCGGACGACATCGCGGAGGAACTGCTCCTCGGGATGCTCGGCGCCGACCGGCTGGGGTTCCTGACCTCGCGATGGGCGCGGACGTTCATGCGCACCTGCCCGTCGGTGCTGGGGCCGTACGACGTCGTGCCGTCCTGGCCGAAGGACGAGGCCCCCCACATCACGGTCCGCGGTCCGGGGCCGGCCCGTGGCAGGACCTGGATCGGCGTCCACGGGCTGGGGGCGGACGCCGAGTTCCTGCGGCGGCGCTCGCACGAGACGGACGTCGCCGAGCGGATGGTGGCGCTGCGCGAGCAGGTCGGGCCCGGGCGGAAGACGATCGTGCGGGTCGACAGGACCGAGCTGTCGAAGAACATCGTGCGCGGGCTGCTGGCCTACCGGGCGCTGCTCGACGAGCACCCCGAGTGGCGCGAGCGGGTCGTGCACGTGGCCTTCGCCTACCCCTCGCGCCAGGACCTGACCGTCTACCGCGACTACACGGCGGAGGTCACACGGGTCGCCGAGGAGATCAACGCCCAGTACGGCACGCCCGGCTGGACGCCCGTCGTCCTGCACGTCAAGGACGACTTCGCGCGATCGCTCGCCGCGTACCGGATGGCGGACGTGGCGCTGGTCAACCCGATCCGGGACGGGATGAACCTCGTCGCCAAGGAGATCCCGGTCGTCTCCGACGCGGGCTGCGCGCTGGTGCTGTCGCGGGAGGCGGGGGCTTACGAGGAGCTCCACGACGAGGCCATCGGGGTGAACCCGTACGACGTGGCGGGCACGGCCGCCGCGCTCCACCAGGCGCTGAGCATGTCGGACGGCGAGCGGGCGGAACGCAGCAAACGGCTGGCCGTTGCGGCGACCGCGCTGCCGCCGCAGCAGTGGTTCCTGGACCAGCTACACGCGCTTCAGGCGCTCGGCGAGGGCGGCCAGGAACCCGACGACTTCGGCCGGGCCTGACAGCAGCACGTCGGCGCGCTCGGCCAGCTCGGGGACCTCGGTGCTTCCGCTGCACAGGAGCAGTCCGGGCACGCCGTCGGAGCGGAGCTTCTCGACGGCGGCGTAGGCGGCGAGATCGCCGAGGTCGTCGCCCGCGTACAGGACGGCGCCGGCCTGCTGTTCGCGTGCGTACTCGGAGAACGCGATGCCCTTGTCGATGCCCGGCGGGCGCAGCTCCAGGACGAGCCGGCCGGGTTCGACGATCAGGCCGTGCCGTGCCGCCAGCGTGGCGATGGGCTCGCGCAAGGCCTCGAAGGCGGCCTGCGGGTCCTCGGCGCGGCGTGTGTGGACGGCGACCGCGCGTCCCTTCTCCTCGATCCAGACGCCCTTCCAGGCGCCGATGGCGTCGAGGAAACCGGGCAGCTCGGCGCGTACGGCCTCGACGCCGGGGTGCGGGGCCGACGCCTGCACCGTGCCGCTGACCGCGTCCCAGCGCTCGGCGCCGTAGTGCCCGAGCACGACGAGGTGCTCCAGACCCGGCACGCCGGCGAATCCGCCGTACCGCACGGCGACCCCGGCCGGGCGCCCCGTCACGACGGCGACGGACGCCACGCGCGGCGCGAGCCCGGCGAGCGCGGGGACGGTGCCGGGGTGGGCGCGGGCCTGCTCGGGGTCGGGCACGATCTCCGCGAGCGTCCCGTCGAAATCGAGCCCGACGACGGTCTCCCGCGGCCTCTCGAGGATCGCGGCGAGCCCTTCACGGCCGGCGGACGTGATCGGCTCCGGCAGTACGTGGTCCGAATGGCTGCCCATGTTCCGACCCTATCGGCGCTCGCGCCGGGCGTCCCGGACTCGCCGCAGCCGGTTGACGGTCACGGGGTCGTGCGCCAGCGCACGAGGGTCGTCGAGCAGCGCGTTCAGCACCTGGTAGTAGCGCGTCGGCGACATCCCGAGCCGCTCCCGGATCTCCCGCTCCTTGGCCCCGGGACCGGCCCAGTCGGTCCGCTCCACCCCGAGCACGGCCCGGTCCCGCTCGGACAGCTCGTCGCTATCGGTCATATGAGCAACATAATGCGCGGCAGGTCGGCGGGGGTTTCCTTCCCCACTCACCCCGCCCCTTCCCGAACCGAGGGCTTCGCCCCCGCACCCCCGTGCCCCGTCGCCGGCGGAGCCGACTCCAGCCCGAGGACGGACATCGGGCTCACCGGGCCGGTACCGCTGTCGCCGACCGGCGGGAGGGGGCCCCGGGGGCCGCGCCTCCGGGCCTATTCGGCTGCTTCCGCGTCCGCCGCCTCCGTCGCGATGCGCGTCAGCACCGCCGAGGGATCCCCGCCCGGGGCCACCGCCGCGCCGATGTTCTTCTTCACGCTGACGCTGACCTTGGCCCAGGACGTCTTGCCGAAGGGGTAGAGCTCGGACGTCGGCAGCGCCTCCAGGAACTCGCGGAGGTCCTTGTGGTTCTCGTCCTCCGTCATCGCCTGGCTGGCGCTGATCGTCACCGGCAGGATGTCGTGGCGATCGGAGAATTCCAGGACGTTCGTGTCGTTGTACGCGAAGTCGAGGAAGCGGCCGATCTCCTTGCGGTGGCCCTTCTCCTTGAAGGCCATCATCCAGTCGGCGACGCCCATCGACGCCTTGGCCTTGCCGTCGGAGCCCGGCAGCGGGACCTTGCCGACCTTGACGCCCGCCTTCTCGGCGGCCTGCATCAGCGTCGGGTGGCCGTTGAGCATGCCGACCTCGCCGCGCGTGAACGCCGCGAAGGCATCGGCGCGGTCCAGCTTCCCGGGAGCGACGGGGCCCGTCAGGCCGGGGGTGACAAGGTTGTCCTTCAGCCAGCGGAAGGTCCTGATGTTCGCGTCCGAGTCGATCTCGTACGCGCCGGTGTCGCCCGCCATGTAGCCGCCACCACCGCTGAGCAGCCAGATCATGGTCTCGGCCTGGGACTCCTCGGAGCCGAGCGGCAGCGCGAAGGGGTACTTCACCCCGTTCGCCTTCAGCTTCTCCGCGGCGTCGGAGATCTCCCCCCACGTGGTCGGCGCCTCGATGCCCGCGTCCGTGAAGAGTTCCTCGTTGAAGAACAGCAGGCGCGTGCTGGCGGCGAACGGCATGCCGTACTGGATGCGCTCCACCTGGCCGGCCTCGCTGAGCAGCGGCAGAAAGTTCGCCTGGGTGGGGACCGAGACCAGCTCCTCGGTGCGGTACAGCTTGTCCTGCTTGACGTAGTCGGCGTACGCGCCGATCTGGGCGATGTCCGGGGCGTCGCCGGCCTCGACCATCTCGGCGACCTTGCGGTCGACGTCCTTCCACGAGTACACGTCGACGTCGACCTTGATGCCCGCGTTCCTCGACTCGAACATCCGCGCCAGGTCGTCCCAGTACTTCTGGGACGAGTCGGCCGCACCGGTCCCGTAGTCGGCGGCGACCAGCTTGAGCGTGACGTCACCGTCCTCGCCGGCGACCCCGCACCCCGTGAGCACGGCCGTCATGCCGAGTGCGGCCGCTGCCGCGGTCAGACCGAAGTAGCGCCGCTGCACCGTTCGTTCCCCCACTTTTATTTGTCCGTATGTCTGTTCGTCACGTGCGAACATAGAGGTCTATACCACACGGGCACGCTTCGACAAAACAACGGAAGCCCCGAGCAGTGGACTAGACCTCTCCGGGGTCCGCGCGCGAGACTGTACGCGTGAGACACGTCATCGCCCTCGATGTGGGCGGCACCGGGATGAAAGCCGCCCTCGTGGGGGCGGACGGGGCACTGCTCCACGAGGCGCGGCGCGCGACCGGACGGGAGCGCGGGCCCGATGCGGTCATCGGGACGATCCTCGGCTTCGCCGCGGAGCTACGCGCGTACGGCCGGGAACGGTACGGCGAGAGCGCCGTCGCCGCCGGAGTCGCCGTACCCGGCATCGTCGACGCCGAGGCCGGCATCGCCGTCTACGCGGCGAATCTCGGCTGGCGCGACGTGCCGATGCGCGACCTGCTCGGCGAGCGGCTCGGCGGCGTCCCCGTCGCTCTCGGTCACGACGTCCGCACGGGCGGCCTCGCCGAGGGACGCATCGGCGCGGGCCGGGGCACCGACCGGTTCCTGTTCGTACCGCTCGGCACCGGGATCGCCGGGGCCATCGGCATCGGCGGAGCCATCGAGGCAGGAGCGCACGGGTACGCCGGTGAGATCGGCCATGTCGTCGTGCGGCCCGGCGGGCCGGAGTGCGGCTGCGGGCAGCGCGGCTGTCTGGAGACCCTCGCATCGGCGTCCGCCGTGTCCCGGGCCTGGGCCGCGGCGAGCGGAGACCCGGACGCGGACGCCGCCGACTGCGCCAAGGCCGTCGAGTCCGGCGACGCCGGCGCCGCACGGGTCTGGCAGGAAGCGGTCGACGCGCTCGCCGACGGGCTGGTCACCGCCCTCACCCTGCTGGATCCCCGCACCCTGATCATCGGTGGCGGTCTCGCCGAGGCAGGAGAAACCTTGTTCACACCGCTGCGCACAGCGGTGGAGGCACGGGTCACGTTCCAGAAGCTGCCCGCCATCGTCCCGGCGGCGCTCGGGGACACCGCCGGCTGCCTGGGCGCGGGGCTCCTGGCCTGGGACCTGCTCGACACACACAGCTCACGCGACACGCACGACTCACGCGACACGGACGACTCAGAGTCGACGGACGCTCTCGACACGGAGGTAACCGCCTGATGGCCGACCGGATGGTTCTCACGGGCGCCCGGGTGGTGCTGCCCACCGGCGTCGTCGAGAACGGCAGGGTGATCGTCGACGGGACCCTGCTCGCCGGGCACGCCCCTGCCGACACGCCCTCGACCGACCTCTCCGGCCACTGGCTGGTCCCCGGCTTCGTGGACATGCACAACCACGGCGGCGGCGGGGCGTCCTTCACCTCCGGCACCGCAGACGACGTCCTCACGGGCGTACGGACACACCATCAGCACGGCACGACCACGATGGTCGCCTCCACCGTCACGGGCGACATGGACTTCCTGACCCACCGGGCCGGATTCCTGTCCGAGCTCGTCGAGCAGGGCGACCTCGCCGGCATTCACTTCGAGGGACCGTTCATCTCCCCCTGCCGCAAGGGCGCGCACAGCGAGAAGCTGCTGCGCGACCCCGACCCGGCGGACGTGCGCAAGCTGCTCGACGCCGCGCGCGGCACGGCGAGGATGGTCACCCTCGCCACCGAACTGCCGGGCGGCATCGACTCCGTACGCATGCTCGCCGAGTACGGCGTGATCGCGGCGATCGGGCACACGGACGCGACGTACGAGCAGACGGTGGAGGCGATCGAGGCGGGCGCGACCGTCGCGACCCACCTTTTCAACGCGATGCCGGCCCTCGGACACCGCGCCCCGGGACCGATCGCCGCGCTGCTCGAGGACGAGCGGATCACGGTCGAACTGATCAACGACGGAACGCATCTGCATCCGGCGGCGCTGGAGCTGGCGTTCCACCGCGCGGGCGCGGCCCGGGTCGCGTTCATCACCGACGCGATGGACGCGGCGGGCTTCGGCGACGGGGTCTACCACCTCGGGCCGCTGGAGGTCGAGGTCAGGGACGGGGTCGCCCGGCTGGTGGAGGGCGGTTCGATCGCCGGGTCCACGCTCACCCTGGACACCGCGTTCCGGCGGGCGGCGACCGTCGACCGGCTGCCGGTCGAGGACATCGTGCGGGCGATCTCGGCCAATCCGGCGCGGCTGCTCGGCGTGTACGACAAGGTCGGCTCGCTGGAGCCGGGCAAGGACGCGGACCTGGTGGTGCTGGACGCGGACTTCGCGCTCAAGGGCGTGATGCGCAAGGGCGCGTGGCTGATCGAGCCGTAGCGGAGCCGCGGACGGGGACGTGGAACGGCGCCGACCGGGCCGGGGAACGGCGCGGTGCACGGGGCGGTTGGCCGACGGGGGTCTGGGCCAACCGCCTTCTTTTTGGCATGATCAGGACCCGTCCGACCATGGCAAGTCCATGGCAAGCAGCATGTCCAGCGCGATCTCCGGGGGTGTCAGAAGTGATCCTGACGGTCACGCTGAACACCGCCCTCGACCTCACCTACCGGGTCCCCGCGCTCGTCCCGCACACCTCCCACCGCGTCACCGAGGTCACCGAACGCCCCGGCGGCAAGGGCCTCAACGTCGCCCGCGTCCTCGCGGCGCTCGGCCACGAGGCGGTCGTCACGGGCTTCGCGGGCGGCCCCACGGGCGCGGTCGTGCGCGATCTGCTGGCACCGCTGCCGGTGCGCGACGCACTCGTCCCGGTCGCCGGGACCACGCGCCGCACCCTCGCCGTCGTCGACGCGGCGACCGGCGACACCACCCAGCTCAACGAACCGGGCTCGACCGTCACGGCCGAGGAGTGGGCCGCCTTCCTCGCCACGTACGAGACGCTCCTGCAGCGAGCCGACGCGGTGGCCCTGTGCGGCAGCCTGCCGCCGGGCATCCACGTCGGCGCGTACGCCGAACTGGTCCGCCGGGCCCGGGCGGCCGGCGTCCCCGCCCTGCTGGACACCAGCGGCGAGCCGCTGCGCCGCGGCATCGCGGCCCGCCCCGACCTGGTCAAGCCGAACGCGGACGAGCTCGCCCAGCTCACCGGTTCCCGCGAGCCCCTGCGCGCCACCCACGACGCCCGCCGCCGCGGCGCCCGCACGGTGGTCTCGTCCCTGGGGCCCGACGGCATCCTCGCCGCCACCCCCGACGGCATCTGGCAGGCCGCCCCGCCCGCCAAGGTCCTCGGCAACCCGACCGGCGCGGGCGACTCCGCCGTCGCCGGCCTCCTGTCGGGCCTGGTGGAGTCCCTTTCCTGGCCGGACCGGCTGGCCCGCGCGGTGGCGCTCGCGACGGCGACGGTCCTGGCCCCGGCGGCGGGTGACTTCGACCGGACGTCGTACGAGGACCTGCTGACGAGGGTCACTGTGACGGAGCACGCGCCTGCGGCATGAAGCCGCCTTCGGTGTCCCGCCTGCGGTGCCCGAGAACGCCCCGTCCCGGCGCGCAGGGCAGCGGCCGGGACGGTGACGGAAATCGACGATCGGAAGCCGGAGAGGCGATCACGCCCGCCCGACGATCAGGCGCGCTTGACCTCGAGCCAGTCGAGGATGGCGTCGCACTGGTTGCCCGCCTCGCAGGACAGCTTGAGCTCGTTCTCGCCCTGCTTGAGGGTGACCGGGGCCCAAGTGGTCTGCCAGTTCTTCTCCAGGTTCGGGTCCGAGGAACCGATGAAGTTCTTCAGGCCGATCGGGTTGGTGTTCGGCTTGCCGTTGACCGTCAGGGTCGCGTTGGCGTCCTTGGCGGGGATGGCGTACCGCACGTAGAGCCGGTACTCGCCCTCCTCCTTGAGGGTGGCCTTCCAGGTCACCGACGCGCCGACCGCGTTGAAGCCGGTCACGTACGCGCCGTCCGCGCCCTGGGCGCCCTTGACGTCCTTCGCCAGTGCGGCGGGCGGGCCCAGCCTGAGCGTCGCGGCGTCCTGCTTCGGCAGTTCGGCGGGCTCCTGCCCGCCGCTGCCCTTGGTCGGGTCCTCGCTCGGTCTCACCTGCCCCGCGGGGGCGCCGCTGCTCTGGTTGGCCTGGGGGGTGCGGCCGTCGTCGTCGCCACTGCTCATGACGGCCGCGGTGATGCCGATGACGACCACCGCGACGACCGCTACGGCGCCGATGAGCAGGCCCTTGGTGTTGGGTCCGCGGCCGCGGCCGCGGCCACCGTGGCCATGGCCCGCTGCCGGGACCTGACGGGTGGGTGCGCCACCGGGGTAGGTCTCGGGGGCCGCGTACTGCGCGGTCGGCTGATGCGCGTACTGCTGCTGGGCCTGCGGCGGCTGGCCGTAGGCCTGCTGCTGCGGCACCTGTCCGTACTGGCGCTCGCCGACGGTTCTGACCTGGTTGTACGACGTCCTGGGCACGCCAGGCTGCGCCGCCGCCGGACCGGGGTAGCCGTAGCCGCCCTGACGGGGAGGTGTGGCACCCGCCTGCTGTCCGTCCGCGTACAGGTAGCCGAACGGATCGTCGTCCTCGGGCGTGCTCGCGCCGTTGTTCCCGGCCGTCATCCCTGGGTCACTCCTATCCTTGCTCGCCAGCCGTCGCCGACTGGCCGAGCCTACCCCGTTCGAGCAAACCCAAGGACGTTTCCCGATTGCCGTCCGGTTCCCCCGCGATGGCTATCCGGCCCGCCGGTGCATCTTCGACCGGGAACGCTTCTCGATGTACATCCGCTGGTCAGCGGATTGAAGTACCTCTTCTACGGACATACCGCAGACCGCCCAGCCGATTCCGAAGCTCGCCCCGACCCGCACGGCCCGCCCGTCCACACGGATCGGCGGAATGATCGCGTTCCGCAGGCGTACGGCCAGGTCGGCGGCGTCCGCCGAACCGAGACCGTCGGCGAGGACGACGAATTCGTCACCTCCGAGCCGGGCGACGGTGTCCCCGTCGCGCACACCGGTCGTCAGCCGGCGCGCGACCTCGATGAGGACGGCGTCGCCGGTGTTGTGGCCGAACCGGTCGTTGATCGACTTGAAGCCGTCCAGGTCGCAGAAGAGGACCGCGAGCCCCTTGGTGCCGTCGTCGTGCTCGCTGTCGGGCGCGACGGCGTGCACATGGTGGTCGAAGGGGCCGCCGGTCGCGGGCGCGTCGAAGTCGAAACGGTCGGGCCCGGGGCCTGTCTCGTCGATGCCGCCGTTGTCGTACGCGGGGCGCACGGAGTGCGCGGGATGGGCGGAGTACGCCGCGTCCAGCGCCTCGACCGCGCTGGCCCGCGCCGACAGCTGCGGCCGCTCGCAGATCCGGGCGCTGAGGCGGGCGCGCAGCTCCGCGCTGTTGGGCAGGCCGGTCAGCGAGTCATGGCTGGCCCGGTGCGCGAGCTGCAGTTCGTGGCGCTTGCGCTCCTCGATGTCCTCGACGTGCGTGAGCAGGAACCGCGGGCCGTCGGCGGTGTCCGCGACCACGGAGTTCCGCAGCGAGACCCAGACGTACGTCCCGTCACGGCGGCCGAGGCGCAGCTCCGCCCGGCCGCCCTCGGCGGACGTGCGCAGGAGCGTGCCGATGTCCTCGGGGTGGACGAGGTCGGCGAAGGAGTAGCGGCGCATCGCGGAGGCGGGCCGGCCGAGGAGGCGGCACAGCGCGTCGTTGGTGCGCAGCAGCCGGCCGTGCTGGTCGCCGCCCATCTCGGCGATGGCCATGCCGCTCGGCGCGTACTCGAAGGCCTGGCGGAACGACTCCTCGCTGGCGCGCAGTGCCTGCTGCTCGCGCTCCAGGCGGACCAGCGCGCGCTGCATGTTTGCTCGGAGCCGGGCGTTACTGATCGCAATCGCGGACTGCGACGCGTACATCTGGAGCGCCTCCTGGCCCCAGGCGCCCGGCCGACGGCCGTTACGGGGTTTGTCGACCGAGATGACGCCGACGAGCTCGCGTCCGCCGCCCGAGGCGTACATGGGCGCGTAGAGCCGGTCCTGGGGGTGCCACTCGTCCTCGAAGCGGGGCTCGGGGCCCTCCGTGTACCACTGCGGAACGTCGTCCTCCAGCAGCACCCAGCCCTCGGTGTGCGGGATGAACCGGAGCTCGCCCCAGGCCTCGCCCATGGACAGCCGCCGTTCCCAGGAGGTGCGGGAGCCGACGCGTCCGGTGATCAGGGCCTCGGCCGCGGTGTTCCCGGCGAAGGCGGCGACGACGAGATCCCCGTCGGGGCGCACCAGATTCACGCATGCCAGCTCGTAGCCGAGACCCGCGACGATGCCGTCCGCGACGGTCTGCAGCGTGTCCGCCAGGCTACGGGCCGTGTTGAGGTCCGCCACGACCCGATGCAGCTGCCGCAGGGTCGCAAGACGGACGTACGGCTCCGACTCGGCCTCCATTGCTCGCTCTCCCCGAGACCTCGACAGCTAACGTGACTCCAGGCTTCTCATCGATCCTCTTGGTGCACTGTCCCCGCCACTGAATCACAGCGCGCTGCCCACCCGGTACACAGGGTCAACAAATACCGGGCTCTGTGACTCAAGTCACATCAGATGATGAAGGGTCGGATGGGAGGCCCGGGATGCTTCCGTAGGCTTCTTGAACGCAAATCGGGACCGGGAACGGCACCGGGTCCTAGGACCCCCGCCGGTCGCTCGTGGTCCTCCCGCCCGATGTGGCGGTGGCGAGAGGAGATTAGCGTTCCGGTCGTGCTTCCGACGACTCCCGCTCCCCGCTCCGAGGCCATCCTCCATTCTGAGGGGGTGAGCAACGACGAGTTCCGTGCCGCCATGTCCCGCCTGACGGCGGGGGTGGTGCTGGTGACGGCGCACGAACCCGAGCTGAGCGACGACGGCCCGCGCGGTGACGACGTCGGCATGACCGCAACGGCGTTCATGTCGGTGTCGCTCGACCCGCCCCTGGTGCTCGTGGGCCTGCGCAACGGCTCGCGGATGGACGACCTGCTGGCCGAGCAGCCGTTGTGGGGCGTGTCGGTGCTCTCCGAGAGCCAGCGGCACATCGCCGGCCGGTTCGCCATGAAGGGGCGCATCAGCGACCGGCTCCTCTTCGAGGACATCGCGTACACGCGCGGCGAGGTGTGCGGGTCGCCGCTGGTGGGGGGTGCGCTGGCGGTCCTGGAGTGCCGCACGGAGGAGCGTGTGGAGGCGGGGGACCACACGCTCGTGATCGGTCGCGTGCTGAACGTGGGGTTGCCGAGCGGGGGCGGCAGCCCGCTGACGTACTTCCGGGGCCGCTACCGTCAGCTGGGCTGACGGACGAACCGTTGTGGCACAACCTCCGGTGCCGGTCCGGTGCCGGGCGCCGATCCGGCAGGCCCGCCCCCGTACGGGCCGGCTGTTCGGGGGTTCAGTGGACGTGGGCCCTCGGTTCACCAGTCGCGGCCGCTGCGACCCCGCTTCGTCTCCGCCCGCTGCTTCTTCTCCCGCAGACGGCGCTCGTTGATGCCCCGTGGGATCTTCGTGGCCCGCCGCGGCCGCGGCGGCGGCGCCGTCGCCTCCGCCAGCAGTGCCGCGAGCCGCACCGCCGCCGTCTCACGGTTGCGCCACTGGGAGCGGTGCTCGGACGCCCGTACGGAGACCACTCCACCGACGAGCCGCGACGCGAGGCGCTCCAGGGCACGGGCCTTCCAGACCTCGGGCAGCGCATCCGTCGCCGCGAGGTCGAAGCGGAGCTCCACCTGCGAGTCGCTCGTGTTGACGTGCTGGCCGCCTGGGCCCGACGAGCGCGAGAAACGCCACATGAGCTCGGCCTCCGGGAGGGAGACGGAGCCGCGGATCAGATAGGGCCCGGACATGTGTCCCATCGTCGCGTCCGCGCACGACTCCCGTCACCTTCTTTTCGGGGCATCCTGGGGAACCCGGGCATCTTGGGGAACCCGACGGTCCCCTGTCCGCGTTAGGGAGAGTGACTGCACCTCGACCAGGAAAGGGACCTCCCCATGGCTGTAAGCCTGTCCAAGGGCGGCAACGTCTCGCTCACCAAGGAGGCACCGGGCCTGACCGCCGTCACGGTGGGCCTCGGCTGGGACGTCCGTACCACCACCGGCACCGACTTCGACCTCGACGCATCGGCGATCGCGGTCAACCCCGGCGGAAAGGTCTTCTCGGACGGCCACTTCGTGTTCTTCAACAACAAGTCCACCCCGGACCAGACCATCGTCCACACGGGTGACAACCGGACGGGTGAGGGCGGCGGCGACGACGAGCAGATCAACGTCAACCTGGCGGGTCTGCCGGCCGACGTCGAGAAGATCGTCTTCCCGGTCTCCATCTACGACGCCGAGAACCGCTCCCAGAACTTCGGCCAGGTGCGCAACGCGTACATCCGCATCGTCAACCAGGCCGGCGGCACCGAGATCGCCCGCTACGACCTGAGCGAGGACGCCGCCACCGAGACCGCGATGGTCTTCGGCGAGCTGTACCGCAACGGCGCGGAGTGGAAGTTCCGCGCCGTCGGCCAGGGTTACGCCTCGGGCCTGGTCGGCATCGCCCAGGACTTCGGTGTGAACGTCTGACGAAGGTCCGTTCCTGCTTAAGGACCGAGGGGCCCCGGCCGCCGTCGCGGCCGGGGCCTCCGGCATGCCAGTGCGCGGAACGGGGCTTTCGGCATGTCCGTACGCGGAAGCGGATGACGGGCCAGGGCTTCTCTAAGCCTTGATCCACCGATCTGATGGCTGTGGATGACTCTTCGGGAAACAAGGAAGTGCCTTGTGACCTGCGATGATGGGAGTTCTTGAGGCTTCCA
>NZ_JBEOXF010000068.1:0-39900 GCF_040296405.1 Streptomyces sp. NPDC002133 | reverse complement strand
AGGCGTGACCGCCCTGGTAGCCACGCACGACGCCCAGCTGCTCGGCCTCGCCGACCGGGTGCTCGAACTGAGCGACGGCGAGATCACCGAGCAGTGATGCCGCGGCCGTTGAGCCCGGTGGATCACGGGTGGGGTGTCAAGCATCCTCGCCATGTGATGCTTGTCTCCTTGATAACATTGCGTCATGGCAGAGGATGGGAGTGTGGTTGGAGTCGTGGAAAGCGATCCTTTGGACAGGCTGGGATTTCTGCTGGCCCGGCATGGAGCCTTCGCCAACAGCCGTGTCCACCACGCCCTCGCGTCCTGCGGATTGACGCCCAGGCAGGGCACGACGCTGATGCTCGTGGGCAAGTCCGGACACATGGCCCAGCAGGCTCTCGCGGCCGCGCTCGAGGTGGACCCCAGCATCATGGTCGGGATTCTGAACGAGCTGGAATCCGCTCAGCTCGTGGAACGTCGCCGTGACCCGTCCGACCGCCGTCGCCACATCGTTGCGATCACGGACGAGGGCAGCCACGTCCTGGCCAAGGCTCAAGCAGCCGTGTCCGATGTGGAGCAGGGGCTGTTCGCCGACTTCGCTCCGGAGGAGATTGCGGCGCTGCGCGGTCTCCTGGCCCGGGTTCGTACGTCGTCGGGTGACGCTGTCCACTCCGGGTGAGGAGCACGGGCGGTGAGCGGACGCGCGGAGTCGGCGGGTTGGTCCCGGCCTCGATCGGCCCGTTGTGACCGCCTCGATGAAACGGGCCTGAGGGCAGGGTGCCGCAGCACCCCACCCTCGCTGTGAGTGGCACGCTCTGCCGCGCCCCATCCACCTCTCTGAGACAACCTTCGGGTACCCCGGACTCGAAGACACCGTTGGGTTCGGACGCGAAAACACTGTTGCGTGCGGGAAACGGTCCCCGCGGGACGCGAGCGATCACCGGGCGAGTGTGTCCGACCCCCTCGCCGGGATACGAGCCGACCTCCACCGGAGCGTCCGCGCACTCGCCTGCAGCATGCATCATCGGCTTGGGATGCTTCCGGCCAGAAAGCGACGGGTGTGGGTGCTGCCGGCACTGGGAGAGCTGCCTGGTTATGGCCCGTCGACCAGGGAAGGCCTCCGCCGGCGGTCAGGGCGATCGACGGCGAAGGACGCCCTCGGGGTCGTAGCGCGTCCAGAGTTCGCTGACGCGGGCTCCGGTCGGACCCGGGTAGGCGCGTGCGAAGGTCTTCTCGTCGGGGGCGCTCTCGAAGTTCACGTAGGCGCCGTCGGTATGTCCGACGAGCGGGTCCAAGGCCGCCGTGAGTGTCGCACGGCCGTCGGGCGGGAACGCCGTCGCGATCACCAGCGTCTGCTGATGGCGGTGGGCGTACGCGGTCGCTGACGGGTCGACGTCGTTGACGACGCCGCCGATCGACCGCATCTGAATCATGACCGGGCGGGGGCCGGCCGACGCCGTGACCAGGGCGCGGGCCGCTTCGGGGGTCATGTCCGCGAGCAGGCCGTTGGTCGTGGTGGCCGGCATCTGCCCGGTGTTGGCGTGCAGGTGCGCGGTCGAGACCAGAGCGGTGTAGGGGACGATGCGGCTCTGCTGATCCAGCAGCTCGCCGACGTCCAGGAGCGGTTCGACTGCCGCGCGGATGAGGGACGGGCTGTCCGATGCCACGACGGCCGTGACGAACGCGGCGGTGGAAGGGCCCCTGGAGGACAGTGTCACCGCTGTCGACAGCTCCCTCGGGGCCCGCGCCACCGCGTTGGCCCAGCCCCGCAGGGCGGCACCCGCCGGGTCCACGTCGATGACGAGTTGCGCCAGCCCGACGGCGCCCAGCTCGATCGCCTCGATCTCGAACGCCACGGCGATGCCGGCCCCCGCGCCGGCCCCGCGCATCGCCCACAGCAGGTCCGGCTCGTTCAGCGGGTCGGCGCGGACGAACGAGCCGTCAGCCAGGACGACCTCGACTGCGCGTACGTGGTCGACGGTGAGCCCGTAGTGCCGCACCAGCCAGCCGATGCCGCCCCCCGTGGCGAGGCCGCCGACGCCGACGTTGCCGTGGTCGCCCGAGCTGATGGCGAGGCCGTGGGGTGCGAGGGCCTGCGCGACACGGCCCCACCGGGCGCCCGCCTCCACGCGCACGAGGCGCGCGCCGCGGTCGAGGACGTCGACCCGGTGCATCGCGCTCAGGTCGATGACGAGTCCGCCGTTGTTCGTCGAGCGTCCGGAGAGCCCGTGACCGCCGCTGCGGACCGCCACGGGCAGGCCCTGTTCCCGGGCGAGGCGCAGTGCCGCGGCGATGTCGCCGGCCGACTCGGGAAGCACGACCGCGGCCGGGCGGGCCACGGTGGTGTACGTCGAGCGAAAGAGGTGGTAGCGGCGGTCGTCGGGCGTGACCACCTTGCCGGTGAGCTCGGCCGGCACGACGGAAGGCAGGCTGGTCATCGATCGCTCCGCAGTGCCTCGACGCGCCGGCGCACAGCGGGAACGACCTCGTCGGCGAAGAGCGCGAGTTGCATCTCACGTTCGATGACGGGCCAGAAGACGAACGTGTCGAACCCGAGGTCCACCGCCCAGCCGGAGAGCGTGTCCACCCACGCCGGAACGTCTCCGACGAGTCCCTGCCCGCCCCGGTGGTCTCCGATGACGCCGATCACGTTGTAGATCCGGCGAATTGTCTCCGGGGCACGCCCTGCGGCCACAGCCGCTTCGTCGATGATCTGCTGACGCGACGGAACCTCCTCCGGAGGCACGTAGATGTTCAGCGGCGAGATCCAGCCGTCGGCCGCCCGGCCGGTGACCGCGAGCATCTTCGGCTTCTGGGCGCCGAGCCAGAGCTCGACGCGCTTCGGAGGGACCGGACCGGCACGATAGCCCTCGACGACGTGGTGAGGGCTGTGCAGCCGCACCGCTCCACCGGCCAATGCCTCGCGCATGAGGGTGAGGGACTCCTCGGTGAAGGCGACCATCCGGCCACCTCGTCGAGGCACCGCACCCATCGAAGCGATGGCGTCCGCGAAGGCGCCTCCGCCGACACCGAGCTCGATGCGGCCGCCGGTGAGCACACTGAGCGAAGCAGCGGCCTTGGCGAGCATGGTGGGCGGGCGGAGTTGCAGATCAGCGACATCGGTGAAGAACGAGATGCGGTCCGTGGACGCGGCCAGATAGCTGATCAGCGTCCATGTGTCGAGGTGCCCCGGCTGGTACGGATGGTCCTGGACGGCCAGATAGTCCAGTCCGCCCGCCTCGGCCAGACGCGCGAGGCGCCTGGTCGTATCCGGCGCATCCGCCGCGGGATCAAGGCTCAACCCGAAGGTGATCGGTTGTCCGTAGTCGGTCATGCCCTCAACACTGCGGCGGCGCTCTCTTGCGCACCAAAGCGCGGATTAGATACTAATCATTGATAAGTAGCTTCTCAGACAGTCGCTGGCAGTCCTGGATGCCCGGACGCGGTGGTTCCGTCCGGGCCCCGCGACATGCGTCACAAACGAGCGGGGCCGTGACGCTCGCGGACGGCGCCGTTCTTACTGGACAGCGCCTCTTTCGGTACGTGCGGTCACCGATTGCTCGCGGTGGGCCAGGTGGGGAGCTGTGCCTATGGTCGATTCGCCGGCCGTCCATTGGGCGGCTTTTGTCCTTACAGTCGACCGAAAGGCAGGCGAGCGGAATCTTGCCGGGCGCCACCACCCTCGCACCGAACCAGACCAAGGCCCCCATCCAGAGCCGGGGCACCGCAGCGGACGTCACCGTCACCGACCCGGCGCTCGTCAAGCGCGCCGTGAAGGCGGCCGCGCTCGGCAACGCGATGGAGTGGTTCGACTTCGGCGTCTACAGCTACATCGCCGTGACGCTGGGCAAGGTCTTCTTCCCGTCGGGCAACCCCACCGCCCAACTGCTCTCCACCTTCGGTGCCTTCGCCGCGGCCTTCCTCGTCCGCCCGCTCGGCGGCATGGTATTCGGCCCGCTGGGTGACCGCATCGGCCGCCAGAAGGTCCTCGCCCTCACCATGATCATGATGGCCGCGGGCACCTTCGCCATCGGACTGATCCCTTCGTATGCGGCGATCGGTGTCGGCGCGCCGATCCTGCTGCTCGCCGCCCGGCTGGTGCAGGGCTTCTCGACGGGCGGCGAGTACGCGGGCGCCACGACGTTCATCGCCGAGTACGCGCCCGACAGGAAGCGCGGATTCTTCGGCAGCTGGCTGGAGTTCGGCACGCTCGCCGGCTACATCGCCGGTGCGGGTCTCGTCACGCTGATGACCGCAGTGCTGTCGTCCGACGATCTGCTGTCCTGGGGCTGGCGCATCCCGTTCCTGATCGCGGGCCCGATGGGCGTCATCGGCCTCTATCTGCGGACGAAGCTGGAGGAGACCCCGGCGTTCGCCGCCGAGCTGGAGAAGGCGGCGCGTCAGGAGCGCGAGCGGCCGAAGGTTCCGCTGCGCGACATGGTCACGGGGCAGTGGAAGGCGCTGCTGCTGTGCATGGGCCTCGTCCTGATCTTCAACGTCACGGACTACATGCTCCTGTCCTACATGCCGAGCTATCTGACGAGTGAGCTGCGGTACGACGAGACCCACGGCCTGCTGGTGGTGCTCGGTGTCATGGCACTGATGATGATCGTGCAGCCGTTCGCGGGCGCGCTGTCGGACCGTGTCGGCCGCCGCCCGGTGATTGCCGCGGGCTGCGTGGGCTTCTTCTTCCTCTCCATCCCCGCCCTGCTGCTGATCCGCCAGGGCAGCTTGTTCGCCATCGCCCTCGGCATGGGCGCGCTGGGCCTGCTCCTGGTGTGCTTCACCGCGGCGATGCCCTCGGCCCTCCCGGCCCTCTTCCCCACCCGCGTCCGCTACGGCTCGCTGTCCATCGGCTTCAACGTCTCGGTCTCGCTCTTCGGTGGTACGACGCCGCTGGTGGTCACGGCCCTCATCGGCGCTACGGGCAACGTGATGATGCCCGCGTACTACATGATGGCCGCGGCGATCATCGGCGGCGCGGCGGTGTGGTTCATGGCGGAGTCCGCCGGGCGGCCGCTGCCGGGGTCCGCTCCCGCCGTGGAGACAGAGGCGGAGGCGCGGGCCCTTCGGGGCGCGTAGCCCTGCGGGCCCGTGGCACCCGCCGGCAGGGCGCACCCCCGCGATCGGCCGACAGCGCTGCGCCGTCCCACGACGCGCGGGGCGCTCTCCAGCGCCCCGCGCGTGGCGGAACAGGAGGTCGGGACGGCCGCGGACGCCGCCGGCTTCGAAGCGTCGCGGCGCCTCGGCTGCCCGGGAGCCGGGATCAGGCGGGCTTGCCGGGCTCAGCCTGGAGGCGCGCCCTCTGCATCGCGGCAAGCCGCCGCACCACACCGATGCTCAGCACTCCTGCGACGACGTACAGGGCGGCCCCGGCCATCTCCGTCGACAGCGGACCCCGCGACGCGGAGGGATGGGCGACGAGCTGCGCCGCCACGAAGAGCAGCCACCACGAGGTCAGCAGCACACCGGTGCGGCGCGGGCGATCGGGCGGAGAGCTGGCGGCCCAGATGTCATTGATGATCCGCTTGGGCAGGAAAAAGCAGGCGACCGGAACCAGCCACGCGCCTGTGGTCCAGCCGCGTTTCATCCGGTGTCCACCGGGCGCCAGCGCCTCCGCGTTCACCCGCATCTGCCACAGCCAGCGCAGGAAGACGATTCCGGTCAGCAGGAAGGCGAACAACCTCAGGCCGGTGAGGGTGCCGACCCATATCTCCCTCTCGAAGGCGGCATACGAACCATCGGCCGCGCGGTGGAGACGCAGCTGCGCGACGAGCAACGCGGCATTCACCAGCACGCAGGCCCCGAGCGCAGCCACGACCACGGTCGTCATCGCCTTCGGTACGAAGAGCGGCTCGCCCTTGGCCGATGGCGCGGGCGGGGACATGGCGATGGTGCCGTCGTCATTCACCTGATTTCACCCAGGAGGCCCCGGCCTTCAGGCCGGGGAGGAATGGGTCCTTGGAGCGGAGCCGCGGAGCGGCGGAGTTCCCTCCGTGTCTGTCGTGACCTGCACTTTCGGCAGCTGTCAGTGGTGGCGGTTAGGTTGATGGGGTGAAGGTCGTGGTGCAGGTGAAGCTGTTGCCGTCGCCGGAGGTGGCGGCGGCTTTGGCGGCGACCCTGCGCGTGTGCAACCGGGCGGCTGATGCCGCATCGGTGGTGGCGTGGCAGAGGGGCATCACGTCCCGTAATGAGTTGCAGAAGCTGGTGTACGCGCGCTTGAAGGCGGAGTTCGGGCTTGCTGCCCAGCCGGCCGTGCGGGTGGTGAAGAAGGTCGTGGACGCCTACGCCACGTTGCACGCCAACATCCGTGCGGGGAACCTGGGTCCGGCCGCATCGAAGCGGCGCAGCAGTGCGGAGTCGAAGCCGGTCGTCTTCCGGCCTGATGCGGCCCAGCCGTATGACGACCGGATCCTGTCCTGGCAGCACGACGCGCGGACCGTGAGCGTCTGGACGGTGGCCGGGCGGATCAAGTCCGTCCGGTACATCGCGCACCCCGGCCAGTTGGCGATGCTCGAGAAATACCGGCGGGGCGAGTCGGATCTCGTACACCGGGACGGTATGTGGTTCCTTATCGCCACCTGCGACATCCCGGAAGCGCCGCTCAATACTGATCCGGTGGACTGGGTGGGGGTGGACCGGGGGATTACCAACCTCGCCACCACGTCCGACGGGAGCAACTACCAGGGCCGTCGTCTTGGCCGCTACCGGCGCTGGCACGCCCGCAAGCGAGCGGAGTTGCAGGCGAACCAGACCCGCTCCGCCACCCGGCGGGCCAAACGCCGGGCACGCCGCGAGGCCCGGCACGCCACTCACAACAACCACAGGATCAGCAAGGAGATCGTGGCCGTCGCTGGGGGTACCTCCCAGGCGAAGCGCTGGGGGAGCACCGGACGCGGAATCGCCCTCGAAGAACTGAGTGGCATCCGTGACCGGGTACGGCCTTCTCGCGACCAGCGGGCCACGCTCTCCTCCTGGCCGTTCCACCAACTCGAAGAACACCTCCGCTACAAAGCCCGGCGGGCCGGAGTGCCGGTGATCTCGGTGGACGCCCACTACACCTCGCAGATGTGCCCCAGATGCGGACACACCGCAAGAAACAACCGTCCCACCCGGGACACCTTCTCCTGTCGTCGGTGCGGGCTCGCTGGCCCCGCCGACCACGTCGCCGGGGTCAACGTACGCAACCGTGCACGCTCGGCGTGGGTTCTCGTCAACGGACCCGTACCACAAAGGACCTGAACACCTCCTTTCGCTGGTAGATGCGACCCGTGACCGCCCTGCCGTAGGGGGCAGTCGGGAGCGCGACAAGGCGTAGATGACTGAGTCAACAAGCTCGGTCGTTTTACGGCCGAGAAGTTGACAGGGCCGCAAACTACTGAGCTCGGAGGCCCTCCTCGCACCGCAGGCCCGAGCTCGGCCGTTCAGAGGGGCGGGCGGACGGTCACGGCCCGGGTGGCAGAGGAGTACGACGTCGCCTTCGATCTGCGTGAGGACGCTGCGCAGGTGATCAGAGTCGATTTCGACTCCGCGCGGCGGGTTCGCGACGGCGATCACGGGGCCGCGAGGTGCAGGGCCAGAGTGGCGGCCGCGACGATCGCCGCGATGAGAGCGGGCAGGGCTTTGGCGAAGGGGTCTTCGACGCGCAGATGTGAGACGACGCCGCCGAGCATCAGTACGACGAGTCCGCCGGCCGCTGCGACACCCAGCCACGTCCAGGCGGACCCGACGAGCAACCCGGCAGCGGCTGCGACTTCGAGCGCTCCGATGATGCGGAGCGATCCGGTCGGCACCCGCAGATGCTGGGCCATGCCCGCTGTCCTGGGGCCACCGGCCAGTTTCGGCAGACCGGAGAGGGCCATGAAAGCAGCCAGTACGCAGGACAGCAGTGCCGTGGCAAGAAACATCCGTTTCTCCGATCGTTTCGCGTTCGTGGGCGAGGACCTTCGTAGGTGAGGGCTGAAGCGGCCTGCCGACGAGAAGTCGTCGACCGTCACCTCGCAGAGGGCAACGGTTTAACGATATATATCATGTATTGAGGTTAATGATTATTCGAATGGGATGATTACTGGTCTGATAGTATGCATGCGTGGCAGTGGATGAAGACGCAACTGATGTGGTCGAGAACGACCCTCTGGACCGGCTCGGCTTCCTGTTGGCCCGGCACGGTGCCATCGCCAGCAGCCGCGTCGACCACGCCTTCGACGCCTGCGGGCTGGCACCGCGGCAGGGCGCGACGCTGATGCTGCTGGGCAAGTCCGGACACATGGCTCAGCAGGCTCTCGCGGCGGCGCTCGAGGTGGATCCCAGCGTCTTGGTCGGGATCCTGAACGAGCTGGAATCCGCCCGCTTCGTGGAGCGCCGCCGCGACCCGTCCGACCGTCGTCGCCACATCGTGGCGATCACCGACGAAGGCCGCGGTGTACTGGCCAAGGCCCAGGACGCGGTCACCGACGTGGAGCAGGTGCTGTTCGCCGACCTCTCTGCGGAGGAGATCGCGGTGCTCCGTCAGCTGCTGGCCCGGGTCCACACGTCCCGGGGCGACTCGGCCTGTTTCGAGAAGTGACCCTCGCCGGCCGGTCGTCTCATCGACCTGCCTGGAAGGGCACGGACGCCCACGGGTAGTGCGCCTCGGGCGAGCGGTCGTATTCGACGAACACGATGGCGGCTTGCACCCCGTTCGCCGGCTCACGCACGAGCCGGTCGTGGGTGCCGGCGTTGCCGGGGATCCAGCCCCCGCCGTGCATGCGGAGAACGACCGGCAGGGGTGCGTTCTTCGGTCCGCCGATGCGGACCTGGACGTCACCGACCTGGGCGGGAACCGTGATCCACTCCGAGTCGACGGGAAGCTTGTCGATCGGCTGCGCCTGGATGTCGTCGAGCACCTTGCGGGCCTTCTCGAGGCCCAGTTCGGACGGGAAAGGCGGCTTCGAGCCGGCATCGGCGAGCTGCTGGGAGTCAGGCTCCAGAACGAGGCTCCCGGCGGACCGGACGGTCATGACGATCTCCTTGCGTTCTCGGGATGGCTGCTGACCGGGGAGGATGCTGCGCGGCGTGCCCGGCTGTCCCGTGGGCGCGAGCAGGCACGGCAGCGGTAAGCGCGATGTGACAGCAGGGTCACCCGCCCCGGTGGCGATCGCATCCGTCAGGCCCGGGTGCAAGCCCCGGGTCCTCGTGGCGTACGGCCGTGGAGAGGCCGGATCGGACGAGATTCAGGACGATGGCGGGGTGAGCGAAGGCGCGACGACCCCGGGCTTTTCCGTCCGGACCGCGAGGAGCGGCGACTCGCGGTCACCGCTGCGGGACTTCCTGCGTACGGAGACCGGCAGCGCCGCTGTGCTCATGGCCGCGGCGCTGGCGGCTCTCGTGTGGGTGAATCTGGCACCCGCGGCGTACGAAGCGCTGTGGCGCACGGAGCTGTCCGTGCAGGTCGGGCGGTACGGCGTCGGTCTCGGGCTGCGGGAGTGGGTCAACAGCGGGCTCATGGCGCTGTTCTTCTTCGTGATCGGACTCGAGGCGCGGCGTGAGTTCGACATGGGAGAGCTACGCGAGCGCAAGCGTGCGACCCTGCCACTGATGGCGGGGCTCGGCGGCATGCTCGTCCCCGCCGTCCTCTATCTCGCTGTCAACGCGGGGGAGCCGTCGGCCTACGGCTGGGGGGCCGCCATCTCCACGGACACCGCGTTCGCTCTCGGCATGCTCGCCATGTTCGGCAAGCGCATGCCACCGGGGCTGCGCGTGTTCATTCTGACCCTGACCGTCGTCGACGACTTCGTGGCCCTGGCCGTCGTTGCCGGCGTGTACAGCGGTCGCCTTTCGACACCCGCTCTGGCGTGCGCGGCCGCGGTGTTCGCCGTGGTGCTGGTGGTGCGCGCGGCCGATGTGCGGCTGGGAGCGGTGTACGCGCTGCTCGCGGTGGTGCTCTGGCTCGCCCTGCTGTCATCGGGAGTCGACCCGGTCGTCACCGGACTCGCGATGGGGCTGATCACCCCTGCGTATCCGGCGCCACGCAGCGAACTCGAGCGGGCCAGCGACCTGTTCCGCTTCTTCCGTGAGCAGCCCACCCCGGAGCTCGAACGGACCGTGCGGCGCGGAATGGCCTCCGCGATCTCCCCCAACGAACGTCTGCAACGGCAGTACCACCCCTGGACCAGCTTTGTCATCGCCCCGCTGTTCGCGTTCGCCAACGCCGGGATCGAGCTCAGCGGTGACCAGCTCTCACGCGCCTTCACCTCTCCCGTCACCCTCGGAGTCCTGACCGGCCTCGTGCTCGGCAAGCCCGTCGGCATCCTGGGCGCCTCGGCGTTGACGACGATGCTGAGCCGAGGACGGCTGCGGCCTCCCGCGGGTTGGGGCGCCGTCGCGGTCGGAGGCGCCCTCGGGGGAGCCGCCTTCACGGTGTCCCTGCTGATCGCGGCACTCGCCTTCGACGGCCCCCGGCTGGCCGAGGCGAAGATCGGCGTGCTCAGTGCGGTTGTCTGCTCGTTCGTCCTCAGCCGCCTGCTGGCCCGGCTGATCGCGCTCCTTCCGCGACCGCTGCGTCTGAGCGTGCTGCTCGGTAGCGCCGAGGCCATCGTCGATCTCGCGGTACCGGTCGATCCGATGCGCGACCATCTGCGCGGACCCCTCGACGCCCCCGTCACCGTCGTCGAGTACGGCGACTTCCAATGCCCCTACTGCGGGCAGGCCGAGCCGGTGATCCGGGAGCTGCTCGGCGACGCCGGGGACATCCGCTACGTGTGGCGTCATCTGCCGCTCACGGATGTCCACCCCCAAGCGCAGCTCGCCGCGGAGGCGGCCGAGGCGGCCGCCGCACAGAACCGTTTCTGGGAGATGTACGACCTTCTGCTCGACCACCAGGGAGCTATGCGAACCCCCGACCTCCTCCGGTACGCGGATGACGTGGGTTTGGACGCCGGACGCTTCCGGCGCGATCTGCTCGACCACAGAGCCGCCGCCCGGGTCGCTGAGGACGTCGAGTCGGCGGACCTCAGCGGGGTGTCCGGGACGCCGACCTTCTTCGTCAACGGCCGCAGGCACCACGGCGCCTACGACATCGCCGGGCTCAAGGCCGCCGTGCGGGAAGCACGGGCACGGGCGGCCATGACCGACTGATGCGTGCACGCACGGCCGTGGGGGCGGTATCCGATCCCGCGCTCCCCAATGGCGCTGGGGGATACCGCCCCGGCGGACACGGCGACTGCCGTATCCGGTGGCCGCGACCACGCCGTTGTGTGCGGCCCCCTGCACTGCGTGCCCCTGACACGGTGCAGGCGTCTGCAAGCCCGTCCGCCCGGCCGCCTCATCACCTCGAGGGTGCGCGGCCTGCGGCGATGGTCAGTGCTTGAATTCCTGCGCCAGCACCCGCGCCAGCTTCTCGGCGTCGGCGTGGGCGTTGGTTCGGTTCAGGTCCGAGATGTCGCGCAGGGCGGCCATGGCGGGGGAGTGGTGCGCCATGGTCAGTTCGATCTGGATGGTGTGCACGTCCAGACCGAGTGCCTCGGTGAGCACCTTCTCCAGGTAAGGCGTGGCGAAGTCCCATCCCTCACGAGGAGTGCCGGGCCCGTAGCCGCCGCCCGCACTGACGATCACGGTGGCAGGACGGCCCTTGACGGTTTCGGGCTCGTCCCCGAACACGGTGGTGCGTCCGGCGATCACGATCTGGTCCAGCCACGCCTTGAAGGTCGAGGGGACGGTCCAGTTGTACATCGGCACGCCGAACAGATATGCATCCGCGGCGCGCAGCTGGGCCACGAGGCGGTCCTGCAGCGCCGCGGCGGCCGACTCCTCCGTGGAACGGTCGGCGGAGGTCTTCGCGCGGGCGGCGATTCCGGCGGACGTGAGGTGCGGCACCGGGTTGAGCGCGAGGTCGAGGTGGGTCACCGTGCCCGACTCGTGCTCCTGTTCCCACGCTGTGCGGAACGTGGCAGCCACTTCCCGGGAGACGGATCCGGCGGGTGCCGCCGACGAGTCGATGTGAAGCAGATGGGCCATGGTCGTGCGGTTTCCGTTCCGTCGGCTGTCTGAAGGTCGTTGTGTACTCACCCGAGCGACCGATTGCTTGTCGTGAGGGCTGGTCACGGCCGGCTTCGCTGAAGAGCTGGGTCGCTCGTCGAGCCTCGGCGTACCGGACTGAGCAGCGCTTGGTGGTGCGTGCCTGCCGAGGCGCCGACGAGATTGAATGTACGCGATGATTGGATGCAATCAATGATTTATCTAACGTGACCATCGTCTCGCAAGGATGGTTTGCGGGGCTGGGTGCGTTCGAAGTCGAGGCGCCTCGCACCCCTTCTGAAGCAACGGGGACCGAAGGCCGGAGAGTGAGCCCGGTGTCCGGACCGACCGGTGTGGCGGCGCCGACGGGTATGGGGGAGCGGGTCCCGGGCGGCTGGCGCGTCAGCGGCCGGTGGGCGTACAACTCGGGTGCTCCGTATGCCACCTGGGCGGCGGTCGGCGCGCTGCTGAAGGACGAGAGGGGGTCGGTCACGGACCAGGCGCTGGTCCTGATACCCGCCTCCGGCCTCTCCGTCGAGGACACCTGGCGCACGGCCGGCATGAGGGGAACCGCCGGCAACACCCTGATCGGGCAGAACGTTTTCGTACCCGAGCACCGTGTGCTGTCGGTTCCGGCCGCCGCGGAGGGCGTCTACCCGCGTTCGGACCGTGACGAGGCCCTGTACGGGGCGGCGTTCGGGCCGATGCTGCTGCTGTGTCTGGTCGGGCCGTTGCTCGGGCTGGGCAAGGCGGCCACCGTCGCCGAGGCCTACGAAGAGGTGGAGAGCGGCAGCGCCGCGGTCAAGATCGTCGTCGACGCGCGGAGCGATCCCCCGCCCCCGCTCCCGCCCCGGCCACCACTGCGGGCGCCGCACCCCTCGGCGGCCCGCGTCGCGGCGGGACGGACCTGGCCGGTTCAGGGCCGGTGGACCGCCAGCTCCGGAGCGGCGGGGGCCAGGAGCGGGGAGAACGTCACGAACGTGCAGCCCTGCTCGTGCAGCGTGTCGATGATGCCCGGTACCGCGGGAACCGTGCCCGCGTAGCGCTCGTGCGGCAGAACGATGCCGTCCCGGCGCGTCCGCTCATCACCCTTCGCGTGATGAGCGCGGAGTCGGTGGTCGCGTAGTCCTTCGCGGTCACGCTCCACAGCACCTGCGCCAGGCCCAGCGCCTTCATCACCGCGGAGACGTCGTCATCGGTGCGGCCCTGCGGCGGGCGCATCAGGCTGGGGGAGCGGCCGGTGACGCGCAGCACATCGTCCGGTACGGGTGCCGGCTCGGCGGCCACCCCCTTCGGGCTCAGATCGGTGAGCACTTTGTGGGACCACGTGCGATCGGCCATCTCCTGCCCATCGCGCGCCATGCGTCGCAGCGCCTGCGGACAGGTGTCCGTGTGTCCCTTTCTCTGCACGAAAGGGACGCGCACCTCCCACATCCTCACCAAGCTCGACCTGAACAACCGTGTCCAGATCGCCCTGCTCGACCACCGGACAGGAATCCTCCGACCGGTGCTCGCCGTCGCCTCCCCCGCGAGATCGTGCGCGGCTGACGGGTCAGGACGAGCTGCGGCGCACCACGAGTTGGGTGGGAAGAGTGATGTGGCGCCGTGGAACGCCGGGGTCGGCTATTTCGTCGAGCAGCAGACGGGCGATGGCGCTTCCGATGCCCTCGACCGGCTGGCGCACGCTGGTCAGTGCCGGATGGGTGTAGCGGGCGATGTACGAGTCGTCGAAACCGACGACGGCGACGTCGTCGGGAATCCGCCGCCCCTGCCGGCGCAGCTCCAGCATGGCGCCGGCCGCCATGACGTCCGAGGCCGCGAACACGGAATCGAGGTTCGGGTTCCGTTCAAGAAGCGAACGCATCGCGAGCTTCCCGCCCTCCTCGGTGAAGTCGGCCGTGGCGACGAGGCGCTCGTCAGCCGCCGACCCGGCCTCGCGGATAGCGTCCCTCCACCCCTGGAGCCTGGCCCGGCCGACATCCATGTCGAGAGGACCGGTGATGGTGGCGGTCGCCGTCCTGCCGCGCGAGATCAGGTGCCGGACCGCTTCCGTCGCGCCGCCCAGATTGTCCGAGCCCGCATAGCTCAGTGACTCCTTCGGGGAGCGGCGTCCCGCAAGTACGGTCGGCAGGCCCATGCTCTCCAGTATTTCGGGCAGTGGGTCGTGGTCGTGCACGGAGACCAGCAGCACACCGTCGACCCTCCGCTCCGCCACGGAGTCGGTGAGCTGGTCACGCTCCTCCCGGTCGCGGACGAGCACGAGCTGGAGCTGTGTCCTGGTGGCCGCGAGTGCGGTGCTCACACCGCGGATGACGGCGGAGAAGTAGGGCTCAGAACCCAGTCGGCTCTCCGACTCGGGGATGACCAGCGCGATCGAGTTGGTTCGCTGGGTGACCAGACCACGGGCCACGGAATTCGGCACGTAGTTGAGCTCTGCGATCGCCGCCAGGACCGCTTCCTTCGCCTCATCGCTGACGAGCGTGGAGCCGTTGATGACCCGCGAAACCGTGGTCCGCCCCACACCGGCACGTGCGGCCACAGTTTTGATGGTCGGCCGTCGCCCCTCCCCCATGCTGCCTCCTCGTTCCTCGACGTCCGCGCGCCGTTCACCTGCGAATTGTGCCAGATCTTGTAGTAGGCGAGACCGCCTGTGCAGGACCCGCTGAGACATCTCCCGGAAACGAGGAAGATTCAACTTCTTGACACATGGGGCACCCGCCGGTCAGTCTTTCGAAGTCCCGGTGGGAACGTTCCCACCGTGGTTGGGAACGTTCCCATCTTAGCTTGGGCTGGTCGGTTGTCCGATTGGCCCGCATTCAGGTGCGTCGGCGCCGCCTGGGAGGACACACACATGAAGAGCACCCGGAAGCTGTTGCGTACGAGAGGCACCGCCGTCATTTCGGCAGTGGCAGCTCTCGGTCTTCTCTCCGCATGCGGCGGCAGCGACACCGGTGGGACCGGTGGAGGCGTCAAGGACGGCAAGACCACCATCACCATGGGGCTGTTCGGCGTCATGGGATTCAAGGAGACGGGACTCCTTGATGAGTACATGAAGAAGAACCCGAACGTCCGGATCGAGGCCGAGGTCGCGGGCGATGAGCAGACCTACTACACCGCCCTGCAGACGCACCTGGCGGCCGGCAGCGGCCTGAAGGACATCCAGGGCATCGAGATCGGTCGCGCCAAGGAGCTCGTCGACACCCAGGCAGGCAAGTTCGTCGACCTGTCCGATGTTCCGGGCGCCGACCACTTCCTGCCGTGGAAGCTGAGCCAGGTCACGGGCAAGGACGGCAAGGTCATCGGGCTCGGCACGGACATCGGCCCCATGGCCGTCTGCTACCGCAAGGACCTGTTCGAGCAGGCCGGGCTTCCCACCGACCGGGAGCAGGTCGCCAAGCTGTGGGATGGCGACTGGGCGAAGTTCGTAGCGGCGGGCAAGGACTTCAAGGCCGGCTTCAAGGGCGACAAGGTCGCCTTCATGGACAGCTCCAGCGGCCTGTTCAACGCGATGATCTACGGCAACTCCCAGCAGTTCTACGACAAGAGCGGGAAGCTGATCTACAAGGACAACCCCGTCGTCACCCAGGCATGGGACCTGGCTTCCCAGGCCGCGACAACGGGACTGACCGCCAAGCTCCGGCAGTTCCAGCCCGGCTGGGACCCCGGCCTGGCGAACAGCACCTTCGCCACCACGGTGTGCCCGGCCTGGATGCTCGCCCACATCAGTGAGAAGGCCGGCCCGCAGAACAAGGGCAAGTGGGACGTTGCCAAGGCCCCCATGGGTGCGAACTGGGGCGGGTCCTTCCTCGGAGTCATGGAGAAGAGCCCCGTCAAGGAAGAGGCGAAGAAGCTCGTCGCCTGGCTCACCGCCCCCGAGCAGCAGGCCCGGCTCTTCGAGAAGATCGGAAACTTCCCCTCCTCGCAGGAGGCGCTGAAGGCGCCGCAGGTGGCGAACGCGTCGTCCGAGTACTTCAGCGGCGCCCCCATCGGCAGGATCTTCGGCGCGGCGGCGCAGGAGATTCCCGACGAGCAGATTCTGGGCCGCAAGGACGGCACGATCAAGGACATCTTCTCCCAGGGGCTGACTCTGATCGAGTCGCAGAACCAGAGCCCTGACAAGGCGTGGAAGACCACCGACGAGCGCATCCAGAAGGCCACCGGCTGACGCCACCCGTCCGACCGAGCCCCGGCGACAACGTTTTCCGCGCGGTCGCCGGGGCCCAGCCCCCGCAAGTCCCACGTAAGGATGCCTCCGGTGGCCAATCCCACCTCGACAACAGCGGCCGGTGAAGCCACCAAAGAGTCCGCCGGCCGGGCCGAACCCTCCCGCACGAGCCGAGACAAGCGCCGGCCGAGCCGGTGGAGCACGCTGCTCCACCGCGTGGACGTGAAGGGCGCACCGTACGCCTTCATCGTCCCGTTCTTCGCGGTCTTCGCCGCCTTCAGCCTCTACCCGCTCATCTACACCGCCTGGTTCTCCCTCCACCGTGTCGAACTCGCCTCCATGGACGTCATGGAATGGGTCGCGTTCGACAACTACATCGCACTGTGGCATGACGAGCGCTTCTGGAACGCCGTCCTCAACACCATCACCATCGGTGTGATTTCCACCGTCCCGCAGCTGTTCATGGCGCTGGGCCTGGCCCATCTGCTCAACTACCGCCTGCGCGGATCCACGTTCTTCCGGGTGGCCTCTCTGACCCCGTACGCCACCTCGGTAGGCGCCGCGGCCCTCGTCTTCACCATGCTCTTCGAGCGTGACTTCGGCATGATCAACTGGATGCTGAGCCTGGTCGGTGTCGACAACATCGACTGGGAGAACAACAAGTGGGCCGCACAGATCGCGATCTCCACGATCGTCATCTGGCGCTGGACCGGTTACAACGCCCTGCTGTACCTCGCGGCCATGCAGGCCATTCCGCGTGACAGGTACGAGGCCGCGGCCATCGACGGCGCCTCGCGCTGGCAGCAGTTCCTCAAGGTCACCATTCCGGGCATCCGTCCCACCATCCTTTTCACGATCGTGCTCTCCACGATCGGCGCCAGCCAGCTCTTCGGTGAACCACTGATCTTCGGCCAGGGCCCGAACGGCATCACCGGTGGGGCGGACAACCAGTACCAGACCCTCGGACTGCTGCTGTACGAGGAGGGTTGGAAGAACTACCAGATGGGCCGTGCGGCAACCGTGGCCTGGGCGATGTTCCTGATCCTGATCCTCGTCTTCCTCATCCAGCGCCTCTTCAAGCGGCGTGCCAAGTCGCGTACTTCCTGACCAGGAGATGGCAGCCATGACCACCCAGACTCTCCCGGCGCGCCAGGACGTCACGCCGACCACGCCCGGCAAGCGCCGCCCCCGTCGGCTCCTGCGCTCAGGCGCAGGACGTCAGCATCACGCCGGTCCCTTCACCTATATCCTGCTCGCCATCGCCGCGGTGCTCTCGCTCTTCCCGCTGTACTGGACCCTGGTGGCGGCCTCGAGCGACAACACGCGAGTGACCCAGACTCCGCCTCCGTTCCTGCCGGGCCCCCATCTGCTCGAGAACCTCGGGAAGGCATGGCAGGACGCCGCACTGGGCAAGGCCATGGTCAACAGCCTGATCGTGGCCAGTGTCATCGCCCTGTCGACGGTCCTCTTCGCCACCCTGGCGGGCTTCGCCTTCGCCAAACTGCGCTTCAAGGGACGGAACATCCTGCTGATGTTGGTCATCGGCACGATGATGGTCCCGCCGCAGCTCGGTGTCGTCCCCCTCTTCATGATGATGACGGACCTGGGCTGGGGCCAGAAGCTGCCCGCCGTCATCTTCCCGACTCTCGTCAGCGCCGTCGGTGTGTTCTTCATGCGCCAGTACCTGAGCGAGGCGCTCCCCGACGAACTGATCGAGGCGGGCCGGGTGGACGGCGCCCATTCGCTCCGTATCTTCTGGAGCGTCGTCCTGCCGGTCGCCCGTCCGGCGATGGCCGTCCTCTTCATGATCACGTTCGTCCACGCATGGAACGACTTCTTCTGGCCGTTCATCGTGCTGGACATGACGAACCCGACGGTTCCCGTCGCGCTCACCCAACTCAGCGCGGGCTATGTCCGCGACCAGTCCCTGATCATGGCAGGCGCGCTGCTCGGAACCCTCCCCCTGCTGGCGATGTTCGTCGTCTTCGGACGTCAGATCGTCGGCGGAATCATGCAGGGAGCGGTCAAGGGCTGAGCCGCCCGACCGGTCGAGCGCCGGCCGCCCGGCCCCCTTCGCTCCATCTCTCTGTCCTTGCTGACAGCACATTCTGGAAGGACCCCCCTCCGTGGTAACCGCTGCTGGACACGTCGTGCCCGTTGCCGAGACACCCCCCGCACTCACCTTTCCCTGGTCGTTCACCTGGGGCACGGCCACCGCCGCCTATCAGATCGAAGGTGCTGCTGCCCTCGACGGGCGTACGCCCTCCATCTGGGACACCTACTCCCGCACCCCGGGCAAGGTCCGCAACGGCGACACCGGTGACGTCGCCACCGACCACTACCACCGCTGGCGCGAGGACGTCGCCATCATGGCCGACCTCGGTGTCGGGGCCTACCGCTTCTCCCTCGCCTGGCCCCGGATCCAGCCCACGGGCCGTGGCCCCAGCGTGCAGAAGGGCCTGGACTTCTACCGCCGGCTGACGGACGAGCTGCTGGAGCACAACATCCAGCCCGTCGCGACCCTCTACCACTGGGACCTGCCGCAGGAACTCGAGGACGCAGGCGGCTGGCCCGAGCGCGCCACGGCGGAGCGCTTCGCCGAATACGCGGCCATGGCCGCCGAGGCGCTGGGGGACCGGGTGCGGACCTGGACCACACTCAACGAGCCGTGGTGCAGCGCCTTCCTCGGCTACGCCTCGGGAGTCCACGCTCCCGGGCGCACCGATCCCGTGGCCGCTCTGCGCGCCGCCCACCACCTCAACCTCGGCCACGGAAAGGCAGTCCAGGCGCTGCGCGCCAATCTGCCGTCCGACGCACGGGTCTCCATCACGCTCAACGTCCACCACGTGAGGCCGCGCACCGAGGACCCTCAGGACGTCGACGCCGCACGTCGCATCGACGCCCTGGCCAACCGCGTCTTCACCGGCCCGATCCTCGACGGGGAATACCCGGAGGACCTCTTTCGGGACACCGCCCGGCTGACCGACTGGTCCTTCGTGCAGGACGGTGACCTCGCCGACATACACCAGCCCCTGGACTTCCTGGGCGTCAACTACTACACCCCCACCCTTGTCTCGGGCGGCGCCCCGGAGTCCAGCCATGGCTCCGACGGTCATGGCAACAGCACGCACAGCCCGTGGCCGGGCGCCGACGAGGTGTCGTTCCACCTGCCTCCGGGCAGTACCACGGCGATGGGATGGGCCGTCGACCCCAGTGGTCTGTACGACCTGCTGCTCCGGCTGAAGCGCGACTTCCCGGGGATGCCGCTCATGATCACCGAGAACGGTGCCGCCTTCGACGACTACGTCGACCCTGAGGGAGAGGTGAACGACCCCGACCGGATCGCCTACCTTCAGGGGCACCTCACCGCCGTGCACCGTGCCATCGAGGCGGGCGTCGACGTCCGTGGGTACTTCCTGTGGTCCCTGCTCGACAACTTCGAATGGGGCTACGGGTACAGCAAGCGCTTCGGCGCGGTCTATGTCGACTACCCCACCGGCAAGCGCATTCCGAAGGCCAGCGCACGCTGGTACGGCGGCGTCGCACGGACCGGCAGACTGGCCGAGGGCGTGTAGCCACGCGCTGATCCGGTACCGGGGCCGACGAGCGGCATACGCACGCTCGTCGGCCCCGGTTCGTGCGCTGCCTGGCGCTCACTCGCCGGGGTAGCGGACGCCCACGAGCTCCCGGACCCGGTCGAGCGTGCTCATCACCTCAAGGCTGCCCTTCAGCGGAACCAGTGGGGACTCCGTCCTCCTCTCGCGCAAGCACCGCATCACTTCCCGGGCCTGGTGGCCGTAGCCGTTGCCCGTCTGCGGATCCGCCTCGACGACTTCTTGCCCGGCACCGTCGCGACGGAGCACGAGGCTCCGAGGGTTGTAGAAGTCGGCCGGGAACTCGATGTTGCCCTGGGTGCCGTATACGACGGCCCTGTTCGCGCTGCTGAAGGCCAAGGAGCAGGAAAGCACTGCCGTGGCTCCGCTGTTGTATCCCAGGACCATGGCGGTGTTGTGGTCCACTCCCTCGCCGGTCAGGTGGGCCCAGGCCGAGACATGGTCCGGAGCGCCGAGGAAGAGGTGGGCGAACGAGACGGGATAGGTGCCGATGTCGAGGAGGGCACCGCCGCCTGCGGCCGGGTCGTACAGTCTGCTTCCCCGGACGTACGGGGCCCTGGCGGAGAAGTCCGCGTGCACGGAGGTGACGTCACCGATCACTCCCTGGGCGATGATGTCCTGGGCCCTGCGGATCAGCGGGTTGACGAACGTCCACATGGCTTCCATGAGGAAGAGCGAGCGGCGCTCCGCCGCCGCCAGCATCGATGCGGCCTGGGAACGATTGAGAGCGACCGGCTTCTCGCACAGGACGGCCTTTCCTGCTTCCAGGCAGGCGGTGGCGGCCGCGAGGTGGTGGGCGTGCGGCGTGGCGACGTAGACGACGTCGATCTCGGGGTCGTTCGCGAACTCCTGCCAGTTGCCGTAGGAGCGGGGTATCCCGAACCGGTCGGCGAACGTCCGCGCGGACTCCGCGGAGCGGGAGCCGACGGCGACTACTTCCGCGTCGGGAATCGAGAGGAGATCCTCCGTGAAGGCTGCGGCCATGGCTCCGGTCGCAAGGATTCCCCATCTGATGGGCTGGTCGGGCACGTGCACCTGCGTTCCTCCTGTGACACCGCCGGACTATGGGAACGTTCCCACCGGCTCGGGAAGCCTCACTCGCGGCATCGGAGGATGTCAAGCGACGAGGTGCCGCGCGGGCGTCGTTGCGGGTTCGGCGGAGTCGGCGATGCTGTCGGTGCCGGTGGTGCTGTCGGTGCCGGTGGTGCTGCCAGGGCGGCGAGCGTCGACCGCGCGAAGGAGATCAGCGCGGGCAGGACCAGGAAGAGGGCGGCCCACCGGCACGCTGTGGCGAACCCGTGCACCATGGCGGTCTCGGGGTCGGCCGCCGGGCCGGAGCCGGCAGGGCAGCGTGGCGTCGTGCCGCGCTGCCGCCCTCGGTTCCGTTGGGGGCAGGCGCCCCGGTGGCACCTCGTGGATGCCACCGGTTCGCCGTGCCCGGCCCCTACAGGGGTGTCGCAGGGGCGGTGCGCACCGGGTTGCGCAGCTGTCCCAGTCCTTCGATCTCCACGGTGACCACGTCCCCGGAGCGCAGGTATCCGCCCACGGCCAGCGCGACACCCCCGGGCGTGCCGGTCAGCACCACGTCGCCGACCGCCAGTGGCATCGTTGCCGAGACGTCGGGGTCCCGGTAGTACGTCGACGTGGTCACGCCGTGGTTCATCGCCAGGACGGGCCAGATCTCGACGGCGGCCAGCCGTTCGTAGTTGCCGAGCAGTTCGTCGAGCGTGTCGTAGGTGAAGGCGATGTGGAACAGGCCGGTCGGCGGGCCGGCGAGCGCCTGGAAGATGTCGGTGTCCGCGGTGACCGGGGCGGGCCTCTCACGCTTCCCGACCGTCCGTGCCGACGCTGCCCGGTCGGGGTTCTCCAGGTCGGCCATGTTGGCGAGCGCGATCCGGTGGTGCTCGTCGTCGTAGGTGATGAAGGCCGAGGCCTGATCCTCGTGCATGACTTTGCCGTCGAGCACGGTCACGTACCAGTCGCGCATCTCCGCCAGGTGCTGCGTCCGCAGGACCACGTGGGCGAGCTTGGCAGGGGACGTCATCGTCTCTTCTCTTTGTGTTGAGATGGACGTTTTGTACGGGGTGTGGCCGCCCTCGCCCGATCCGAAGGAGCCCGCGTCATCCGGGCCGTCACGCCATGTCCGGCGGGGCCGGCGTTGCCTGCGGCGCCTCGATCAGGGACGGGCGGGTTGCCATGGGTCAACGGTGTGGCCGGTGACGCCGCTGGCCAAACGCAGCATTAGTCACTAACATTGAGTAAGTGAAGTCCGGAATGAAAGATTCGTCGCCCTTGGTACGCGAGCGCCACGTCGTCGACGACAGCGCCTGCCCGAACCTCCAGGGCGCACTCGAACTCGTCGGACGGCGCTGGACGGGCGGGATCCTGGCAGCCGCCGGGCACGGGGCCCGGCGCTTCGGTGAATACCGGGCCATGGTCAGCGGCATCTCCGACCGCCTTCTCTCGCAGCGCCTCAAGGAGCTCGAGGCCGAAGGCCTGATCGAGCGCACGGTGGTTCCGACCACGCCCGTGCAGATCCGCTACAGCCTGGCTCCCGACGGCCACGCGCTCGTGGAAGCCCTGCAGCCCCTGGCGCAGTGGAGTGCCCGGCGCTCGGCCTCGGTGGGCGCGGCACCCGCGCGGCGCCTCGGTGCCTGATCCTCGGTGCCTGATCCGCCTCGGCGACCGATGGGATGCCTCCTCCCCTGACAGGGGCTGCTTCCGCCCCACTACGGCCAGGTATGTGCCGCTTCATGGCAGGAGGCGCCTGTGCGGATACCAACCCCGATTGCGTACTCCTCGGGAAGCGCGGACGTCTCGGGGCAGGAAGAGCGTCCCTCTGTGGAAGATCGCGACAGCGACGGGTGAGGAGTTCCTGTCCGAGCCTTTCATCAGGAGGCCCTGACCTGAGGAAATGTCGCGGGCATACGTGAAAGGACGTCCTCGGGCTCTCCGGCGGACTGCAGTGACCACGATGAGTGACCATGGAAGGTGAGGCTGCCGGGGTGCGCGACAGCAGGTTCTTCGTCTGCTGGTGGCACACGCGTCACACCTGCGTGAGTCTGCTGCAATGGTGAAGATGGTTGCGGTCGGCACGACGTTGCTCCGTGGGCCGATCTCTCTGGTTGAGGCCCAGGCGGTCAGACTGGGGTAAGGAGGACACGATGTCGGACCAGGCAAGAGGCGACGACGTCTACCAGCCGGAGCATTCCGATGCTAAGAACCCGCCTGTCGACGATCTCGACCTGGAGAACGTGCTGGACGAGAAGAACCTGGACACCATCCTCGACGAGGGCTATTCGCCGCCCGAGCGGCCCCTGGGCGTCGAGAGATTCGGCACCACGGGCGAGGAACAGATGCAGGGCGCTCCTTTGGAACAGCGACTCGCCCAGGAGGTGCCGGACGTGATGCCACCCGAGGGGGACGGCATCGGTGATCTGCTTATGGACGGCGAACCCGTGGACAAAGAGGCCGGGGAGGCCCGCACCGGCAGGCTCCTCCCGGAGGTCGACGCGATGGGCCGCGAAATCGACATGGTCGCTCACGACGTAGGCATCGATGGTGGGGCGGCATCCGCGGAGGAGGCGGCCATGCACACCATCCCGGACGAGGAGGAGAGCGAGGAGGAGAGCGAGGAGGAGGACCTTCAGTAGCCGGCTCCGCGACCACGGCGCCCTGTCCCGGGCGGGAGGTCGCCGGGAAGCGGAACCCGGGTGGGACGCGCCTGCGCAGGTTCAGCCGTGCGTGCGCAGTGCCCCTGCCGACCGCTGGTGGTCCGATGTCATCGACGGTCGCGGCTGCTCGCCTGGACGAGCGCAGGTAGCTCCCCGTAGCGTTCCACCTGCGCGTCCATGGCTACCTCGATACGTTTCCGGCACCGCGGAGCATCGGCGCCCGCCGACACCGGTGCCGAGAAGTTCGTGGAGGGCCTGCGTGTCCTCGGCCGACTCGGGAGCGACGCCGCGCTCACGAGCGTGGCCGACGAGCACCGCGACCTTCTTGGTGAAGAACATGAAAGCGCCGGGCTGCCGGCCGGGCCCGGGGCCCGCCTGAGCGCGTCCCGTGGCGTTGCGTTCGGCCATACGGCGCATACGGCGGCGGAAATCCCGGTCGGCCTCCAGTTCCGCGAGTTCGATCCACGCGTCTACCTGCTCCGGCGCGGGGTCGTCGGCAGCTTCGGTGCGGTGTCGCGCAACCGCCCGCGCGGTTGTTCATCAGTTCCGTCTCCTCGGTATCGGACTGCCACCTGGCCACCGTGCTCAGCTAGGCCCAGCTCAGCCGCAGGGCCGGGATCGGGGCATCCAGTGCGGGCGGGACTTCCGTGGCGCCGCCGGCGAGACGTGCCACGTGTTCCAGGCCCGCGGGCCTGTGGACGTGTGTCGTGACACGCCTGTGACGATCGGCGGACACCGCCATGAAGTCACGGAGGCAACCTTTTCGAAAGAGGGCAAAACGCATTATTCGGACATTGCCCCCCTGCTTCCGAGGACGTGAGCAGCGATGACCGGGCCGATCCGTCGAAGGAAATCCCATGAGCCTCGCACTCGCCACGCCGCACACCGAAGCCCCCGCACCTGCCCTGGCTCCGCGCGAGCAGGAGACGCTGCGACATATCGCCGCCGGACGGACCTACGTGCAGACGGCCCGCCACATGGGACTTTCCAAGCACACCGTCGACGCCTACCTCCGCCGCATCCGGGCCAAGCTCGACATCAACACCACGGCGGAACTCACACGCCTGGCCATCTCCCTCGGCCTGTGACCACCCTCCCGCCCGCGCGGAGCACCGTCGGACAGACCGCGGATCGCCACCGTACCCGGTCAACTCCTCGGTCCAGCAGTGCACCTCGGAGGTCGGCCCGCGTCCGCCCAGCCTGTCGGGTCCGCGCGCAAACCTTCGACGGGCAGGCTCCCTCCCGCCGTGTGAGAGTGACAGGAGGAGCTTGCCATCCACGAGGAACGTGCCGAGAGTGCCCGAATCCGTCTCCCTGTCCTACGACGTCCTCGTCTCGGACGGGGTCCTCCGGAAGACAGACCTGCGGATGCCGAACGGCGACGAGATCGTCTCGTCACCGGTCTCGTCCACCCTGATCCACGGGGACCGGGACGCCGTCCTGGTGGATCCGCCGCTGACTCTCGGACAGATCGCGCAGGTCGCGGACGGTGTGGCACGATCCGGCAAACGGCTCGCGTTCGTGTACGTCACCCACGGCCACGCCGACCACTGGTTCGGCACAGCGACGCTGCTGGAGAGGTTCGGCGACGCCGACACCGTCGTGTACGCCACCGAGGGCACCATCCGGCAGATGCACGAGCAGCTGAAGGGCAAGGAGGAGGGGTTCGCGAAGACCTTCCCCCAGGTCCCGGAGAACACTCCGGTACTCGCCGTCCCCGTGCCGGCCGACGGGTTCCACCTGGAGGGTCACGTCCTGCGCGCTGTGGAGACCGGCCACACCGACATGGACGACTCCACTGCCCTGCACGTGCCGTCGATCGGTCTGGTCGTCGCCGGAGACGTCGTCTACAACGGTGTGCACCAGATGATGCTCGAAGGCGGCGACGGCGGCCTTGAGGCGTGGCTCGAAGGAATCGACCGGATCGCCGCGCTCAACCCGCGCCATGTGGTCGCCGGCCACAAGAACAAGGAGCTGCCCGACGACCCGAAGATCATGGACGAGACCCGTCGGTACCTGCAGGACGCGATCCGGTTCCTCGCCCGCAGGCCGACCCCGCTGGAGTTCTTCGACGAGATGATGCAGCTCCACGGTGACCGGCTCAACCCCGGCCCGCTGTGGTACAGCGGCCTGGGCCTGCTCAGCTGATAACGCGGTCGTCTCGCGCATCACCACCGTGAGCGCGCAGGGGCCGCGGCTCCACCACTGGCGTGTGGGGCGGCGGGCCCCTGATGGCGCCCGCGACGCTTCATCGCGCCGCTACGTCCCCGAGGAATCGCACGGCCGCACCGACCCGCCGACACCAGCTCGGGTGCCATGCCGCCCTGCAGTCGCCCGACGATCCGGCCCCACCCCGGCGGGGCGGCCAGGCACTGGCGACGACGCGCACGATGAAGAACCCGGCTGTGCTCCAGGTGACCAGGCCCTGGTCGCGCAGCAGGGAGATGACGAACGTCATGTACGAGACGTAGCCCGCGCCGAAGAGGACGTACCAGGCGAACGACGGCGCTCCCGGCGGTAACCGTCACGTGGCCAGGGCCTCTTCTCCGGCGCTGTGCGGACGTGTTGGGCCACCGCATCGACCTGAGCCGCCCACGTGGTGCATCGACGGCGCACCGCCGGTCAGTCGCTGCCGCCCCCGCCGCCACAGCTGAAGCCGCCGCCCGAGCCGCCGCCCGAGCCGCCGTCCGAGCCGCCGTCCGAGCCGCCCTCGGAGTCGGGGCCGGAGTCGTCCAGAGCCCTCCCCAAGCGGGCCAGGTAGCGGCCGACACCGGTCGGGACCGGCTGCGCGGCCAAGACGGAGCGGCGGATGGGTCCGGCCGGCAGGACAGCCGGCCCGGTGAACACGTGGGCCGGCAGGCTTTCGTCCCGCCGGGCCGCCTTCAACAGCCGCCTGCCTGCCCGGGTCAAGCGGTGGCGGGACTCGGTCACGAGTCCCTGTGCAGCCAGGCGACGGCATATCTCCTCGACCTGAGGAGAGCGTTGCAGGGCCGTGCGCACAAAGGCCACACTTCTGCTGCGCGGACACAACGAGAACACCACGCGCTCGACCGGGTGTTGCGGCTGCTCCAGACCCGCGGCACGCACACGTGGTCCGATGACCACGAGCAGCCCGCGCTCGCACAGTGCGATCACCACGCTTTCCGCCACCCGCTGAGCCCCGCCCGCCAGGAACGCGATGTCATACACGTCCAGGGCCTCTGGTACCACCGAGCCCGCCGCCGCGGACTGCCGGAACACCTTTCCCATGCGATCCCCCCTTGGACACCCCCGTTGCTTGGCATGTCGCCCGGAGGGCAAGGGCGCAACCCTCCACCGGCCGAGTTCAGAGGAGAAGTTGAGCTTTCCGGAGGGGGAACCCGCGTCGGGAGCATGTCCGGTGTCGTTCTTCCGGCGGCCCGTGCCCGGCGCGGAGCGCCCAAGTCCGCATCCGGCAGAAGCCGTTGACTCAGCGAAGACCGGCGACGGCCGTACGGTAGAGGACGGTCTCGGCCCGATCCCATGACCAGCCGTTCTCCACGACCAGAGTGCGCCAGCCCGTCGGACCGAACCAGAACCACAGCAGGTCCGCCGTCTCCGTCACCGGATAGCGCGGCGGCGGATTCAAGCCGTGCAGATGGCGGGCGGTGGCATGGAGCGCGTCACGGTAGGCCGCGGTGGCGCGCTCCCACAGCGCCTCACCGTTCTCGTGAACGGGGAGCGCCTTGCGAATCGCCTCGTGCGCCGTGAACTGGCTCTCGTTGCCGATGCGCGTGCCATGCGCCAGCGCCTTGAGGACCGACTCCGGTGTCCGCAAGGCGAGCACACCCTGCATCGCCTGTTCGTAGCCGGACGCCGCCACGCCCTGTTCGACGATCCGGTCCAGGATGTCGCCCTTGCTCCCGACGCTCGCGAAGACGGTCTTCGACGCGACGCCGGCCGCGGAGGCGATGTCTGCGACGGTCACTCGCCCGTAGCCGCGGTCCGCGAACAGCTCGGCCGCCCGCATGAGGATCAGTGAGCGCGTCTGCGCAGCGGCCTGCTCCCGCAACGGGGAGACGTACGTGCGCTTCGAGGACATGGCGCCATTCTATCCAGGGTGATCAGTATTTGCTGCATTCATTAGGTGCCGTATAACGTCAATCTCGCCTCGCAGGGTGGCGCTCGGCGCGCCGCCCTGCCCGGCGGACCGACCAGCACCCCCACACAGCACCGGATCGCACACCGGCGAAAGGGATGGACGTCATGGGAATGGACACCACCGAGCTGGCCCACGGGCTCTTCCGGATCCTCGAGACTGGAGATCCGGCGCTGGCCGCCGATGTCGTGGCCGCGGACTTCCACAACCGCGAAGCCGTCGTCTCGCCCCCGGCCTGCGCGATACCCGGACCCGCGGGAGTCCTGGCCTCGGGCGCGTGGATGCGGTCAGCCTTCAGCGACCTGCGCTTCCCCGTGCTCGGCATCGCCCGCGACGAGGGGCAGGTCTGGGTGCGGCTGCGCATGCAGGGGCGCCACACCGGCCCCTTCGTCCGCTTCCGTGACGGCGCCCTCGACCAGGCCGTACCTCCCACGGGACGCGAGATCGACTTCGAACAGATCCACGTCCTCGACGTCCGCGACGGCAAGGTGATCAGGCACGAGGCGGTACGCGACGACATCACCATGCTCGGTCAGCTCGGCATCTTTCCGCCGGCCCCGGCCACCGCCGTGCGCATGCTCTCCTGGCGGCTCACCGGACGAGCCACTCGCGCGGCCGCCCACGTCACGAAGCAAGCGGCCGATGCGGCCGCCCGCCTTGTCGACGGATCGTTCGAGAACCGTTGAGCGCGGGGTCGCCGGCGTGATGCGCGGTGGCGTGTAGTGCGAGGTTCGGGGCGGCAGTGAGCGTTCAGGTCGCAGGGCTGCTTGCGCAGCTCGGCGATCTGTTGTGCATCGAGGGCGGGTGCCGGATGACGCGGCAGGCTCCTCGGGGGTCCGGCGCTGCCCTGTGGAGCCCTTCCTGTGGAGCCCTTCCTGTGGGTCGGACAGTCAGTCCCTCCGTCGGCGTTGCGCGGTGTCATCCTTCGGTGTGCAGGTCCGACAGCGCGCGTAGTGCGTCGAGTCCACACCAGTGTCATGGTGCGTTCGAAGGCGGGATCCGCGGCCTCGACAGGGGATCTGTCAATGTGGGGCCCAGGGCCGCCGAGGCCCGGAGGTCCCGGGGCGGCCGGGCGCGGTCTGCGGAGGCCGAGATACTCCGGGTCATCCAGTGTGTGGCATCGGTCGTGGGGGAGGTGCGGGGACGCGATCTCTCAGGCCTTTCGCCGGCCTCGGGCGGGCGTCACCATGTCCCGCCTCACTCACCACTGTCTTGACGGGTGACGGTCACTTCCTTGACAGGTGACGCTTCGTCCTGCGAGCATCATCACCCGTTGAGTCGGTGACGTCCTCGTCGAGTGTGTCGCGCCGCGCCGTGGAGGGCCAGGCCGTGACGCATACCGGGCGGAACGTTCCGCCGGGTGTGCCGTCACGGTGCACCGGCACCGGTGAATTCAACGGGGAGAGGCACGTCACCGGTCTTCATGCCAGGTGTGGCGGCCTGTCGTGCAGTGGCGGACAACCAAGCCGAGGAGGCGACGAGATGTCACATGCAGAGAAAGCCCCGGATGCGGCCGCGGTGTTGCGTCGGGTTCGGTTCGGCAAGCTGCCCGAGCGGATCCGCCTGGAGGACACGGTTGAAGAGCAGCCGGCCACGACGCCTGATTCGGCAAAGGACGCGTACAACCCTGACGAGTGGCTCGTTCGTACGTGCCTGTGAGCGACCGGCCCGCAGGCCGTACCGGCCGTCGGGCCGATCCAGGCTCCCGCGGCGCCGGCACCCGCTTGCCCTGTCACCGGATCCATCGACATCTCGAGGGGAGTGTCCCGGCCTGTTGATGCCTGGCTGGGCGCGAACCGCGTGGATGAAGGGCGGCCGCAGACCGGAGCGATTTCCCCGGCGCGTCGTCCCACGGTGCCGCCGATGAATTTCGGTCGGCGTGTCCCGAGACTCTTGGAAAGGAAGCCCGTGAAGATTTCGAAAGCACTGACGGCGCTGTCGTCTGTAACGGCAGCGGTAGTGATCGCATTCGGCTGTTTCGTTCAGGTCTTCTGAAGGATTTCAAAGGCGGCGCCACATCGTCTCTTGAAGCGGCCGGTCGGCATCGTGACCGGCCCGGTGCGCTGAACGCTGCGGGGGAGCTGGATGCGCTTCCCCGGCGCAACGGCACGGGCCCGGCTTCAGCATCGTTCCCGGCGTGACGCGTCTCACCGGGGGCGCCGCTTCCGAAGGGGGCGGACAGGAGACGACAGCGCGTGCCGCCCCCGGGCACCGTCCCTCGTTCCTCCGCACGACCACTCCGCAGCAGGCACCCGGACGACGGCTGCCCCGGAGCGAAGCGAAACAGGTTGACCATGGCTGATCGACAGAATGAACCGGACAACGGCGCACCCGTGGCACGTCGGGTCATGCTCACGACCCTCGGCGTCGGCGCAGCCGGCCTCGTTGCCGCGCCCTATCTGCGAAGCGGATGGGAGAAGTCCCTGGCGGCTCTCTCGCAGAAGGACCCCACGGGACTCAGCGGACTCCTGCCCAACCCGGGCGGCTTCCGCTACTACAGTGTCGCGGCCTCCGTGCCCCGCAAGGACGCGACGAATTACCGCCTGAAGATCGACGGTCTCGTCGACCGCCCCATGACGTTCACGCTCGACGATCTGCGCGCGCTGCCGCAGACCCGGGTGGTGCACGACGTCGTGTGTACCGATGGCTGGCGCGTTCCGAAGACCCCCTTCGAAGGCGTGAAGCTCTCCGTCCTCCTCGACGCAGCAGGCGTGCGGCCCGAGGGCAAGGCACTGCGCTTCGACTGCTTCGACGGCGTGTACACCGAGAGCCTCACGCTGTGGCAGGCGCGCCGCTCGGACGTGCTGGTGGCCCTGAAGATGCAGGACAAGCCGATCACGCACGCCCATGGCGGTCCTGCGCGGCTCTTCGTAGCCCCCATGTACTTCTACAAGTCGGCCAAGTGGCTCTCGGGGATCTCCGTCACCGACAAGGTTGTGCCCGGGTATTGGGAGGAGTACGGCTATGAGGTCGACGGATGGCTCGACGAGGCCGACAGGCGCGGTGACGCACCCACCGTCTGAGCGCGACGGGCGCATACGCCGGTTCAGCCGCGCCGAGCGCCTTGTCCACCTCGCCACCGGCTGGCTCATGCTGGTGTGTGTGGCAGCGGCGGCCTGTCTGTATGTGGGACCGCTGGCCCAGTTGGTCGGCCGACGTCACCTGGTCGCCAACATCCATGAATTTTCGGGGATTCTGCTTCCTGTGCCGTTTCTGCTCGGCCTGGCCTCTTCCGCGTTCCGCGCCGACCTCCGCAGACTGAACCGCTTTGCCGGGTACGACAAGAGATGGCTGCGAGCGGTCCGCAAGGGGCTGACCTCACCGGCCTCTCGTCCCGCCGGCAAGTTCAACGCCGGGCAGAAGATCTATGCCGGCTGGATCGCCGGGGCCGTGCTGATCATGATGTTCACGGGCCTGCTGATGTGGTTCAGCGGATTCCTGCCCGTGATTTCCCGCACCAGCGCAATCTTCATCCACGACTTCCTGGCCCTGGCCATCTGCGGTGTCCTGGTCGGGCACATGAGAATGGCGTACCGGGATCCGGAGGCACGGCGTGGCATGCGCACCGGGTTCGTCAGGCGTGAATGGGCGAGGAGAAATCACCCCAAGTGGATGGAGGAGAGCCACTCCGGCGAGCGGAACACCGCTGAGTGACCATCTCGATGGCGAACTCAGAGCGTCTCTGATCAGTTAAGCGATCCCCCTCGAACAGGTCTGCCCGCCGTCCGCGTAGGCCGATTTCCGATCGGGTGGAAGCGGGGCTGAATGACATGGATCATCAAGCCGCGTTCGCAAACTCTTTCCTGGCTGATGACGCTGGAAACGTGGATGTCGGCGTTGGCCGGCCGTGCCCATCAGTGGTTCGAGCCCTTGATCTGATGATGAGAGACCTGTTCCCGCACCGTGCGCCACCGTGACCGAGTCTGCTCGACCACGGTGTCCCACTGCCGGCGGACCTCGCGGTCGGAAGGGCGCTCGCCCTGCCGGATCCGGATGAGTTCGTCTCGTACTTCTCGTCCCAGTGCCGCCGATGCGACAAGGACGAGCATGGCTGCGAAGAGGGCGGAGATCATCGCGAAGACGGCACCGACTACCCCGTAGCGTGCGGCGGAGGAGTTGAAGAGACGCGGCATGTAGATGGTTGCGCCCACTGAATAGGCCGCCGTCAGAACGGCGCCGGTGACGCCGAAGGGAAGCAGGTCCGGCCAGTTGATCCGCTTCGCTGACAGGATCCAGCCGCTCCAGACGAGGAATGCGGCGGTCACCGGTACCTGACACACCAAGGCGGCCACACCCAGCGCGTCCCCGCCGAGGAGCGCGGAGAGCAACGTGGTGACCACTGCGTAGCCACCGAGAGTGAGGATCCACCACAAGCCGTTGCGCGTGTTGCGCACACTGAGGGGCTTGAGTTCCCATGCCTGTTCGAAGAGTCGCTGTGCGGCTCGCGCGAAACTCAGTACCGAGATTGTCAGAAAAACGACCCCGAAGATGCCCACGCCCGCACTGGTCCCTTCGGCAGGAGAGAAGAGCGAGCTGACTGCCGTGGCGCCTGCGCCGGTGAGGTGGTAGCGCCTGATGATCCGCTCTGCGGCGTCGTAGTGCACGAAGACAGCGCCCAGGAGGATGGAGAACGGGACCAATGCCGTCAAGGCGCTGGACGCCAGGGCCATCGAGCGGTCGAAACCCACGATCTTCTGAAACCGGTTGATGACCCGCAATGCGAATGCAGGCCGCAGCCAGAACGTCAGCGTTCTGACGAGGCGCTCTCGATTGATCCCCGTCGTCCTGCCCTCCGTGAAAATCGGGACCTTTGTGGGCGACGCGAGCCTAACGGACGGTCGCTGGACCGATGAAGGGCGACACGAGAAGCAGCACGCCGACCGCACCACTACCCGATGGCTCATCATCCCAGTCGTTGGCTGTACTACGGGATATTGGGCTGCAAGGGCTGTGAACCAGGCTTGCCATGGTTCAAGCCGCCTTCCTGTGGATGATGTTCCGCTGCGGCTGGGGCACGTGCAGGTCAAGAGACCGTCCTGGCTGTTGAGGTCACCCGCGACGGCTTCCCGTGGGCACTGCGCCACGCGTGCCTGTCGGGCCGAGTCCGCGGGGTCCACCCCGACCGAGCCACCTGCAACGTCATCTGAAGCGCGCACCCGCTCGCGTCCAGTGGGACCGATCGAGACCTGCGCCCGCAATCCCTGCCGTACAGCTCCCTGCACGTCGGACTCTCCGGTGAGTCCGGACGCGATACGCGGACGAGTGGACGGTCACCGTCAGCGACGTGACCCCGATCACTCGCGAGATCCTCTCGGCGTATCTCGGGGCCGGAGTTGACTGGTGTGAGACGACCGGTCATATTAGTGGGGTCTTCGGAGCAGGTCGTCCATTCCTTCGGCATCCTTTTCCGCCTGATCTTCGGCGCCCGTCTGCGCCGATTCCGCAGCACGGCTGCGCTCACTTCCGCGTCGCCGACGACCCTGTCGGCGTCGACCACATTCCGGTGCCGCCCCGCGAGAGGGCAGGCCGGGCAGAGGAGAACCAATGTCCACGTATCGAGCCGTCGAGGTCACCGGCGTTCGCAATCTTCGACTGGTCGAGCGAGAGCTGGTCGATCCAGCTCCGGGACACGTCCGGCTGAAGGTGCAGGCCTGCGGGATCTGCCACACCGACGTGCTGACCCTGGAGGGCCTGCGCGCCGACGCCTCGACTCCTGTCGTTCCCGGCCATGAGATCGTCGGCGTCATCGACGCCGTGGGCGCGGGCGTCACCGCCTGGCGGCCGGGTGACCGTGTCGGTGTCGGATACCTGGGCGGTCACTGCTGGGAGTGCGAGATGTGCCGCCGTGGTGATTTCGTCAACTGCCTCGACCAGGAGCAGACGGGAATGACCACCGACGGCGGTTACGCGGAAGTGGCCTACGCGCGAGCGAGCGGACTCGTGCGCATCCCGGACGGCATGTCGGCCATTGAGACGGCCCCACTGCTGTGTGCGGGGCTGACGACGTTCACCGCGCTGCAGAAAGGCTTCACCAGGGCGGGCGCCCTCGTGGCGGTCCAGGGCATCGGCGGGCTGGGCCACCTGGCGCTGCAGTACGCGCACAGCCTCGGGTACCGCGTCGCCGCCATCGCTCGGGGCCGGGAGAAGGAGAGCTTCGCCAGGGAGCTGGGCGCCGACGAATACATCGACAGCACCAGCGTCGATCCCGGAACCGCCCTGCACGACCTGGGCGGCGCGTCGATCATCGTCGCCACTGCCTCCAGCGGCTCCTCCATGGACCCGCTGGTCCGCGGCCTGGCTCCGGGCGGCCGGCTGGTCGTCGTCGGCGCGGCGCCGGATCCGCTGACGGTCGCCACACCCGACCTGATCATCGGCACCCGGTCCATCGTGGGCAGCCTGACCGGATCCTCCATCGAGAACGAGGACAACCTCGCCTTCAGCCTGGCCCACGGCATCCGCCCGGCCACCGAGACCATGCCCCTCGCACAGGCAGCGGACGCCTACGAGCGGATGCTCTCGGGCAAGGCCCGTTTCCGGGTCGTCCTGGACCTCGCCTCCTGAGAACCCATCCTGTCCGGTCGTCCGCCCGGTGACAGCAGCGGCGGCTGCGCACGACGGGGTGCGCCGCCGCCCTGCCGGGAGGCACGGCTCCTGATCACACACGCAGCCATCGCTCGAATGCGTGGACCTCGCGGTCGACACCCACGTCCGGCGCGGCCGCCCGGTGTTCAGATTCCGTGTCGCCGTCAACCATGACGATCGTCTACGGGTCGGTCCAGGTAGGAACCGCGCCACAGAGGCACTTGGGCCGCCGAAGGAACCCGGCGACGTGGCCGGGTGGATCTGTGGCTCGTCGACGCGCAGACCGCCCGGTTCACCGGCCACGTGCTCACGCTCCACAGTGGACTCGAACTTGCCCGATCGGAGGCGCTGTTGCGGCCATCGTCGATCGACGGAGCGCCCGTGCCCATGGGCGAGGCCGCGCTGACCTGCGCCGTCGCACTTCGGCACACCCACGCCCGACTGTGCGCATCAGGTGAGCCGGTCACTGCGTAGGAGAGTGAGGAACTCGAGTCTCTTCTGGCTCTCGCTGCCGGAGTCGGCGGTGAAAACGGTCAGAATCTGCGACTGGTCGGGGTCCATCAGGCTCTCACCGCGCAGTTCGATGATCCCGGCACGCGGGTGCTCGATGTGTTCGGGCGCGCAGTGAGGTCCCATGACGGGTCGTTCGTTCCAGAGCGAGGCGAACTCCTCACTGACGTCGAGCAGTGTGTCGACCAGCGCGGTTGCGCGGGGGGCGCACTCATGGCGGGTGGCTGCCGCAAGCAGCTCTTCACCGCAGGCCGATCGAGGCGAATGCCCTGCCCTGCGTATGGGCGGACTGAACTGCGGCGCCGGCTGTGAAACTCCCGCAGAGTGGCGGACATGCCCCCATGGACGCCGTCCATGGCGTTGTCGTGCTCTTCGCCCGGCTCGAGAGAGAAGACCGCCCGGCAGTGCCCCACCTCTTCCAGGACGATGGCCGGTGCGGCCACGATGGGAGGGGCGGTAGATGGCTGCCCTGTCGTCGGCCCACGGTGGACTTCCGAGGACCTCTCGCTCCAGGGCGAGACCGCGAGCACGGAATGACGCTTGCATGTCAGATAGTCACCTGTCAAGCTGGTGATATGGAACATGCCTTTCCTTGCGGTGCCGCGGCACTCGACTTCGTGGGGACACTGCGCGCGCGCCGCAAGCCGCAGCCTTGGGAAATGCTCAAGTCACCGGAGAGTCTCGACTCCTGGTTTCGTGAGTCCGGAATCGTCGACGGCGACACGGGCTGTCGGCCGTCCGATCTGGAGGATGCGGTGGCCCTCCGGGAGGCGATCTATCTGCTCGTCGTCGCCAGGTTGGCGAACGAGAAGTACGACAGTCGTGCACTCTCGCTCGTGAACCACGCAGTCCGCACGCCGCCCGCGATCCCGCAGCTCACCTCGAGCGGGCGCACCATCGAAGCCACCCCGCAGCAGGCACTCTCGTCGGTGGCCCGGGACGCCATCGACGTCCTCAGCGGTCCGGATGTGCCGCTGCTCAAGGAGTGCGCGAATCCCGAGTGCACGCGGATCTACGTCGATCGTTCACGGGGAGCGCGCCGGGAGTGGTGCGCCATGGAGGCGTGCGGTAACAAGATCAAGGCAGCGGCCTACCGCGCTCGGAAGAAGCGCCTGGCCCGCGACCATTGAGCCGTGTCGGCTGCGCCGGCGCACAGAGCATGGTGACCGGCCCGGCGTACTCGTTCGGCAGGACGAGCGCCTCATGGCTGATGCTCGCGCCGCTGACCTGAACGGGGCTCGCGGCGGCGGTCGTTGCGCAGGAGCGGCAGGCCGGCGCTCGTGCCGGTCCACCTGCGCACGAAGGCCGCCTTGGACCAGGTCGGCCGCGCGACCCGGGTCGGGCAACTCGACGGCCGCCGCCCGACATTCCCCCGATCACGTGCAATGCCCGTCAGAAACGGTCGACGTCGACGACTGCCTGGGCGAACGCTTCGGGAGCTTCCTGCGGGACGTCTCGCTTCCTTTCCAGCAGTATGTTCCGGAATGCCCAGCAGTCGGTCCTCCAGCAAAGGCGCGACGTCGACATAGCTGTGGATGTCGTAGGGCCAGCCGTGCAGTCAGTCATCTTGGCCCGCGGCAGTGGTGTGCGGTCGGCCCCTGCGAATTCGCCCAGGGGGATGGGCCGCGTGCGGTTCAGTGCTCGGTCGTGACCCGGGAGACGTGGTACTGGCGGATCCGCCAGCTGCTGCCGTCGCGTACGAGGACCAGCGACATGTGTACAGCGGCTTCCCAGCCCGCCGTGTCGCGGAAGGTGACGTCCGCGAAACCGCCGACCACCTGCTCGCCGATCGTGTAGGTGTGGAGGATCGTCACGTCGGCGCTGCGATCGCCCGGCACCGCCTCGTAGTAGCCGCGTACGGCATCCCGGCCGGAGAGGACCACCGGCCCGAAGCCCTGGAAGAGGGTGTCGGGGGTGAACAGGTCGGCCATGATGTCCGGCTGGTGGCCGTCGAACGCGGCCTTCCAGTGCTTCAGTACCTCGTGCATCGGGTTGCTCATCGCGTGAGCTCCTGTCGTGTCGTGTCGGACGAAAAGGCGACGCCCGGCCATGCATGGCCGTCGTCTGCGGCCGGGGGAAGTCGGTCAGCTACTAGCTGACCGGTCTAGTAGACGGTAGTCGGGCGGTCGTATACTTGCAAGTGCGGGAAGGGCCAGTGAGGTCGAAGTGGAGATCATCGGCGCTCGTTCGTTGTCGCGCAGCTCGAGGGCCAAGTGTTGTTCGCGAAGCTGTACGACAGCACTTCCCGGCTCAGCGCCCTCTGGGGGAGCTGCATGGCCCGGCTGGGCGCTCGCTGTCGTCGCAGAGGTAGCGGCCGACAGGTGACTGGTGGGCCGCTTTGGCCGGCTTGCGGTAGGCATCGACCAGCCCGGCGCCGATTCCCTGCGGGGCGCCGGTGATGACCGCGACCTTCTGACCCCGACTGCTCATGATGGCCTTCTTCGCATGGGGTGCTATGTTGCGACCAGTCGCGATAACCAACCGGTCGCCTATCAAAGTAGGCGACCGGTCGGGAGCAGTCAGAGAATGTGGAACAGTGAACCGCCCGACCTGTGCTCACCCAGGCCGGAGCTGCGGATGGGTACGGGGCTACGGGGTGCCGCCAGGTAGGTCACGCGGGCATCCGGCGCGCCATTTCCCGGGGCGCCGGCACCGCCGTCGAGGGTGTCGACCAGGGCGAGAGCGGCGGCGCGGACTTCGCTGCGGCGCCGGACAGCGCGCCACCATCTGGCCGGCGCCGCACGATCCCGGCATGGCAACCCACTTCCCGGACTTACCCGGCGCCCCGAGGCGCCCCGAAGAGAAGGAGAAAGACCATGAAGGAGTTCCTGGTCGAGCTCACCACCACCATTCCTGAGGGTGCCGACCCGGCCGAGGTCGACCGCCGTCGCGCCGCGGAAGCCGTGCGGGCCAAGGAGCTGGCCGCTGCCGGCCACCTTGTGCGGCTGTGGCGCCCGGTCGGCGAGCTGCGCAGCATCGGTTTGTGGCGCGCTGACGACGAGGCCGAGCTGTGCGGGAAAGTGCTCGGAACCCTGCCGCTTTGGCCGTGGATGACCTCGGTGGTCACGGCCGTGGCCACCCACCCCAACGACCCGGGCAGGACCGACGCCACCACGTGATCGCGGAGCCCTCCGCTCGCGCCTCTTGCCGCTGAGTCGGCGGACACGGCGTCCTCTCCCGGGCCTGCGTCGTCGTGGGCCTGCACGGCTCGGCGGCTCCGATCGGGCGAGGCAGGACTTACGCCTGAATCGCCCTTTGACTTAACTGGACCGGTCGTCTACGTTCGAATAGGCGACCGGTCGGTTAGTACGGGTCGCCGTCACCCCAACTTCCGACAACATGAATGGAGATCGCCGTCGTGGCCACTCCCGTCAAGCTCGCCATCGTCTACTACTCCTCCACCGGCACCATCACCGAGATCGCCAAGGAACTGCGCGATGCCGGCGTCAAGGCCGGTGCCGAGGTCCGCCTGGTCAAGGCCGCAGAGCTGGCCCCCTGGTCGGCCATCGAGTCCAACCCGGCCTGGGCCGCCAACCATGCTGCTACCGCCGACATCCCCGAGGCGATCCCCGAGGACGTCGAGTGGGCCGACGCCGTGCTGTTCGGTTCCGCGACCCGCTTCGGCAACCTCTCCGCCCAGCTCAAGCAGTACATCGACACCCTCGGCGGGCTGTGGGCGCAGGGCAAGCTGGCCGACAAGGTGTACAGCGGGTTCACCTCCTCCGCCACACTCCATGCCGGCCAGGAGACCACGCTGCAGGCGCTCTACACCTCCGTGCACCACTTCGGTGGCATCGTGGTCGCCCCCGGTTTCACCGACCCGGTCAAGTTCGCCGACGGCAACCCGTACGGCACCTCACACGTGGACGCCCAGGGCGCGAACCCGGTGGACGACACGACCCGAGCCGCCGCCCGCGTCCAGGCCGAGCGCGTGGTGAAGATCGCCGCGCAGCTCAAGGCCGCCTGACCGCCCCGGCACCCCGCCGCGTACGGGCCATACGTCGGCGTCGCCCTTCGCGGCGGCGCCGACGACGCGTTTCCCTGTGAATGCCGCAAGAGGTCCGGCCATCAGCATCGTTCTGCTCCGCCCGGCACCCGCGCGCTCAGCGAGAACGCCGGTCACGTGGGCGCCTTCGTCCCGACCCGGACCGCCGAGGAGTTCGTGGCCGCAGGCGGACGCCCTGCCGACTGATGATCACGGTTCCGGCGGACCGCGCCCAGGCCCCTCCGGAGGCACTCAATTCCATGCGGCGCCGGTCGCAGCCGCCGGCCCCACCAGTGGCTCTGCCGCTGCTGCAGGAGCACGCCGGCTTCATGGAGTCGAGCGGGCGGGCCACCCCTCCGAGCGGCATGCCTGACTGGAGCGGCGGCATGAGCGCTTACGGCGCTTCGCAGCCCACGGCAGCAACCCGAGACACGCTGATGGTCATCGACCGGTGTGGATCGCGGTGTCGCTGGACGGCCCCGCGCAAAGCAGGTGCTGCGGACGGGAGAAGGCGGCCTCTGAGTCGTGTGGTGCGCCGACGGCTACCCCCGGTGGGCTTCCAGCAGCCGTAGCCAGACCTCGCTGATGGTCGGGAAGGCGGGGACGGCGTGCCAGAGTCGTTCGACCGGCACCTCGCTGGTGACGGCGATCGTTGCCGAGTGCAGCAGTTCGGCGACACCGGGACCGACGAAGGTGACGCCGGCGATGGTGCCGCGGTCGGTGTCGATCAGCATCCGGGCCTTGCCGCGGAACCCCTTGACGTACTGCTGTGCGCCGGCGACGGAGGAGAAGTCGTGGTCGACCACGGTGACCTGGCGCCCGGTGCGCTCCGCGTTCCGTGTGGTCAGGCCGACGGCGGCGACCTCGGGGTCGGTGAAGATCACCTGTGGTACGGCTTCGCTGTCGGCGGTGGTGACGTGTGCGCTCCATCGGCTCTCGTCCACCGGTTCACCGTGGGCGCGGGCCGCGATCACGGCGCCGGCGATCCGGGCCTGGTACTTGCCCTGGTGGGTCATCAGGGCGCGGTGGTTGACATCACCGACGGCGTAGAGCCATCCGTCCGTGACGGCGCCGACGCGGCAGGTGTCGTCGACGGTCAGCCAGTCGCCGGGGGTGAGTCCGATGGTCTCCAGGCCGATGTCGCCGGTGCGCGGGGTGCGGCCGGTCGCGAACAGAATCTCGTCGGCACGCAGTTGCTCACCGTTCGCCAACGTGATGTGCACGTCCCCGTCGGCCCCTTCCTCCCGCGTCACGGACGTGACGGAGGCTGCGAAGCGCAG
>NZ_JBEOXF010000067.1:0-40533 GCF_040296405.1 Streptomyces sp. NPDC002133 | reverse complement strand
GGGTCACCGGCGCCACCTGGGACGTCGACGGCGGCGTCAGGGCCGGACGCAACAAATACTGACCGGCTCTCCCCCTTCTTTTCAGCACATACGGAACCAGCCGCGGGACACCCCGTCCTCCCGCACCCCCACGGCCGACCGCACAGGAGCACACCGTGGCCTACCACGAGCACACCGACCACCAGTACGCCAAGCACATCCGCGCCGGCGCCCCCGAGGCCTTCAAAACATTCATGGCCTTCGACAACGAGGTACTGCGCGGCAGCACCAAGGTCATCCCGCCCAAGTACACCGAACTCATGGCCGTGGCCGTGGCACTGACCACCCAGTGCGCGTACTGCATCGAGGCACACACCAACGCCGCACACTCCGCGGGCGCGACCCAGCAGGAACTGGCAGAGACCGTCATGATCACCGCCGCCCTGCGCGCAGGCGGCGGCTACGCCCACGGCTTCATGGCCATGAAGTTCTTCGACCAGGCCGACAAGAGCAGCACCGACACCCCGTGACCTGATGCGACGACCGTCGCCGGACACACCGTACGGGCCCGCCCGGCGGCGGCCTGGGACTTCGTCGCCGGATATGGGCGGGCAGATCGCCGCGCGCCGGTCGGGGGCCGGCGAAAGGGACCGGAAACCCGCGCGAAGCTCTTGTGCAAAGAGATACGGCTGTCCCCAAACGAGTATCCGGTCTTGATACACCCGTCGAAGGCGCCGGGCCGTCAGCTACGCACGGACGATCTCACCGCCGCCCGAGATGCCCCTCAGCGGCACTCGTATCGCGCACCGGCCGGCGAGGCAGGAATTCATCAATCAGGCGCAATGCGACCAGCCCCGGACCCGGGGTGGCAGACTCGCTGCTCCGGTGGCCGGTCGGACGCCGGGCGTTCCGTCGCAGCACGCTTCGGCGCCGCTCCTTCCCGAAGAACGCGGTGCCAGTGCGGCCTCGTCAAGGCTGCGTCAATGCAGTTGCGCCGCCCGTCAGTACACCCGCGACCAGGCAGCGACGCCGGTCACCGCGGGTCGGACTTGCCAGAGCAAGCATCTTGATTGCCCCTGCGGCAGTCCCCGGATGCCCTGCCGGGCGACGGAATGGCCGTGCGGCCTGAGCCGGCGCGTCGGGTATGTCCGGTCTGTGTGCCTCAGGTCCTGTCGTGCTCACCGACATCGCCGAAGTCCCTTGTCCGGGCCCGGATCCGGGGCGGGAAGTACGGCGATCCGGCTTGTGTGGGAGACGGCATCGCTGACGCGCGGGCTGGAGAGGGCGCCGGACGCACCCCGGTGATGCGGACTGAGCGCGACGAGATCCACACCGGTCTCCTCGGCGGCCTAGGAGATTGATGACATCGGGCGCTTGCCCGGCCAGGGTGTGGACGGTCTCGCCATAGGCTCCGACTCCCAGCTCAACGGAGAGCACCGAGTGCCTCCTCGAGAATTTCGTGGCCTTGGGAGTCGTCTTCCAGTCGTACGACCGTGTCCCAGGCGACCGCCGACGCGGCAACGTGTACGACGTGGACCCTGGCATCGGTCAATTGGGCCATCCCGCCGGTCGCTGCGCACTGCGGAGTGGCGAGCCAGGCTCGGGTCGACGGCTACGACAATGCTCTGGACCTCGACGAGGGCAGCCGCGTCGGTTTCGCAGTCGCCAGTGGTGAAGGTACGGGGCGGCGCGTTGTCGGGCTTAGTGCCTCATGAGCCTCAGGGGGTTGGCTCGGGGCGTCGGCCCGGGGCCTCGGATCTGACCGGTTCCCGAATGTCCGGGGAACGCCGCAGACTGTAGGGCGGTCCGCACCGCTCCGGTAGTGGATCGGGGTGAATATGGACATAACGGGTGGCTATGGCGAGGAGGCGAGAGAGTCGTGAACATCGAGGCGCTGCGATACGCCCAGACAGTCTCCCGGACGAAGTCCTTCAGTGCCGCCGCACGGGCTTACGGGGTGACGCAACCGGCCCTGTCGAGCGGCGTCGCGCGGCTGGAGGAGGAGCTCGGCGTGAAGCTCTTCGACCGCTCACCGCGCGGGGTCAGGCCCACCGAGCACGGCACACGGATCCTGCCCCTGATCGACCACGTCCTCGGTTCCCTCGACACGCTCACCGCCGAGGCTCAACGGCTGGCCAGTCCGGTCACCGAAACGATCCGCATGGGTGTGTCACCCCTGATCGGGGCCGAACTCGTCGCCCGCGCCTTCAATGCCGCCCGCACCCTGAAGCGCCCGCGTGACCTTGTTCTGCGGGAAGCGGACCTCGACCCCCTACGCGCCGACCTGGAGGCGGGCCGGCTGGACATCGTGCTCGTCCCCGCCGTGCCCGGCATGCCCACACTGCGGCACCATGTCATCGCCCGTGAACCGGTGGTCGTGATCGACCCCGACGCATCCGGGGACGACAGCCCGGTCGAACTCAAGGCCGTAGCGGACGCCGCGTACATCCTCGGGCCCCCCACCTGCGGACTGACGACCTACACCACCCAACTCTTCCACGGCCACGACCTGGCGCTGCGTACCTACCCTGGTGAAGCCGCCAGCTTCCGGGCGGTGGACGAATGGGCAGCGATGGGCCTGGGTGCAGCACTCCTGCCTCGCTCCAAGGTCACACACGAGCACACGAGCTGCCGCCCCCTCCTCCAGGCTGGGACACCCCTCGAGATCGCCTACGAGGCCGTCTGGGACTGCGACACCCCTCTTGGAGCCGACCTGGAGGAGTTGGTCACGGCGCTCACCGTGACCGGAGAGGCCCCACTGGTCGGGCTCGACACGGCATCCCGAGGGGCGGGAGATCAGCCAGGTGCGGTCGCCTGACTCGCATGCACATGGGATGAATGAACGACGGGAGAAACGACCTCTGGCCGTACTGCGAACCGCTGGCCTACCCACGATAGGTTTCCAGCAGCCGCAGCCAGACCTCGCTGATCGTGGGGAAGGCGGGGACGGCGTGCCAGAGTCGTTCGACCGGCGCTTCGGTGGTGACCGCGATGGTTGCCGAGTGCAGCAGTTCTGCGACGCCTGGGCCGACGAAGGTGACCCCCGCCACGGTGCCGCGGTCGGTGTCCACCAGCATGCGAGCCTTGCCGCGGTACCCCTTCGCGTACTGGACGGCGCCGTCGACGCTGCCGATGTCGTAGTCCACCACCTTGACCCTGCGTCCGGTGCGCTCCGCGTCCTGTGTGGTCAGGCCGACAGCGGCGACCTCGGGGTCGGTGAAGATCACCTGCGGTACGGCCTCGCTGTCGGCGGTGGCGACGTGTGCGCCCCATTTGCTGTCGTCCACCGGCTCACCGTGGGTGCGGGCTCCGATCACGGCGCCCGCGATCCGGGCCTGGTACTTGCCCTGGTGCGTCAGCAGGGCGCGGTGATTGACATCACCGACGGCGTAGAGCCATCCGTCCGGGACGGCGGTGACCTGGAAGGTGTCGTCGACGGTCAGCCAGTCGCCGGGGGCGAGACCGATGGTTTCCAGACCGATGTCGCCGGTACGCGGGGCCCGGCCTGTCGCGAACAGAATCTCGTCCGCGGTCAGCTGCCCGCCGTCCGCCAGGGTGATGCGTGCCTCCCCGTCGGCTCCTCCCTCTCGTGTCACGGACGTGACGGAGGCTCCGAATCGCAGGTCGACGCCCGCCTCGCGCAATGCGTCCGCGACCATCTCGCCGGCGAACGGCTCCATGCGGGGAATCAGCCCGCTGCCGCGGACCAGCATGGTCACCTGGGCGCCGAGCGCACGCCAGGCGGTGGCCATTTCGACGGCCACCACACCGCCGCCGACCACGGCGAGACGACCGGGCACCCGATCGGCGCTGGTCGCCTCACGGTTGGTCCAGGGACGAATGTCGTCCAGATGGGGGAGGTCCGGCATTGCCGGGCCGGTGCCGGTGCAGACGGCGACCGCGTGCCGGGCACTGAGCCGCACGCTCTCGCCGTCGGGGGTGGTCACCACGACCTGGCGGGGGCCGTCGAGGCGCCCGTGGCCGCGTACGAGGTCGACAGAGACCGACTCCAGCCAGGCGACGTGGTTGTCGTCCTGCCAGCGCCTGACGATGTCGTCGCGGTGCGCGAGTACGGCTGCCACGTCCAGGGGCCCGTCCACCGCCCGTCTCAGTCCCGGCACCCGGAGGGCGTCGGCGCGTGCCAGCACCGGCCGCAGCAGCGCCTTGCTGGGCTCGCACGCCCAGAACGAACACTCGCCGCCGAGCAGCTCGCTCTCCACGATGACGGTACTGAGCCCCGCAGCACGGGTCCGGTCGGCCACGTTCTCGCCCACGGGGCCCGCGCCGATGACGACGACGTCGTAGGTGCGGTGGGTGTCGTTCACAGCTGTTTCCTGTGTCCTTCTCGGGTTTCGCGGGCTTGGATTTCAGGGGAGGGTGCGCGCGGTTGTCCAGGCCCACCTCCCCGCGGCCGCGGTGCTCGGCCGTTCCGGCCGGCCTGGGGGAGCGAAGGCTGTCAGCCCCGCCGGGAGCTGCGGCTTCACCGGATCACTGCGGTTCGATAGGGCAGATGGCCTGAAACGCCCAGCCGTTGCCGTCCGGTCGCTGAAGGTGACCGCATGGCGAACTCCGCGCGGGTGGTTTTGATGTCGGAGACCATTCACCTTCATAGATTCGGGCTCCGCAACCCGATCTGTCCCAGTTGAGCAAGTGCCGGCCCGGCACTTGATTCGACACCCGTCAAATAGGCGACGGTGATGTCTGCGTCGATTTGCCACGCCCGAAGAGGAGCTGAAGGTGGCCAAGGTATGGCTGTCTCGTAAATGATCTTCGCCCTGGTGAAGGCGAGACCGCCCGGGTGAGCGGGCGGTGCGCCTATCCGGCGCGAGCGAAGTTGTGCAGGCGGGCGATCCCGAGCATGGCGTGATGGACACCGTCGCCCCTGAGGCGGCAGTCGCGCAGAATCTTCCAGCCCTTCATGCGGGCGAAGGTGTGCTCAACGCGGGCCCTCACCTGCCTGTGCGACCGGTTGTGCTCCCTCTTCCAGTCCGGGAGTTCCTCGCCCTTGCGACGGCGGTGCGGAATGACCAGTCCGGTCCCTTGATAGCCGCCGTCGGCGATGGTCGTCGCCTTGCCGACGGCGGCCTTGGCCCGAACTCCTCCCAACCGCCGGAGTCGTGCCGGTTCCCCGGAACGGGCCGGCCGACCACCACGACGAGGCGGGTATCTGCGTCGATGACCACCTGATGGCCTGTGGAACAGCGGTAGTTCTTCGACTGCTTGGCGACAGTGTGGTCCCAGGTGGGGACCAGCGTGCCGTCGACGATGAGCACGGCGTCCTGGCGGAACCGCTTGTGTGGATGCAGCGCGAGCGTCGGCCCGAGGTTGGTCGATGATCCGATCCGCTGCGGACTTCGAGACCCCGAACAATGGGTCGGGCTGGCGCATCGTCAAGTTCATGCGCCAGAAGGCCGCGACCAGTAGGAGCCGGTCCTCCAATGGCAGACCCCACGACGTCCCCGTCGCACGGCATCCGCGCCCTCGCGGCGCAGTGCGGTCACCAACTTCCCGAAGCAGCGCGGGCTCAGCCCGGTGAAAGTGGCAACCCCTTCGGCTGCATCGACATCCACGCCGCCCCTGCGGCCGCACGACAGGACAACGACCGCGTGAGCGATCATCCCGCACCCGCACACCCGCACGTACGGAATTGAGCAGCGGAGTCGCCGCAGGATTCAAAGACGCTCTTTTGCGTGCTCATGGCAACAACATGGGCCTTCTGCACACGGCCCCCTCGCGTCCGACTGGCTATCGGGCTCACTCGCACCAAGCACATACGACGTCCTCCGGACGGGCACCCGCGCCCATTTTCCCGGCCCCGGGGTGAGTCCGACAGGCTTCGGGATGAGTGGTTGACCGGGAAAGTCGGGCGATTTATCGGGTCCACTCTGTCTGCGTATGCGATGGACTACCAACGGAACATGGGGAGTGGATGGAGCGGGTGCCGCGTGATGTGCCGGGTCGCCTCGCGCAGCAGGAAGCGATGGAACCCGCAGTAGGGCAGTGCCTCGGTGATCTCATCGACCTCCCGGCGTCCGAGACCGCTGCGGAGATGACCTCGCATGACGTCGATCCGGTCGGCCTTGCGAAAGGCCTCGACCAGCGGATCGTGCACGGGGCGCAGCTTGTGGTGCAGTTCCACCATCTTGATGACCCGCGGCAGGTCTGCCACCTCGGCCTCGCCGGCATGCTCGCGCGCCAGCTCCACCGAGGGCGCCAGGTAGTCGAAGGTGCGTGCGGTCCAGATCCCCAGGTCGTGCACTGCCCAGGCGAGCGCCTGGTCGTTCGAGACCGCTTTGCGCCCGAGCAGTCGCCGCTGGTAGTTGAGGCCGCGGTAGACATGGTTGCGATAGGTGTCCAGGTCCGGGCCGATCTGGAGGCGGTAGTGCGCCAGCACGGCTTCGACCACGGGATGTGACGTGACAACGGGGTCATCCGGCATGACCACAACCCTAACGCAGGGTGCGGACCGGCCTGTTCCCGACCGGATCGGGAACAGGCGGATTGTCCGACGGCCCGCGGTCGCCTACAAACGAGGACGCCCGTGGCCGACTGGGCGGCGCTGCTGGATGCATCAGCGTCCCAAGGCGTGTTTTGGAAGTCGCTGGTCTGCCTGGTTGGCCGCCCGGGAAAGTCGCGGGCGGCCAACCAATGGATGAGGTCGCCGGCGATGTGGCCGATGCGGGCTTGCGTGGTGACCTCCTGCTGGCGGCGGGTGGCGTCGCAGAGGACGACCTCGTAGCCGCCTTCGTCCAGGACCGCCACGGAGGCGAACCAGGCCGGGTCGTCTTCATCGGGCCGGATGACGACGAAGGTGCTGTCCGAGCCGTTGAGCTCATCGATCAGGATGAACAGCGCGTCCTCGGAGGGGTCGTCGACGTGGACGCCGTTCTCGCTGTCCGCGCAGTAGTACGTGGCCCCCAGCAGAGTTTTCCCTTGCCGACACGCTGGACTGGCACCGTGGTCAGCATGGCATGCAGGGCCGACACCGCCGGCACGATCGCGACCATTTGTTGATCGCGGCGACGTGGACGGTGTCTTCGAAGCGGACGGGGCCGTCACCGCACTGCCCGGCGGTGATCAGAGGCGATAACGGCCGCCGGCCCTGCTCGCAGGCCAGATGGATCTTGGTGGTGAAGCCGCTCCGGGACCGTCCCAGGCCGTGATCGTCGGGCTCGGTGCGGACGCCGCCCGGCGGCTCTTTCTGGCCCTGCCCTCGCGGCGAGCACCTGCCGCGTGCTGGTGGGCCTGGCAGACCGTGGAATCGAAGTTGACCTCCCAGGTGATCAGCCCATCGGCGCGAGCCTGCAACCTGGTCAGCATCACGGACCAGACACCATCGCGCTGCCAACGGCGAAAGAGCCCGTAGACCGTGTGCCACGGCCCGTACTCCGCCGGCAGATCCAGCCACGGGGCACCGGTCCGCACCCGCCACCGGATCCCGTCAATCAGCTTCCGCCGACACAGTGATGGTCTGCCGACCGGCGCAACCGGCAACAACGGCTCCTGCTCTGCCCATTGGTCGTCTGAGAGATCCCCACGCCCCACACCGAGATCATCACGGAGCGGCGCGCGGCACGGAGTCCAGTTCTGAACACGCCTTGGGCCCGGCCGAACTTCGCGCACCACTGCCGGATCGTCTCGTACGAGACGATCACCCGCGGGCGAGCATCAGTTTCTCGACCTCGCAGAAGACCTGAGGATCGTCCCAGGTACTCGGCTCATCAACCAAGGCGACAGTGCCCACGGGGCAATACCTGCTGCACCACGCCTCAGGACGCTACCCGCCTCGGTATAGCAGCCCGATCAATACCCGGCGAGAACGGAAGGACGGGGCTGTTCCTTCAGAATGCGCACCAGCCACGCTGGAGGCACGCTGGAAGGGCGCGTTCAGGGCGCCTTCTTGGGCCTCCTTACCAGTGGTGATGCCCAATCTGCGGCGCGGCGACGGGGACGTCGTCGCCATCTCTTTGAGAGGTGGCGAATTGAGTGACCCCTCCTGCTCGGCTGATAACGCACGCGGAGCCCGAACCCATGAAGGGGGAGTGAAAAGATGGATCTGAAGCTCGAAGTCATCGTTCTGCCCGTCTCCGACGTGGATCGGGCCAAGAGTTTCTACGCGGCTGTGGGATTCCGCCTGGACGTCGACAACGTGTTCAGTGACGACTACCGATTGGTGCACTTCACGCCGCCCGGCTCCGGGTGCTCGATCATCTTCGGCAAGGGAATGATCTCAGCCGCCCCCGGCTCGACCCAGGGCCTGTACCTCATCGTCTCGGACGTCGAGCAGGCCCGCGCGGAGCTCGTCGGCCGTGGCATCAAGGTGAGCGAAGTGTTCCACGACGCAGGCGGGCTTCTCCACCACGGCCACGAGGGCGGAGACGCCGTCCACCGCGACGCAGGCCAGGAGCGGATTTCCGGCCCACACCCCGACCGCACCTCCTATGCCTCCTACGCCACCTTCAGCGACCCGGACGGCAATGGCTGGGTACTTCAGGAGATCACAGAACGCCAGCCTGGCCGGTGACACTACGCCACGCACCCAAGGAAGGAATATGTTCGACGATCCAGCGGTGTCGCACAGGACCAGTGGAGGGCTCTTCCCCAGTCTTTTGGGTGGCGCAGCCACCGAACAGGTCCACTCGCTCGCATGTTCAACTGTAGGGGTGGGGTAATCACAGCAAGTCTCGTCAGTATGGCAAGGCTTTATATCCAGAAAGGCCGGTCGCCATGAACTGCTTTGACTGCGCTACTAACGCGCTTCGACCGGTACAGGCTGTCGCTGTAGCCGCTTGTGCCCGGTGCGGGGCCGGGATGTGCCGAACGCATGTGCATATCACCAGCGATCCGCTTCCTGGCGTGCCCAACCCCCCGCCCAGGCCCGAAGCCAGACGACTGACGTGCGACGTCTGCCATACAGCGGAGCGTGCGGCCGCCGGTCTTGCCTGAGCGGCCCTGCGCGGGTCACCCACCCCTCGGGACCTCAGCGCGATCACATAGCCGCACGATTCTGGAGCAATCACCATATTTGTACCGGATTGCGGCACGGTGCTCGAAACTGATATTCGAACATGCGTATTATTCCGGTCGTGGTCGATGCCTTCCCTCACGGCCTGATCGACGCCTGCCCAGGCGCGCGCCGAGTGGGCAATGGAGACTTTGGGGGCCGGCCCGGCGAGGCCCACCCTCACACGGGCGTCGCACCGACGGCCGGGAGCCCAGTCCCGGCTACACCCGCCTGGACCCGTGACACGCACCAGTGCCGCTGCCGCAGCCGGCCCAGCGTGTCTGTCCGGTCTCACGGACGGTCACCGACGCCGCCGTGACCCTGACGGCCAGCGGCAACCCGAGGGTGTCCACCACGATGTGCCACTTGCGGCCAGGGACACCGTGCCGGCGGACGCTTCGCCGCGCAAGCGCCACGGCGCCGTCAGCCGCCGGCCTCCTGCAGCGTCGCCGTACTGTCGGCCGCCGCCTGCTGCAGGAGCTCCCCGAGGTGGCGGATGTCGGGGCGCCGGGACGTGCCGCTCCGGCTGACGGTGTAGACGGTGCGGGACACGGGGTGCAGGAGGGGATGCAGACTGATCGGCCCCGGCGACGCGTCCGGGAGCGCCATCCGGGGCAGGAGCGCCGCTCCCGCGCCTGCGGCAACCAGCGCCGCCAGTACCGCGAAGTCGCTGCTGCGGGACCGGATGGCCGGGACGAACCCCGCCGCACCGCAGGCACGCTGGATCATCTCGTAACAGGACGTCTCCTGACCCGGCGTGAGCCACGAGCTGCCGGAAAGCCGCGCGAGGTCCACGATCTCCCCGGGCGCGATGCCCATGCGGGCGGCCTGGTCGGGGTGGAGCGCCAAGAGGACGGGTTCCTCGAGGAGCTTGGTCTGCTCGCATCCGGCGGGGACGTCCCGCGGCAGCACCGTGTACCCGTGGACGACGGCCAGATCGACGTCCCTGCGGCGCAACGCCTCCAGCGCCGGGCCAGGCTCCAGCTCGACGAGCTCCAAGGTGAGCGAGGCGCCGACGTCCTCGCCCTCGCCCTCGGTGAGGAGGCGCTGCCACACGGGAGCAATCAGCGTGCGGGCCGCGGAGGGGAAGGCGGCGACGCGGACCATGCCGCGCCCACCACCCCGGATCGCCTCCAGATCGGACTCGGCTGCGGCCAGGTCGCTCAGCACGATGTCCGCGTGCGAAACCAGCAGCTCACCGACAGGGGTCAGGCGCAGGGTGCGACCCCGCTTCTCCACGACGGGCAGGCCCACTTCCCGTTCCAGCGTCGCGAGTTGCTGGGAAATGGCGGGAGCGGTCAGATGCAGCGCCTGCGCCGCTGCCGCGACCGTGCCGTAGGTGGACAGGTACTGCAGGATGCGGAGTCGCCTCACGTCGAGCATGAAGAAATCCTTATATATCGGACCCGAACAATCAAGCCGGGCCCTCCTCGTCCTTGATGCCGCGCTGCCCCTTTATGATTCACGTCTACTTTACGATCAAGGAAGAACAACTAACTGGACCTTTTGCTTTTCGCGGCGCATCGTGAGAGACGTGAACGCACACATCGGCTCCCGCAGCTTCCTCGCCCTGCTGGGCGTCGTCGTGCTCTGGGCCTCGGCATTCCCGGCCATCCGCGTCGGGGTCGACGGCCTGGGGGTGGCGGCGCTGTCCTTCCTGCGGCTGGCCATCGCCGCCGTCGCATTGGCGGTGGTCGCGCCGTTCCTCGGGGTCCGGCGCCCCCGGCCCAGGGACCTACCGCTGATCGGGCTCGCCGGCGCAACCGGCATGACCGCCTACCAGGTACTGCTCAACTGGGGCGAGGTCCATGTCTCCGCGGGCACCGCGAGCATGCTGATCTCCATCGCTCCCGTCTTCAGCGTGCTGCTGGGCAAGACGTTCCTGTCCGAACCGGTGACGCGCCATGTGGCCATCGGCAGTGGCGTCGCCATCGGCGGTTCCGTGATCGTCGCGCTCGCAGGCGGCTCTGCGGGTTTCTCCGCCGGCGCGCTCGTGGTCCTCGCGGCCGCCGTCGTGCAGGGCGTGTACCACGTCGTCTCCAAGCCCCTCCTGCGCCGCTACAGCGGCATGGAGGTCGCCACGTACGCGATGGCGGCGGGCACCGCCCTTGCTCTGCCGCTGCTGCCGGCGACCCTGCGTGCCGTCGCCGATGCCCCGGCGGGAGCGCTCATATCGGTGGTGTACCTCGGGCTTCTGCCGTCCGCCCTGGGATTCGTCATCTGGGGCTACGCCGTGGCCCGGCTCCCACTGAGCGTCTCCACGGCCGCCCTGTACCTGGTGCCGCCGGTCGCACTCATCGTCTCCTTCGTCTGGCTGTCCGAGGTTCCCCGCCCCCTGGAGGTGGCAGGCGGCATCGTCATCATCAGCGGCGTGGTGCTGATCAACCGCAGGTCGTCCGCGATCACGCGTGCACAGCACACTCCGTCCTCCGTGGAGCCCCAGGCGGATTCCGCCTCGGCGCCCGGCCGGCCCACCGGTACGACTTCGCGCGCCGGACCACGCAACGCTCCCGCCCCCCGCAGCCGCGGAGTTCGCCAACGACGGCGTTGAACAGGCACCACCGCAGCAAGGCCATGAGTTCCGACACCAGCACACCTACGACGAGGCAGCGAATCCAGCCCGACGCCCCCTGGGCCGACACCCGCGGCGCGAGCAAGGCGAGCGCCAAGAGCAGCACGACGACGGTGAAATCGTCGATCACCAGCACGGACACGCTGAAGTATCCTTCGGGGGCCACAGCCCATCCCGGGACGACTGCCCCCTCGACCAGCCATCGCACGGTCCGGTCCTCGTGACGCACCAGGCAGAGGTCGCTCCGTACTGGTACTCCAGCCGGATTTCTGTATTTCTCCTGTTCAACGGCCTGGTGCTTGGGAGCGTTGCGGGGTGTGGCAGGGTCGGGACGGTCTTGGGCAGGCCGTCCCACCAAAGTCCGCCCGCGCCGCATGTAATGACAACGTTCCGAGCAGTCCGTTGTCGTGATCCGCCTCCACCGCCCTGGCCGGGGGAGCTCGGCGAGTACGAGGTGAGCCGGGTAGCCGGTGCCGGCCTCGTACTCCACCTGAGCGAGCGCCGCAGCAGGGGCGATGCGCAGTCGCCCCGCCACCACGGCTGGCCGCCCTGCTTCGCCTTCTGCTTCTTCGCTCGGCCGTCCCTGTTGTCGCCGGCCGGGCGGCCGCCATCGGTGAGGCGGACCTGACCGAGGTCGGCGCACGACGGCGAGCGCTGCCCATCGGCCACGCGCCCGGATTCACCACAGTGGCGCTGAGTACGTCGGTTCCGAGGTGTCGGCGCCGGTGTACCGGCAGGGCACCATCGGTGCGGCGAAGGAGTGTCCGGAGGCGACAAGCGACCGCCCGGTACCTCGCCGCCTCGCCCGCGCTCCAGACGGTCGGCGGCCGGGCCTTCAGTGTGATTGCAACCTGATACGTGCGCGGGGTGTCCACCCGCCGGGTCGAGGGGATGGCAAAGGGCCTGGGGTCGCGCAGCTGTCGAAGTCCCAAGTCTTCGCGCTCGTACAGCAGTAGGACGGCCAACTCGACAGCAGGCGTAACCGGCCGCTGGACGCCACCCTGTCCCCGCTCGCACCGACCGCCCCTCACCAGACAGCTTTGCTCGGGACGCCACTTCCGTTGTGCTCAGACTGTGAAGCCCTCGATCGCCACGGGAAGGTGGCGAGGGCCGCGCAGCACGGCGTTGGCGCGGTACGGAGGCGGGTCCTCCAGCAGTCGGAAATTCTTGACCCGTCGGAACAGTTCGGGCAGAGCGAGTTGCGCTTCGATCCGGGCGAGTGCCGCGCCGAAGCAGTAGTGGATGCCGGTGTAGAAGCCCAGGTGCTCGTTGTCCTTGCGGTCGGGATCGAACCGGTCGGGGTTCTCGAAGCGTTTGGGGTCGCGGTTGGCCGCGGCCAGCATGAGCCAGATCGGTGAGCCCTTGGGGATGGTGACGCCGACGAGGTCGATGTCGGCCAGTGCGACGTTGATGGGGACGAACTGGACCGGGGGCTCGTACCGCAGCACTTCTTCGACGAGGGGGACGGCCAGGCCCGGATCGTTCTGGAACCGCTGGAGGACGTCAGGGTGGCGCAGCAGGGTGAGGGTCGCGTTGGTGATCAGGTTGACGGTGGTCTCGTGGCCGGCGACCAGGAGCAGGATCGCGGTGGCCACCAGATCCCCCGGTGTCATGCTGCCGCCGGGGCCGGTTTCGGGGGCGAGGGCGCTGAGGATCCCGGGGCCGGGGTGGCGGCGTTTGGTGTCGATCAGGTCCGCTAGGTAGGCGCCCAGCTCCTGGCGTGCCTGCTGGCTCTTCTCCTGGCCGGCGCCGCCGTGCTGGGGATCGATGCCGGACGCCACGGCATCGGCCAAGCCGTGGAAGCGCGGTTCGTCGTCGCGCGGCACGCCGAGGACCTTGCAGATCGCTGTGACGGGAAGGGGGTAGGCGAAGTCGTCGACGATGTCGACCTGGTCCTTGCCTTCGAAGGCGTCGAGCAGCTCGGCGACGACTGTGGCCAGCTCTCCGCGCAGGGAGTCGAGGAACCTGGGGCTGTGCGGGGGGCCGAACGGCCGGTTCGCGGTGGCGCGCAGCCGGTCGTGTTCGGGCGGGTCGGTGAGGATGAAGCTCGGCGGCAGGACGGTGTCGGTGTCCTCCTCCGACTGCGCTGGGCGGGTGTAGCCGGGCGGGCGGTTGCGCGGGTCCTGGCTCAGCCGCGGGTCGTTGGCCAGACTCCGCACCTCGTAGTACGTGCTGACCAGATATGTGCCGTCGTCCTCCCGCCTGACTGGTGTCTTGCGCAGCTCCGCGTAGAGCGGGTACGGATCAGCTCGATTGCCGTAGTCGAGGATCTGCGCGGACAGGGAACCGAGCGTCATGGTGTCTCCTGGGGCTCCGGGGCGGTCAGGGCCGGCGATCAGGCACGCGACGGAATGAACTCGACGCGCCGCTCGCTCGGTGAGTGACCCGTCAGCGTGACGGTGGCCCCGTGGGTGGGCAGGTGGGGGTCGGGGAAGGCCGGCTCGACAGGCTGCAAAGTCTCGGTTCGGCGATCGACCAGGCGGTACTCCGGCGGGAACGGTGCACGGGTTGCGATCTGCTCCTGGTAGAACCCCAGCCGCTTGGCTCCGTTGAAGGAGGCTGCGGCGATGACACGGCCGCGGTACCCGTACACCGCGACGAACCGTTCCTCGGCGAGCGTCCCTTGGGCGACGACCAGCTGGTCGCCCAGCGAGGGAACACCCACGGACTTGATGTTGACGCCGAACTGCGAAGACCAGAACATCGGCAGCCACAGGTGAGGACGGCGCTCGGGGCCTGAGCAGATCATGTTGTGGGCGGCGATCTCGGCCTGTTCGACCGCGTTGCCCCAGTGCTCCAGGGACAGGAACTGGTACTCGAACAGTGGGTGGGGACTGCGTGCGACATCACCGGCGGCGTAGAGGTCGTCGGTGACGATGCCGTTGACGTCGAACACCCGGCACCCGGCGTCGCACGCGATCCCCCGGGGACCCGCGGCCACCCCGGAGCCGGCGAGCCATTCGGTGTTCCGGATGGCGCCGAGTGAGACGACCGCCACCCCCACGTCGATCGCTGAACCGTCGGACAGATGGGCGCGCCTGAGACGTCCGCCGTAGTCGCCCTCAAGTGCGGTGACGCTGATGCCGCAGCGCAGGTCGACTCCGTACCTTCGCTGCAGCCGTTCTGCGACCGCGCCGATCACGCCGCCGAGCGCGCCCACCAGCGGTGCCGGGCCGCGTTCGGCGACCGTGACCTCAAGACCCAGCTCCCGGCAGGCGGAGGCGACTTCGCAGCCCGTGAAGCCGGCGCCGATCACCAGTACCCGGGACGGGCTGCCGGTGAGCTTCCGGTACAGGCGTGCGGAGTCGTCGCGGGTGCGCAGCACGAACACCCCGTCCAGCGCTGCCTGTTCCGGGTGGAACCAGGGCCGCGCTCTGGTCCCGGTGGTAATCAGCAGGCGGTCGTAGGAAACGGTGTCGCCGTTGGCCAGGCGTACCTGCCTGGCGTCCCGGTCCAGGCCCTCGGCGGCGACACCGAGACGCCATTCGGCATCGATGTCGCGCCGCCGCGGAAGCGTGGTGTCCTCGGCCCGCGCCCGCCCGAGCAACGCCTGCTTGGACAGCGGCGGCCGGTCGTAGGGCTCGTACGGCTCGTCGCCGATCATGGTCAAGGATCCGGTGAAGCCCTTGTCGCGCAAGGTCTCCGCCGCGCGCAGTCCGGCCAGCGAGGCGCCGACGACAACGATGCGGCCGTTCCGCCGCAGCACCTCGACGTCCGTGTCAGCCGACATGGGGCTCCACCCCCTTCGTCGGCACATCGGAGTAGTCGGCAAGGATGGCCTGGACCGGGCAGGCGGCCGCAGCCTGTTCCACCCGGTCGCGCTGTGCCTCGTCGAAGCGAGGGGAGAAGCGCAGCGCCTCATCGCCGTGCAGGGCGAACACGTCCGGAGCGAGAAAGACGCACTGCGCGAATCCCTGGCACCGGTTGAGATCGACAACAAGCCTCATCTGGAACCCGCTCCCTGCACGGGCCGCGGTAGCCACGGGCTCCGCGGCTGTCTGCGCTCGGTCCATTCGGTTGGTGGGCATGCCTCCCTTTCAGGATCAACCCCACCGGAGAGAGCTCGCAAGACGACGTGGTGCTGGGCGACCCGATGCGCACACGCCTGGTCCGCCACAGGATGGCGAATCGGACCAGGAACCGATCGAAGCGAGTGGTGGTGTGGGATGGACGCTACCGAAAGGTTCTGACCTCCCTGGAAGATCTGCCGGTCGGCCTCGGCGCCCGGCTGATCACATGGCGGCATCACCTGCACGCGCACCCGGAACTGCCGAATCGCGAGGAGCACACGGTGGCCTATGTCGCCGAACGCCTGTGCGAGGCTCCGCGCGGCCGGCTTTCTCGTCGGCGCCGGCAGCAGGCCTGGTCATGTCGAGTCCGGAGCCGCTGGAGGCAGGGGGGTGAGAGAGCAGCGGGGTGAGCCGGGTGGCGACGACGGGGGCGAGGGCCTCGGTGTGGGCGTCGGTGGTGTGGCTGTCGTCGCGGTACACGAGGACGTTGCCCACGGCGACGAGGCAGGTGCCTTTGGGGGCGCAGAGCCAGGGCTTCGGGTCCGTGATCGCCTCCGCGGCCGGCTCGGTTCCTTCTGCCAGCCCAGCTCGAATCGACTGTCATCGGGAAGCAGCCAGCCGACGACCGCGGGCATAGCCGCCTCTGGTGCCTTCTGCTCCTCAGCAGTGACCGCCCGAGGGGGCTGAGTGCGCCATCCCGTCACTTCGGAACGGTCGGCCGATGTTTCGCGCGGTGACCGGTGGGTGTCCGTACCGGCGATGAGCGCCGGCTGGATCTCACCGGGGATCTCCGAGGGTGCCCCGGCCTTCAGGCTGGGGAGGAATCGGACTCCTGCGGAGCAGGGCAGGGAACGGGGGTTCGCCGTTAGGGCGAAACGCCGCCCACTCGATCGGTAGGCTGCACGCCGTGCGTAGCGAGAACCAAGCACGCGCGACGTGTTGAGCGAGTGTCAAGCCAGCACACCGACTCCGAACTTCATACATCCGTGCTGGTTCCAACCGGTCTGGTGCTGATCCTGAAAGAGCTGACGGGTCGCTGACCTGCAGCCGACGTGAGCCAGGAATCCTCCTCGTTCACGACTCCGTTGGGAAAGGGACGAACCGCTGCCCATGGGGGTCGCTATGACTCACGGACCCGCAGGTCAAGTGATCCACTCCCAGCCAGAGTGAGAGCCAGGATGTCCGCCCTGTCCATTTGCCAGCGGAGTCGTGAACGAGGGGAGGGTTCAATGAAGGTGACCGCCGTGGACCACTCCGGTGCGTCGCTCATGGAGACGGTCACCCGGGCTTGCCGGATCGGCTGCCCGGAGTACTGGTGCGCCTTCGTTCCGGCGTGGCCGCACTGGTGGGCCGGGTAGTCCGCAAGCGGGCACGACGAGGGTGCGGGCCGGCCTGTGGGCAGGCCCACACCCTCGTCGTGTCGGCCGTGCAGGTGCACGGTCGGCTCGTCTGTCCGGCCGGCGGTGGTCGATTGGGAGTCGATGGAGCGCCGGGCCGTCGGCGAGCCGCTGACTTCGATGGGGGTGGGTCGACTTGGCCTGCTTACAGGTAGATGGAGTGCTGCTGCTGGTAGTGGGTCAGGCCCTCGGGTCCCAGCTCGCGTCCCATGCCGCTGGCCTTTATCCCGCCGTAGGGCGCGCCGAAGTCGGGTAGGTAGTGGTTGATGCCGATGGTGCCGGTCTGCACTTGCTTGGCGACTCGCTCGGCGCGTTCGGGATCGGTTGACCAGACGGTTCCGCCCAGGCCGAACTGGGAGTCGTTGGCGATTCGGATCGCTTCGTCGTCGTCTTCGTAGGCGATGATCGACAGGACCGGGCCGAAGATTTCCTCCTGGGCGATGACCGAGGCGTTGTCGACGTCGGCGAAGATGGTCGGCTCGACGAACCAGCCGTGGTCGATGTCGGGTCGTCGGCCGCCCGTTACGAGTGTCGCGCCGTCGGAGATGCCTCGTTCGATGTAGGACTCGACGGTGGCGCGGTGTGCGGCGCTGACCATCGGGCCGATCTGGGTGGCCGGGTCGAGTGCGTCGCCCACGGTGGACCCTTCGGCGAGTGTCTTGTAGAAGTCGACGACTTCGGCGTAGCGGCGTCGGGGCGCCAGGATGCGTGTGCTGGCGAAGCATGTCTGCCCGTTGTTGAGCAGTGAGGCGATGAAGAGTGCCTCGGCGTTCGACGCGAGGTCCGCGTCGTCGAGGATGAGTGCGGCCGACTTCCCGCCCAGTTCCAAGGTCACGGGACGCAGCAACTGCCCCGCACGCCCCGCGATCTCCCGGCCCACGGCGGTGGAGCCGGTGAAGGAGATCTTGTCGACGCCGGGATGGCCGACCAGGTAAGCACCCAGGCTGTCGCCGCCGGTGAGGATGTTGATCACGCCGGCCGGGATGCCCGCTGCGGCGACGGCCTCTGCCAGCAGGGCGAAGTCCAGCTGGGTCTCCGAGGACGGCTTGACCACCACAGTGTTGCCGGCGGCCAGCGCTGGAGCCAGTTTGAAGAAGGTCAGCGTCTGCGGGAAGTTCCAGGGCACGATCGCGGCGACCACGCCCAGCGGGGTCCGGTGGACCAGGGATGTTCCGCCCAGGATGCCGGGGCGGCGTTCCTCGGTGGGTGTCTGCTCCAGCAGTGTCGCGTAGTACCGCAGCACTCCCGCCGGCACCGCGGCCTCGAAGTTGATGGAGACCGAGTACGGCATGCCGTTCTGGCCGCTGACCCGCCGGGCCATCTCCTCCTTGCGGGCGTCCAGTTGGTCGGCCAGCCGCTGCAGGGCGCTGGCGCGCTCGGCCGGCTGCCAGGTGGCCCAGCCGGTGGGATCGGCGAACGCACGGCGTGCGGCGGCGACTGCCGTGTCGGCATCCTCGAACGTGCTGAGCGGGACTCGTCCGATGACCCGCCCCGTGCTGGCGGACGTCACGGAGATCTCCTCCGAGGAGGAGGGCTTGCGCCACTGTCCGTCGATGTACAAGGAGTCGTAGGTCAGGGTGTCGTTCGTTGCGTCCGGTTGTGCTGTGTCGGTCATGCGTGGGTCTTCCTCGTCGATGAGCATGGTTGTGGGCGGGTTCAGAAGACGACGACGGGCTTGAGGGTGGTGCCGATCTCGCTGTCCTCGAAGGCCGTGTTGATGTCGGTGAAGGGGTACGTCTTGATGAGCTTGTCGAACGGGAACTGGCCGTCCTGATAGAGGGAGATGAGGCGCGGGATGAACGTGTGCGGGACCACGTCTCCCTCGATGACCATGCTGATCTTGGCGCCCGTGAGGATGGTGCTGCCGATGTCGATGGTCGCTTCGGTGCCCGGCGCGGCCAGACCCACGAGAGCGGCGTGGCCACGGGAGCCGAGCGAGTCCAGCATGGACCGGAAGACCTCCCGGTTTCCGGTTGTGTCGACGGCGTAGTCCACGCCGCCGCCGGTTATTTCCTTGATGAGCGCCGCTGCGTTCTTTGTGCGGCTGTTGATGACGTGGGTGGCGCCGAGCTCCCTCGCCAGGTCCAGTCGGCTGTCGACGATGTCCACGGCGATGATGGTCGAACAGTTCGCCACCCGGGCCGCAAGGAGGGCGGACATCCCCACCGCGCCGGCTCCGAAGACGACGAAGCTGCTGCCGGCTTCGGTGTCCAGGACGTTGAGGACGGCTCCTGCGCCGGTTTGCACGCTGCATCCCAGCGGCGCGAGCACCTCGAGCGGCGCCGTCGGTGGGACCTTGACGACGCTGCGCTCGACGACGTTGCTGACCGAGGAGAAGGACGACTGGCCGAAGATGTGGGAACCGACCTGCTCTCCGTTGTCGGAGAACGCCGTGGTCCCGTCCGCGCGGCGGCCGGAGAAGTTGAGTCCGAAGAACTGTGTGCAGTAGGCGGGATGCCCGTTCGCGCACGATTCACAGGTTCCGCACGTGGAGAAGCTGAGCAGAACGTGGTCGCCGGGCTCTACCGTGGTGACGCCCGGTCCTACCTTCTCGACCACCCCGGCCCCCTCGTGGCCGAGTACGGCGGGCATCGGGGTCGGGTAGACCTCGTTCCGGACGACGGCGTCGGTGTGGCAGATACCGCTGGCCACCATCCTTACCTGGACTTCTCCCGGTCCGGGCTCCTGGAGATCCAGTTCCTTGATCGCGAGGGGTCTCCCCTTGCCGGTCGCGACCGCTGCGGTGACCTTCATGGACATGCTCCTTCGGAATTTCGAGGTGAATGTGTACAGAGCCTGGTGATTTCGCTTGTTGCGCAAAGTGGTGCGGCGTCTCGAGAACAGTCAGCAGACGATGCGGTGGTGCGGCGGGCACGAGGGCCGGTTTGAGCGTCGAACCCCCGCCCCTGCCGGCCCGGTCGCCCAAGGTCTGCAGCGGGGCGGCGTCGCACGGGGGAGCACCGGCCGCCTGCCCGGGCCCCGCACGGCTGCGGCACCGGGTGCATGACTCGTGTGCGGCGGACCTGCCGGAATCCGCCGTCACGGCGGCGGGGTGGTCCCTTTCCGGGTGCGGAAGGGGGGCCACCCCCCAGGTGTCGCGGGAGTGCCGCTGTTGCGGGTTACGCCTTGGTGTATCCGCCGTTCCACCAGTCGGTGACCAGGGAGGCGTAGCCGGTGGCGTCTTCTTCCCAGGTGAAGTGGCCGACGTTGAGGTAGTCGAGTCTGCTGTGCGGGAGGTGCTTGTGGAGGTATTCGGCGTTGGCGGGCGGGACGGCGGTGTCGTGCCGACCGGCGATGATCTGCACGGGTGTCTTGATGTCGGGCCGGAGTTCGCCGAGGGCGGGGAGGTTGGTGTGGTAGGACCGGACGTAGGCCATGGATTCGACGAATTTGTCGTCTTCGTAGGCCGACAGGTAGTCCTCGCGTATGTCGGCGGGCAGGGTGTGGTTCTCGATGGTGTCCAGTGCGCCGCTGACCACCTGTCGTCCGATGCCCCGATAGGGGGTGATGTCGGGGGTGAACACCCAGTCGCGGAGTACGGTGCCGAGTTGGATGGGGAATGCGGCGCCGCCGCTGCCGATGACCACGCTGCGCAGTCGGCCGGGGTGTGCGGCGGCTGCGAACAGCAGGGCTCCGGTGCCGATGTCGGGTCCGACGGCATGGGGGTTCTTCAGGCCGAACGCATCGGCGATCTTGATGACGAAGTCGCCCATCGCCTTGGGTGACAGCAGGGTCTCCCGGCGTTCGGAGTGTCCGAAGCCGGGGAGGTCGATTGCGATGAGGCGGGTGTTCCTGGCCAGGTGGGGCCACATCTGGTCGAAGGCGAACAGACTTTCCGGCCAGGGGCACAGAAGCAGTGCCTCCCTGCCGCCCTTGTCCGCCGGGCCGCTGTCCGCGTAGCGGATGGACAGCCCGTCGACGGTGCGGTGGCGCGGCTGAATGACCGCTCGGGACGAACCGCCCCGGGCCGCCGTTCCCCGTTCCGCCGCCGACGCCGTACCCGTCAGCCCGATGCCCGCCGCCGCACCGGCCAAGGCCCCACCCAACATCGAGCGCCGGGGTACACCGCTTCCGTTCTGCATAACGCCTCCTTCGAAACGACTGACAGGTTCAATATGACCGACCGTCTTACCTACGTCAATGGCTTGTCGGATGGCGAACGCGCCACTGGCCCGCGCTGCGCCGGCGCCGCAGGCTCGATCGGTGGATCCGTTGCCGCCGCGGTCCCGGCTTCGGGGCCCTGTCGGCCGGCAGCGGAAGGAGGCCCCGCCGCATCTCCTCCTCCATGCGGCGGCCGCCCGGGACCTCGGCGTCGACCGGCCTGCAGTCGCCCGCGAGTCGTCGGCACACCGCCCTGCGGCACCAAGCGCTACCGCCACCGACGGGTCGGTGAACTCACCCTCGGCCGCGAAGCCTTCCCTGCGGACAATGTCCGACCGGACGCTCGTTGCGGACCGGCCCGTGAGCTCGGCTTGGCCCCTGCGCAGGGTCGCGGTGCGAGGTCTCCTGTGATCGGGAGACCCGTAGGCTATAGTGAGACGGTTGGTCGTATTTCTTTGGGAGCTGAGATGGCCAGAGCGAGCCTGCGCGAGGACATTGTCAATGCGGCGGTCGAGCAGTTCCACATGTTCGGTTTCACCGCGGCCGGGGTGAAGGACATCACCGACGCGGCCGGTGCGCCCAAGGGCTCCTTCTACAACCATTTCGAGAGCAAGGAAGCCCTGGCCGTCATCGCCGTGGAGCGGTACGGGGCCACCCGTGGGCTAGCGGCCCTCGGTGACACGAGCGTGCCGCCGCTGGCCCGGTTGCGTAGGCATTTCGAAGCCCTGCGCGACGAGAATCTCGCCTACGGGTTCAGCCGGGGCTGCCTCATCGGTGATCTGGCCACCGAGATCGCCGACCACAGCGAGGTTGTCCGCAAGGCCGTACAAGACAACATGCAGCAATGGTGCGACGCCCTGAGCGGGACGATCGCCGAAGCCCAGCAGGCGGGCGAGGTCACCAAGGCCCTGGAGGCCGACACCATCGCGCGGTTCGTCCTCGGTGCCTGGGAGGGAGCGCTCGTTTCGGCGCGCTCCGACAAGTCGGCGAAGTCGTTCGAGGCCTTCTTCACCATCGCCTTCGGCGTCGTCCTGCGCTGAGCGACGGCCCATCGGCCCCGGTTGCCGGCAGGCCGTTCACATGTCAGGCACAGGCAGGTCCACCGAGACTGTCTTGCCGCGGCCGTTGGGGTAGGTGTTCCAGGTGCTGGCCAGGGCTTCCACGATGAGCAGGCCGCGACCGTGCTCGGCCTCGGCGTTCTCCTCCTCGGCCAGGGCCAGAGGTGAGGGAACCGGCGGGTTGCTGTCGCAGTCCCGCACCTCCAACCGGACATGATCCGGATACGCCCGCAGGCGGACGTCGACATCGCTGCCCGCGTGGATGAGCGCGTTGGTCACGATTTCGGAGACGACGAGCTGGAGGGCTTCCGACATCTCCGCCAGCTCCCAGGAGCGCAACCGGTCGTCCACGAAGCTGCGGGCCACCTTGACCCCGTGCAGGTCACGCCGCTGGATCTGCAGCCTCCCCATGCGCGGCGCAGCCTTGCCGAGAGCGCCTTCGTAGCGGGCCAGGAGGAGTACCGCGTCGTCGCGGCGCTGCTGGGGACCGTGGACCTCGGCCATGAGGTGGTCGGCCAACTGCTCCAGATCGGTTCCGACTTCGTGGCTGCCGGATGTGAGCAGGGTTCGCGCGTAGGCTTCCGGGTCGCTCGCATGCCGGTCGACCAGGCCGTTGGAGTACAGCATCAGGACGGACCCGGGCTCCAGGGTGTGCTCACGCCACTGGTAGGCGTGCCGCGTCGTGACGCCGAGGGGCAGGTTGGCGGGCGCCTCGAGGGAGCCGATGCTTCCGTCGGGCCGTTGTACCAGCGGTTCGGGGTGGCCGGCCAGGGCCACGTCGGCCGTGCCGTCGGCCGTGTCGAGGGCGACGATGCAGCAGGTGACGAGCAGTTCCGTACCGAGTTGGGCGAGCAGTCTGCCGATCCGGTCGAGCACGGCCGTGGCGTGGTGCCCTTCGCTTGCGTAGGCAGCCCCCGCGGTGCGCACCTGACCCATGACGGCGGCGCTTTCCATGCCGTGGCCTTCCACGTCGCCGACGATCAGCACCATCTGCTCACCGGGCAGCCTTAGCACGTCGTACCAGTCACCGCCGACTTGGGAGGTGACCGTGGCCGGACGGTAGCGCGCGGTGGTGACCATTCGGGGCAGCTCGACGAGTGTGGGCGGCAGCAGCGTCCTTTGGAGGTATTCGGCGGCTTCGCGCTGTTTCGTGCCCAGTTCGACGCGCTCCACCGCCGCGCCCAGCATGTCTGCCATCATGCTCAGGACCGTCCGCTCCTCGGGTGGGAAGTCACGGGGCCCGGTGAAGGACAGGCAGCACACGCCCACGACATGCCTGTTTTCGAGGCGAGGAAACTCGATGACCTGCCTGCCACCGATGAGGGGAAGGTACGCCTCGGCTTGTGGCTCGCTGTCTGGCCCGTCGGTGTCGCCGTCGGTCTGCCGGCCACCGGAGAGGAACAGCGGGCGCCCGCGGACCGCCTGTGCCGCTGGGGTGCGGGCGTCCAGCCTGGCGCCGTGAAGGGTGCGGACGATGCCCGAGGAGGCGCCGCTGTGCCCCAGGATCCAGAGGCGGCCCCCGGAGGCCGACGCCAGGGCCAGGGCCCGGGCACGGAAGGGGGCCATGATGTAGAGCCGGGTGGCCGCGACAATGTGGTCCATGGTCGTGGCCTGGTTCAGCATCTCGCCCAGACGCCGCAGCGCATACATCATGCTCATGCCCGCGGACCCGGGAACCCCGGACACCCCCCAGCCCGGCGTGCAGACGTCCACACCGTGCCCCGGCCCGACCACCGGTGTGGGCCCGGCCGTGATCGCAGTGCCACGTTCGGCAAGCCCGGCGAGGGCCGCGGCCAGGTCGCCTCCCAACTCCTGCAGCTCTGTGCGGTCCGCGGCGTCGTATGCGCCGTGGCTGTCCAGACGGAGGACGGTGAGGGTACCGAAACGCCGGCCCGGGGCGATGACCGGGACCGCAAGAACGGCGTACGGATAGGGCAGCACGGGTTGCTGGTCTGCTTCGGGCAGCTCGGAAAGGACGGCCGCCCTGCCCGTGGCCAGGGCCCGCGCGGAGGGGTAGGGCGCGTCCAGGTCGATATGGCCGGGCAGCGTGAACAAGGAAGGCGGGCTACCGCCGATCATCGCGACGCGGAGCCGTTTGCTCTCCTCGTCCAGCAGGTATACCGCTGCCGCCACCGCATCCAGCCGGCGCATGGCCTCGCGGACAGCACAATAGAGAACCGCCGCGAGATCCGTGCCGCGGATCCGCGTCGAACCGCCTTGGGGACGGTGTTCTCGGGCTGCGCTGCTGCTCGTCACAGAACCGCTCCCTCCATCGCGAGTATAGGTTCGGCGAGGGTCTGCGGCAGGCCAGCGCTCGGCGTCAGGCGGCCCGCCGGCTGCCGGGTGGACTGCGACCGCCGGGTGGACTGCGACCGCCGGTGCCGCGCTGCGGCATCCCGGCCGCCGGCCTCCGTCACCGACGGCGGGGGAGTACGCCACTTTCGACCAGCGACACCCTCGCCCGCCCGGCGCGAGGCCCGCCACCGGCGGACGGCCCGCGACCGCTTCAGACCCGCGAGGAGTCCAAGATCGTGCTCCGGTGCCGCCACGGGAACCTTCCGTTCCTTCCGGTGGGGCCTGTAGCACTCTGTCGGCCGGCACTTCCGTCGCGTTCCACGACCAGCCGTAGCCGGCCACGCACGCACGCCAGGGCGGTGACCGAGGAGAATCGCAGGAAGGGCCTCACACCAGAGGCGTATCACCGCGGGTGAACGTCGCGCCGAGGGACGGTTCCACATTCAATCAACGCATGTTACTTTCAGCAGGGGCTCCTGTATCGCTTACAGGGAGGCCCCATCGCCCGGGCCGGCGCCCCGCTGCAGCCGGCCACGGCCGAGACCGACCGGACGCGGAGCTGTTCACGACCGTGCCCGAGGAACTCGGCGACCTGGCCCCAGGCCTGACTCCCCGCCGACCTCGGCCGACAGCCGCGGAAAGTGGTCTCGGGGCGGGATGACCTCCCGCCCCGTGTCAGCAAGTGTCAATAAGAGATAGCCAGCCGCCTCTCGCCTGTGGCGTCCGAAGGGGCTCACGCTTCAGCCGGCTCACCCTGTCGGCCGTCGGCGGCGACCTCGACGAGACCCAGGAGCCGGCTCACGCCCCTCACTCCTCCTCTTGGGAGGGCATTCCTACCCATTGCGAGATGACCGACCGTCTTGTATTTCTCTCCTCTTCTTAAGGACGCATCATGAAAGCTGTTGTGTATTCGTCGACCGGGCCGGCTTCGCAGGTATTGCGGCTGGTCGAGCGGGACGTTCCGGAGCCCGGCCCTGGGGAGGTGCGGGTGAAGGTGGCGTTTTCGGGGGTGAACCCGATCGATTCGATGTTGCGCCGGGACGGGGTGCCGTCGTTCGCGGAGGTGGTGCCGCATCACGACGGTTCGGGGGTCGTGGATGCGGTGGGAAGCGGCGTGGAGCGGCTGCGGTTGGGGCAGCGGGTGTGGTTGCGGGAGGCAGCTTTCCGCCGTCCGGGGGGTACGGCGCAGGAGTACACGGTGGTGCCCGCGCATCTGGCGACCGTGCTGCCGGACGGTGTCTCTCTGGAGACCGGTGCGGCCATCGGTATCCCGGCGATGACGGCGCACCGCGCGCTGACCGTTCACGAGGACGCCCCGCCCCGGCTGGGTCCCGATGTCCTGTCCGGTGCGACGGTGCTCGTGGCCGGAGGCACCGGCGCTGTCTGCCACGCCTCGATCCAGCTGGCGCGCTGGGCCGGTGCACAGGTGGTCGCAACGGTGCGTACGGACATGAAGGGGGACCTGGCCCGGGCGGCCGGCGCCCATCACGTCGTCAACCGCCACACCGCCGACACCGCCGCAGCCATCAGGGACCTCGCGCCCGACGGGGTCGACGTGATCGTGGAGATGGCACCCGTCGCCAACGCGAGCCTGAACGCGGCGGTCGCCCGCAACCACGGATGCGTCGCCGTCTACGCCGACCTCGGCAGCGACGGCGGCGATCTGGCCCTGCCCGTCGGGCGCCACATGTTCTGCGCTACCAGTTCCTGATCACCTTCGAGATGCGGGAGACGGCCAAGGCCAACGCGCTGGAAAGCGTCACCCACGCCCTGCAGGCAGGAGTCCTGCCCGCCGGCGAGGACGCCGGACTGCCCCTGATCATCCACCGCCTGGAAGACACCGCCCAGGCCCACGAAGCCATCGAAAACGGCTCCGGCGGCAAGGTACTCATCCGCATCGACTGACCACCCCGCCGCACCACCGCACACCCCCACCGCACACCCCACCGTGCGGTGCCCCCCGCCGGCCACCGATCCCGCCGTTCCAGGGCATCCACCACCTCGGAGCGCGGCCCGGCCGCCTGCCGCCCCACCCCGCCTGCCGGGCGCCTGGGGCTTGTTCGTGCCGCCCGGCGTTGCCCGGCCCTGTGGCAACTGCCTGTCTCGTCATGGAGTGAAAGTCAATGGAGTCGTTGAAAACCCTGGTCCTGGGCTGTGTATCCGTGCGGCTTGTCGTCTCGGGCGAGCCGCCCCTGTCCCTGCACATGAGACTGCAGTACGAGGCCACCGATCCCTATGTCGTCCGCGCCGCCTTCACCCTCGCCGACGGCGACGAGGCGGTTGAATGGAATCTGGGACGTGATCTCCTAGCCGAGGGCCTGATCGGTCCCGCCGGTGAGGCAGACGTCCGGATGTGGCCGGCCAGGCGCCCCGGCCGCTCTGTCCTGTACCTCGCCCTCGGGTCCCCCGAACACGCGGCCCTGCTCGAGCTCCCGGCGCAGGACATGAGGACCTTCCTCCAGGCCACGGAGACCGTGGTGCCACAGGGCACCGAGTCCGGGCACATCGACTGGGACACGGAACTGGCGCGCCTGTGCGCCGAAAGCTGAACGTCCCCCCGCCGGTGACAGCGAGGCGGGCCCGGAGGGAGGGTGGGCGTTCAGTTGCGGGCGGGGCTGGGACCCAGATCTCGTAGCCGGTGTTGTTGAAATCACGCTCGGTCTCCGCGATGAACTGAGCCCGCTGCGGGGGCACACCATTGCTGCAGTCCGTCTTGTAGGGCCTTGCGTACGACCTTGCCGTGGTCGGCAATCTCGGTGGCCAGATCACCCAGCAGACACCCCCGGCTGAACCCGTGGGTGACGTTCTCGTCGCGCAGGGCCTCGAAATGCCGGCGCAACCGGAGCAGCGGCGGCACGTTGGTGTCGCCGAGGACCGCCACGCCAAGGGTGCTTCTGCCCCGTTCCAGAGCGATGACGGCCAGGGCTTCCTTGCTCTCGCAGTGGTTGAGCAGGAGCCCTTGGGCGCACCGGCGGCGTCGGTGATGTCCATCAGCCCGGCCGCGGTGAAACCGAACAGGTGGAACTGCTCAACCGCCGCATTGACGATGTCCTCGCGCAGACCCGCTCTGGCTATCTCACCTCCCTTGAAAACGACCAACCGTCTCATGGGGTCGCGGTGGTGTGCTCCGGGTCATCGTCCCCACAGGCGCACCTGCGGGCCGCAGGCCGCGCGCGGCAGAGGCCGAGCCGGCACGCAAGGGCCGTCAAGCCCCGGCCCGTTCGCCGCAACGGAGTGCGTGCCGGCGCCGGGGGCCGCTTCACAGTCCCGCTTGCCGCCGTCGGCTCAAGCCTTTCCGCGGCGACGGGATCGGCGGCGGCGCGATGGGGCATACGGCGAGCCCCTGTTGCCCCGGATCCCCCCGCCCGCGCGCTCGGTCGTCGGCCTCGGTGACCCCGAGCGCACGGAGACCGCCGTGGGACGGTGCGGAGCCGATTCGGATGGCTGTGCCGGGGTGGGTTGTGGCTGCCGGGCCGCCGTGTACCGCGAGGGCGGTGTTGCTCAGATCACTCATGGAGGTTTCTCCTTGATTCGCGGGGACGTCCCTGCCAGTCTCTAAATGACCGGTCATCTCAAGACCTGGTTTCTCGACTCGCCCCGGGCGAGCCCGGCACACAACCGCCTGCCCGGGGCGACACCCAGCGCCGCAACCGCCAAATCCCAAGGACAAGAACCCATGAATCTCAAGACCGTCTTCCGCCCGACCCGCAAGAACACCGCCGTGCTGGCTGCCGCCACCGGCGTCGCTGCGATCACACTGACGGCCACGGCCCCGGCCAACGCTGCCAAGGCCACGCACCACCCGGTGAAGAACAAGCCCACGGTCGTGTTGGTGCACGGCGCCTTCGTGGACGCCTCCAGCTGGAACCCGGTGATCAAGCGCCTGCAGCACGACGGCTTTCCGGTCGTGGCTGCGGCCAACCCGCTGCGCGGCCTGGCGAACGACTCGGACTACCTGCGCAGCCTCCTTGACAGCATCAAGGGGCCGATCGTGCTGGCCGGCCACTCCTACGGCGGTTCCGTGATCAGCCAGGCCGCCGCGGGCGACCCGGACGTCAAGGCGCTGGTCTACATAGCCGCCTTCGCGCCCGACAAGGGTGAGAGCGTGACGGAGCTGGGCGAGAAGTTCCCGGGCGCCGAACTGGGATCGGCCCTCAACGCCGTGCCCTTCCCGCTGCCCGGCGGCGGCACCGGCACCGACCTGTACGTCAAGGCCGACAAGTTCCACTCCGTGTTCGCCAACGACGTGCCGAAGCCACTCATCGCCCTGGCGGCCGCCGCCCAGCGCCCGGTCGCCGCCTCGGTCTTCGGTGACGAGTCCACCGAGGCCGCCTGGAAGACCATTCCTTCCTGGAACCTGATCACCACTCAGGACAAGGCGATCGTGCCCGCCGAGCAGCGCTTCATGGCCAAGCGCGCCCACGCCCACACCGTCGAGGTCAAGTCCTCCCACGCCGTCACGCTCTCCCACCCCGGCGCCGTCACCCGCCTGATCGAGCAGGCCGCCCGCACCACCGTCCGCTGACACCCGTCACTCGCGATTGCCGCCGCCGCCCCGGTCTCCAGCTGATCAACGGCGGCGGCGATCGGGGCCCGGTCAGGTCCGGCCAAACTCCCGGTCACCGGGCCCCGGCCGTCAGGGCCGGAACGAATCCATCCGGGGAGCACCTGTGCAGCGCGGGACCGCCGCGTGCCACCGGAATGCCGGTGACAGAGTCTGCCGGCCACAACAGCTACTTTTCATGTGAGGGAACCCTATGGCAGTTGCACGTTTTCATCTCATCTCCTCGCTCAGCCCGTCAGAGGCGCTGGCGGTGCTGACCGACTTCGGCCCCTCGCGGGCCCGGAACTGGCCCACGATCGATGCCGAGCACCTCACCGTCCACGCGATCGGCGACACCTGGGCCGAAGTGACCGAAGGAACCAAGTCCGCGTGGGAACGCGCCCGCTACGAGTGGGACGCCGCACAGGGCCAGGTCGCCATCACCACGCATGACTCAAAGGTCTTCGGACCCGGTGGCGGCTGGGTCTTCCAGCTGACCCCCGTGAGCGACGGCACCCGGGTCGACATCGAACTCACCCGCGATCCCAGCACGTTCAAGGGCAGGATCCTCGCCACGTTGCTCCCGGTCATCGCCACGTCCCTCCGCAAGTCCTACCGGCAACCCTTCAAGGCCAGGTAACCGTTCACTGAATTTCAACGATTCTCGGTGATTCGCCCATTACTGGGGGAAGGCCCCCGTCTCACTCACGTATGTCCGTACCCGGAGAGGCAGTTTGGGTTTCACCGCCCGGCATCCGGAACATGTCTTGCTGCTGCGGAACCAGCGGTCGGCGACTTCGAGCCGACCGCCGTTCCACACGGTGTGCAGGCGAGCCGGCGGCGGATCTCTCCGAACCCGGCATCAGCGACGAAGCGGGCGAGCTTGCGGTTGTTGAGCATCCCGGCGACATTGAGGTCTTCCACCACGACCGTTTGTAGCCTCCACGGCGGCAGGCCACCAGGCATCGGACGGCACAGCCGTGCGGTGAGCCACTCGTTGAAGGGGCGTGCGGGCGTCTGTGCGCCGCGGAAGTCACGTGCGGTCGGACCAGGGGTCTCACCGGCGGCGCAGGTGCTTGCCAAGGAGAGCTGGTGGTTCGGCGCCGTCGTTACGACCGGAGCATGGACACCGCGGGCACGGGGGCGGAGTTGGCGCGACTGTCGGAGCGGGACCGGAACATCGCCGAGGAACCGGTGGAGCGGGCCCGCCGGGGCGGGCTGCACCTGGTCGGCGACGGCGGCCTTCTCCCGAGCCTGAGCAGGATGGTTCTGGAAGGCGCCCTGGAGGCCGAACTCAACGCGCGCGGGAACATACGTCGTTCACCACCTTGGGTGTCATGATCATTGATGCCCCCGGGGTCGTACGGCGTTTCCTCGGCGCGGAGCATCCGCATGTGATTCACACCCGTCTCGACCAGGCCCGTGCGCTCGCTGCGGCCCGACGATGCGGCCGAGGCTCTGGTACGGGTCACCGCCGACGCCCGCCGCATGCTGGAGCCGGGCCACGGCATCTGCGCGTGGCCGAGGAATTGCTGGGTGAGGTACGCAGACGGTAAGGGGAGCACGCCAGCCGCTGCCCGCCTGGATACCGGGCCGGTCACCCTGTGGGGACAAGTTCCGCGCTCGGCCGGTGGAGGCCACCACCATCCTGGTGCTGCCCGGCCCTCCTTCAGTCCGGGGCCGGGGACCGGGGACTCAATGTGCGGGCGGCGTCGACGACGCCGCCGGGCGAGAAATTCCTGGCTCGGCGGTCAGCACTGCCGCAAGATGATGCCTCCCATGCGTCGGCTCCCCGCCGGCGGGCGGGCCGGGCCTCGCTGCGTACCGACGTGTGACAGGGGCCCGGCCGCCTTCTGCCGTACGACCGCTCATCAAATACGGCATGAATCCAGCGAAACCCGATCGGGCGGCTCTGTCCAGTCGCGAAGGTCCTGGCCCATGGGAGCTGCCACAGGACGGCGCCCGCGGTTTCCGGAGTGGGGGCTGTGGGATCGCAGGCAGCCGCCCGCCCAGCGCAGCTGTCGTCTTGGGCAGCTTCCAGTCCGTAAGCAACCGTCGCCCGGAAATCCCGCCGCGCATCAGACTCCGTCGGACCCCACCACCACGCCCCGGGCGGGCACCACATAGCGGTCCGTGGTCACCCTCGACCGACAACGGAGCATGCGGCAGCGATCCGCGTCAGGGCCGGGGCGGGTACAGCCCAGCCGCCGCGTACATCTGTTCCGCGCGGAGGTCCGGCTGTCAGGCGGGGGGCGTGCCGAGGGCAGCGGGGCATCTGCGAGCCCTGCCTTTCATGCGGGCCGGCGCTGGTGACCGGCCGGTAGCCGGTGCGCAGCAAGGTGTGGAGGTAGTTGGCGCGGGCCGGGCTGCGGGGGATGGCCTGGGTGCACAGGTGATCGTGGTGGGCCGGCGGCAGCGCGGCGAGGCCAGTGATGTGGGCGGCTGCGATCGCGTGCCGTCGGCCGGGGTGTGGCGGTCACCGAGGGCGGTGGTGATCACTGCGGCACCCGTCGCGACCAGGTTAGGGCTCACCGTCCGTGCCTGTCGGTCATCCCGTCGGGTTGGGCGCGGCGCCGATCGCCCACACGCGCCGGGCAGCGGGTGACGGCGAGCGTGAGCGGCCGGGGCGGGCATGCTGCCACCGGTCAGGCCACCGATCGCCGGGATGGGTGTGCAGGACGGCGGCTGGTCGATCTCGATGACGACCTGCGGGTTCGCGGCCAGTACATGGGCCCGCTTCTCGGGCAAGGCGACCACTGCCACCGGCGGCGGGGAGGGTGCGGCTCCGCGATCGACCCAAGCCCCCGTGAGCGCGATGGACGCACCCGCGCCAACGGCTCCACGTCGGTGTCCTCCTCCAGCAGTGCGAACAGCGCGGTCGCTTCGATCGGCGGCAGCCCGCCCGTCAGCAGCCCCACCGGATACCGGCCCCCCGCCCGCATGCCCCGCCCCGGTGCCTGTTCTTCCCGCCCGCCGCCCCGGCCGGCTCACCCCACGCGCCGCGGCATCGGCCCGACGGGCGTCACCGATCCGACCCTGACAGTGCGCCGAGCGCACCCCCCCAGGCGGGCAGGTGGCCGAAGCGCACCGCGGGGGGCACGCTGGAAACCATGAGCGTGCACCCACCTCCCGCCTCGCATGGTGCGCTGCCTTCCCTGACACCGATGCTCGCGGTCGTCGGCCCACCACCCGGACCTGAGACAGAGGCCGAGTACGCGTATGAAACGCTGTGGAACGGCGCCCGCGTCATCGCCCATCTGCCCGGTGACGGCAACGTGCGCCTGCTCTCGCCGACAGGGCTGGACATCACCGCTCAGTACCCGGAATTCCAGTCGCTGGCCGATGTGCTGCCCGCACCGGAGGCAGTGCTCGACGGGGAGATCATCACTCTGGACAGCCACGGGCATGCCTCGGTGGAGCAGCTGCAGCAGCGAATGAGCCTGCACCATTCGGACGCCGTTGCCCACGCCCGAGAGGACCTGCCCGTCCATCTGATGATCTTCGACGTCTTGTATCTCGGGGAACCCACGGTGCACCTGCCCTACACCTCCCGCCGGGATCTTCTGGACGACCTTGCCCTGGCCGGACCCGGCATCGCCGTACCCGCGGCCTGGCCCGCGAGCGCCGCGCAGGCCCTTGAGCAGGCACACACGGAAGGCTTCGAGGGCGTGGTCGCCAAACGGCTCACCAGCCCCTATCTCCCCGGACGTCGCTCCCGTGACTGGATCAAGATCAAGCACCTGGTCGCAGACACATGAGCCGCGCATCGTGTCCCCATGTGGACGAGCCGCACGACGTTTCTCCGAACGGCTCCAGCACCTGACGGTCCCACTCAAGACGCGGGCGGCGGACAGGAGCCTGAGGGGACGGGGATGACGTCGTTGGCACCGGTGATGATGACGATCAGGCTGGGGTGCAGCGGTCGGGCTGCCGTACGCGCTTGAGCCCTCGGCACGTTCATCACCACGATGCGCGACGCGGCGACGGCCGGCCGCCTGCCTGGAGGCGGACTGGGCCGCCGAGCTCGACGCCCTCGGCATGGTCCGGGACAAGCACGACGCGGCCTGGCGCGCCCGCCTGACGGCCGCGGCCGAGTACCTCGCCGCACACGGCCACCTCGCCTCCCCCGCCGTAACCCCGGTGGGCGTGGCTGGCCGAACAGTGGCACCTCCCAGCCAAGAACCAGCTGAATGCGGCCCGGGCCGCCGCACTCAACACGCTCGACCCGTACTCAGACTGGCGGCTCCGTACAGCGCGGACTGGCGCAATTACCACCTCCTGCGCCACCACCTGTCCGCCGACCACGACCCCCGCCGCCCTCACCCGCGACGCCCACTCGGCACGGTGAAGATCGGATCCTGGCTGCACCGCCCGCTCACCACCTGGCGCAACCTCCACCCCGGCCAGCAGCACCTGCTCACCCGCCTCGGCCTCACCCGTGACACCAATCCCTTCGCCCCCGACCGCAGCACCCACCGCACCTTCGAGGAGACCGTCCAGCTCATCGAACTCTTCCTCCACCGCGAACGCCGCGCCCCCACCGCCCGCGAGACGATCACCGGCGACGGCGAAACGGTCCGGATCGGCCCCTGGTTCGCCGAGACCCGCACCAGGCACCGAAGCACCGCACCGGGCAGCTCGACGCCGCTCACGAACGCCTGATCGTCGTTCTCTTCGACGGGGACTGGGCAGGTGAGGACGCCGCTCCCGCCGCTGTGGCCTGGATGCCGCGGTAACAACTGTTACCATGTCGGGTATGGCGAAGACACAGCTGGGCGCACGAGTGGATCAGGACGTCGCGGAGCTCGCGAAGATGAGGGCCGCCGACCTCGGGCTGAGCATCGGGGACTACCTCGCCCGGCTGGTGCAGGACGACGCCAGCGGCCTGCGCGCCCGCGCGGTGGATGCGGCCGCCCGCTTCCTCGCCGAGCACCAGGACGTCTTCGACGAGGCCGAGGACGGCCGGCAGACCTCGCGGGGAGCGCGCGCGGCCTGATGGAACTGCACATCGACGTTCCCTGGATTCTGCAGGTCGCCGAGGCCGCCGGGGCTGACGACCCTGCCCCGGACGACTACGGCGTGCCCGTCTCGGCGGTCGCCCGGCACCGGGCCGAGCTGTTCGAACAGCCGGTCTACGACGGCCCCTATGCCAAGGCAGCTGCCCTCGTGCACACCCTGGGTCGGTGCCGCTGGCTGGAGCGCTCCAACATGGCCGTCGCGGCCGCCACGGGCGTCATGTACCTCGAAGCCACCGGCATCGCCGTCAAGCCCACGCGCGACGACGCCATCGCACTCAAAGACCTGCTCCTTGACCCCACCTGCACCGCCGCGAACATCGCTGCTCTGCTGCGGACCTGGCCAACAGCCACCTGACGCCCGAACCCCTAACCGCGCCGGGCAAAGTAGACCGCGGCCGGAAGGTAGAGCAGTACGATCCGCCGCTACATCATCTGGCGGAACCGCCACGCCGACGACCGGCGCCTACGCGTCGTCATCGAGGGGGCAAGGATTGCGTGATCCGACCTGGGCAGCCCTCAGCCGTCCGTGCCGCCCTTGGTGTACTCAACTCTGGCCGGCCCCTCGCCCTCAAGCCGATCCCCGTGATCCCAGCCGCACGCCTCGTAGAACGATTTCGCCGCCGTATTGTCCGGGAAGGTCTCCAGCCGGATGGTCGAGTACTGAGCGAGGAGCGTTTCCTCCGCGTGCCGAAGCAGGAAGCGGCCCAGCCCTCGACGGTGATGATCGGAGTCGACCATCATGAGGTCGACCGTGGGGCCATCGAGGATGGAGAGGCCGACGATTCGGCCGTCTTGGCTCAGGCAGTGCACGCCACCCCGCTCCAAGTGACTCTTCACGTGTGTGTCCGAAGCACCACTGTCGATAAACCAGTCCACTGCCTTGTCGCCGAGAAACCCGCGGTAACAGGTGTCGATCGTGCGACGCGCGAGAGCTTGGAGAGTGTCAAGATCTTCCCGGGTCGCAGGGTGGATGGTGGGGCGGTGCTGTCCCGTTGACATGGTGCTTCCAGCTTCTGCGTAAGGGGTGGGCACCCGACTCTAGTCGCCCAGCCGTACCTCAATCGAGACGTCGTGACCGGCGCCGGGGAACCACGATGGCGTCGCAGCACGACGGGGTAATCGTTGCCTTGATGTAGCACTAGTGATGATCTCGGCGTCTGGGTGCCGGGGGCAAGCCTCCTCCACCGCGATGGCCAGGTCATCGGCGGCCTGCGAGGCAGCTTCGAGCTGGATGAGGAGTGCGAGCATCTGTCGGCCGAGTGCGTTCTCGGCGAGCGGCGGCTGGTGGGCCCGCTCGGGTGCGGAAGACCTCGCGGAGCCGGTTGGCGTCGGCTTCGATGCCGCGCTTGCGGCCGGCACGCTTGAGCGCGGCCTGGAGCTGCATGTGGGTCAGCTTCGCGGCCCGGGTCGGGGTGGGAGCGCGCCTCGCGGTGCTGGATGGCCCGCTCCTCTGCTTGTCAGTCCTGATCGGTAATCTCCCGGCGGGAGTCCACAACGCAGCGGAGAGATGGATCGCATGGGGGCGAAGACAGCGGTGCTGGCCTACGCGGATGTCGCTGTGGCCGATGTCCTCCAGGGCGAGCCAGAGAGCGACTGCGGTCGCGCTGCCGCTCTGGTGGCTCGGGTTCGCCCAGGTCAGAGCAGTGAGGAGGACGGCGAGGAGCCCTGGGAGTAGGCAGAGGCCGTTTACCCGCCCGAGGAGCGGCTCACCGCCCGCACACCAAGGAGCACGCCGACACCGACGAGCCGATGGCCCGCCGCATCGTCGCCCAGACGGCCACGTGCCTCGCCGCCGGCGCGCATGCCCTCGGCGCAGTGAACCGACGCTGCTGCTGAACGTGAACGAAGCCGGGCACGCCGAGCATCGGCCGCGCTGTTCACCTGATGTCTCCCAGGAGGTCGCGGCCTTCAGGCCGGGGAGGGCCTGCCCGCCGCCGAGGAGCGCGATGCGGGCGCAGGTGGCGTCCCCTGTGCGGGGAGGTGGGCGAGAGGGGCCGGCGGGCCGCCGCCCGGTGAAGCCGGGACCGTGGGGCTGCGGCTAGAAGTACCTGCAGGTGAGCCACTTTTCGTGGTCGTAGTGGTCCTGCGACGGGTACCGCGCTATGAGGGGAACCACTTCCGTCGTGTCCTCCGGCCGGACGCGCTCGGGCAGGGATCCGAACCGGGCCTGCCGCGACGAGGCGGCGGTGTCTTCAACCGTGTCGACCTTTTTGACCTTCTGGGTGTTCGGCATGTGCCGCGTCCTTTCGATTCGGTGTTGTGGACTCGGTGGCGGCGTAAGGCACCGAGCACGATGCCCGGTTTTTGCCGTCGTCCGCGGACGTCAGAAGACCTGGAGGAAACAACCGCACGTGATGGTGAGCACGGCCACCGCTACCGTGGCCGTTTTGAGTGCTTTGGGAATCTTCACGGGAACCTCTGGTGGGGGATGGGGGAACGGTTGCGGTCCGCGCCCACGACGGGGGCCGCAGGCGCTGCGTGGGCCGGGGGTGCTGCCTGCGGGGCCCGTCAGGGGCGGCAACGGTCGGGGCCGGTGTCGATAGGCCGCTCCTTACCGGCCGGCCCTGTATGTGTCCTCAGCTGCGTTCACTGTCGACCCTTGCACCCCTCTCCGTCACCTGTCAATGGGGTGACTGTGAGGGGTGGTCGGTCTCACGGTCCGAGCGTGAAGGGCTGTTCTGCACAGATGGGTTTGCCGTCGGGATTGTGGCGGGTGCCTCACCTGCGGGACAGCTGGTCGAGGAAGAGGAGGAGGCTGCGGCCGTTCTCGTCGGTGGTGCGGGAGCGGCACAGGCGCGGGGCGCCGTCCTGGTGACCTCGATCGGATCGCTGCAGTGGACGGTCGGCTGGTCGCCTGCGTCGCCGTCCTCACGGAGGCAGCCAGGCGTAAGGCCGCTCAGGCGGAGAGCGACAGCGCCGCCGGCCGTCACTGTGCCCACTGCACGGGCCCCGAGGGCCGGGCCTTGAGGACCTCATTGACGCGGCCGGTCTGCCGACCACGGTCGGCTCCGGCTGTCAGGGAAGGTCACGTGGCCTTGTGTGACGGCGCAAACGCCGCGCACAGGCAACTTGCCTCGGGTGCTGGGCGGAGCGCCTCCATCGATTCCCTCGATCCCGCCGCCGGGCCACGACCGCACGAACAAGCACCGCGGGCACGTCCTCGGGGCGGGCGCCGTCGTTGTCCCGCTTCGTCACCACTGATTACGGAGCAGAGCTGTTGACCGTACGGGCCCCCTTGGATGCGCCGGAGCAGTATGTCGATCCATTCGACATGTCGACTCATTCGACATAGCATCGTTGGTGTGACCGACCCGAACGAAGCAGCACGCCTCGCCGCTCTGTCCGAGCTCATCGCCTGGGCCGAACGCCGGGAACGGCTCAGCGAGGACCGTGCCGACGCTGTGGCCGCTGCTTGGCGCACCGGCACCCGCAACGTTGCCGAGCTCGCCCGCCTCGCCCGTGTCTCCCGCGACACGATCTACGCGGATCTGGCCGCCCGAGCCATCAACCTTGGCTCTCGCGAGCAGGAGATCCCAGGCCCCCAGAAGGGCAGCGGAATTCCCCTCCGAGCCGACTCGGTGCGCACCGTTGCCAGGATCGCCGACGCTGTCGCCCGGCCCGCCGTCTCTCATGACCCCGACGATCCACTTGTCCGGGTGGCGCTTGCTGCGTCGCGCGCGCTGGAGACGGTGGCCGACGTGCTGGAGCCACCGTCGGACCAGGGGCCTGGCTGGACACCCCGAGAGACGCTGCCCAGCCTGGCGGGCGAGGGGGAGGAGCTTGCGCACCACAGCCGCCGGGCCTTGGCCGCCCTCGCCGAACCAGCCGAACTCATGGCAAGCTCCGAAAGCTACCGACAAGGCGTCCTCCACGGCGGCCGTCACGCGGTGGCCGACGGAGCGAGTGTGACTGTCACTCTGCCGACGGGCGGGGCCATCACGCTTCAGGTGGGACGCGACGAAACCGGCTGGACCCGCCTGACGAGCGACAGCCCCCTCGTGGTCGAGGGCGCCGACAGCCTCGACCATCTGGAGGCACAAGCGGCCCTACAGGTTTTGGCTCGCATCGCCACGCGCCACCTCACGGAGGCCGCCCTTGCTGAACACCGCAAGGACGCTCGGCCCGGAAGCCGCCCCCCGCGTACTCGCACCATCCCGGGTAACGACAACTGACATCGGGGGTTTGCCCAGGGCCGCGCCGGAGATCCGGTCGCCCGACGGACGAGGGCTCTCAACCCGCCTATCTGGTCCCAAGTGTTCACCGCCTGGCCTGGACCGGCCTTCCCACAGCGAGAACGCGACGAACTGGCGATTCGCCGGGGCAACCGCTGATGACCAGCTTGTCCTGTGGGGGTGGTGGCCGGTGCACTCGTGCCGGTGTGCCGGTGTGCCGGCGGCGGCGAGGACGACGAACGCGGTGAGGAGGGCCGCGAGCGTCATCGCCATGGTGGCCGGCCCCAAGGAATCTCCGCTCCGGAGGACGTTCCTGAGGGCTACCCCCACGCCTTGCGCGAGCACACCGGCGACTCTCGGTATGCGCGCCTGCTGCGTACAGCACGGAGAGCGTGTCCCTCCCTGCATGGGGTGGCAACGTGGCGTGCGCGGTGCGGGCGAACCGACGAACCAACTCCGTAACTCACTATTCCACTCCGCCACCGGTACGCGATTCGGCCTGCGGACACCCTTGCTGACCTGATGCGATGAAAGAAGCGGGCCTCCCGCTCCTGCCGGGTGCGCAGGACGCTCTGTCTGTCCAGGCCGCAGCCGACCACGTCCCGCAGACCCACGCATCACCCACCGGTGGACCCGGGCTTACGGGGACTAGGACCGTGCTGCTGTTGTGGCAGCGTTCACGGCCGAGACTGCGACGGTGCGCTACGTCCTGCCTGGTCCTGACCGCTGCCCCCGGATGCGGAGGCGGCCGGCAGGAGACACCCTGGTCTGGGGTGCTGTCTGCACGAGGCACACGTCGCACGGCGTGCCACCGATGCGGGCCCGAACCTTGTCTCCACTGCGAACCACGTTGTGCGAGCCCGGAATTGAGGAACCCGGTCGACGCCGAACGAGCCGACGGTGCACCGGCCCAGGAGGCGGTGACCGACGCAAGTCATCCGCTCCGGGCAGGCCTACGGAGGTGTATTGCAGTGTCGGAGAAGGACTCAGTGAACGAGACGGCCGAGCAGGAGTTCGGCCCCAAGATGCTTGCGGACGTTCAGCCGCCCTTCATTCCCGAGGGCGCCGCGGGGATGACCATCCTCGTCCAGTGGCCTCCCGGTCACCCCGGCCTTCCTCCGCACCGCCACGCGGGGCCGGCTTTCGGCTACGTGATCGAGGGCGCGGTGCGCTTCGAGATCGAGGGTGAGCCGGAACGTGTGGTCACCGCCGGTGACACGTTCTGGGAGCCGGGTGGCGACGTGATCCACTACCAGGACGCCAACGCCCTCTCGGACGCGACGGCCAAGTTCGTCGCGTTCATGCTGTGCGAGCCGGGTCAGCCGATGTACACGCTGGTCGACGAGGACGAGCTGAAGAAGCGGGCGCACCTGCGCGCCCCTCGTCCCTCCGCCGGCTGACCCGCGAGATGCGGCGAGATCGAATCACCGCTCGAACTTGACACTCGGCCTGGTATCCGCCGTACGCGTCCTTCGGCTGATCATGGCTCCGACCAAGTGATACACGTGACCAGCGCGAAGGCCGTTGAAGATGAGTGTCCGGTGTCAGCATGTCGGGCAAGATGCGTTCGCGGAACTGGCTTGCTTCCGGGGCGTGTTCTATTCCCGACTGACCAGGCGTGCGGACGCGCTGCTCGAGCTGTCTGACGCCGTGCACCGCTGCCACACGCGCCGCAGCCGCGGCGGCGGGCGACGCGGGGGTGGCTTCGCCGACGCGGCCGGGGCTTGTGGGCAGACGGGCCGTTCACATCGTCCCCATCCGCGCGGGGAGGTTTCTGTCACACCATCAGGGCGATGCTGGTCTTAGCAGCCCTGCGCGGCGACGGACCGGTGAGGCAGTTGGCCGCGTCCCAGATCACTCGCATCACGCCTGCATCAGGAGATCTACACCATCCCGATCCACAAGGCGACCAGCAGATAAGTGCTGGGACAGCTTTCCCGAGGAAGCGTTCCACGACTTCGGCCTTATCCGCATCGACTACTACGAACTCGTCCTCATCGACCGCCCGGCACACGACGCTCACTCTCCTCGTCGCAGCCGATGACTCACGCCGCGGCGAACAGTCACCGGCCGCTGGAAGGGAGGCATTCGGGCAGTTCCAATAACTAGCCACCGCCAAGGGAGAGCCCGAGCGGGCCGGCCTGGAGTCATCCCCGTGCCGTGCGCCGACTGAGTGGGGACACGTAACGCCGTGGAATCTGCTCCGGGTGGCGGCCAAACGGGACATCTGGCGGCTCGCCCATGCCGTGGATTATCAAGATCAGTACTTCCGTTGGCCTCGACCAACCAGGGGCTGCCATCACCGCGGATCACGGTCGCCAGACTGTTTACGTGCGCACGGCCCGGGACAGGTGGACGAGCAGCGCCCGTCATGCGGTTGTTGT
>NZ_JBEOXF010000066.1:12486-40923 GCF_040296405.1 Streptomyces sp. NPDC002133 | reverse complement strand
GCGCTGGACGCCAGGGCCATCGAGCGGTCGAAACCCACGATCTTCTGAAACCGGTTGATGACCCGCAATGCGAATGCAGGCCGCAGCCCCCGACGATCACGTCGGGGCCCGCCACCGTCGTACCGGCCGCCTCGTCATCGGCTCACGGCCCGTCCGCGGGCCGGTGGCATCAGTGGAAGAAGTGCCGCGTCCCGGTGAAGTACATCGTCACGCCCGCCTTCTTCGCGGCCTCGACGACCTGCTCGTCCCGCACCGAACCGCCCGGCTGCACCACGGCCTTGACGCCCGCCGCGGTCAGGATCTCCAGGCCGTCCGGGAAGGGGAAGAAGGCGTCGGACGCGGCGTAGGCGCCCTGCGCCCGCTCCTCGCCCGCGCGCTCCACCGCGAGCTTCGCGGAGTCGACGCGGTTGACCTGGCCCATGCCGACGCCGACCGACGCGCCGTCCTTGGCGAGGAGGATCGCATTGGACTTGACGGCGCGACAGGCCTTCCAGGCGAAGGAGAGCTCGGCGAGTTCGTCCGCGGAGAGCGCCTCACCGGTGGCGAGCGTCCAGTGCGCCGGGTCGTCGCCGTCCGCCTGGAGGCGGTCGGTGACCTGGAGCAGCGCACCGCCGTCGATCGGCTTGAGCTCGACGGCGGCCGACGGGCCGTCGGGGCAGCGCAGCACGCGGATGTTCTTCTTGCGGGCGAGGACCTCGACCGCGCCGTCCTCGTACCCCGGGGCGACGATGACCTCGGTGAAGATCTCGGCGACCTGCTCGGCCATCGCCACGGACACCGGACGGTTGACCGCGATCACGCCGCCGAAGGCCGACAGCGGGTCGCAGGCGTGCGCCTTGCGGTGGGCCTCGGCGACGTCTGCGCCGATCGCGATGCCGCAGGGGTTGGCGTGCTTGATGATCGCGACGCACGGCTCGGCGTGGTCGTACGCGGCACGGCGCGCGGCGTCCGTGTCCGTGTAGTTGTTGTACGACATCTCCTTGCCGTGCAGCTGCTCGGCCTGCGCGAGCCCGCCGCCCGCCTCGGTGACGTACAGCGCGGCGTCCTGGTGCGGATTCTCGCCGTAGCGCAGGACGTTGGAGCGCTCGAAGGTGGCGCCGAGGAAGTCGGGGAAGCCCGACTCGTCGGCCGGGGCGTACGAGGACGCGAACCAGGAGGCCACGGCCACGTCGTACGCGGCCGTGTGCCGGAACGCCTCGGCGGCGAGGCGCTTGCGGGCCACGAGGTCGAAGCCGCCCGAGGCGACCGCGGTGAGGACGTCGGCGTACCGGGCGGGGCTGGTGACGACCGCGACCGAGGGGTGGTTCTTGGCGGCGGCCCGGACCATCGAGGGGCCGCCGATGTCGATCTGCTCGACGCACTCGTCGGGCGTCGCGCCGGAGGCGACGGTCTCCCGGAACGGGTAGAGGTTCACGACCACGAGGTCGAACGGCTCGACGCCGAGCTCCGCGAGCTGCTCGCGGTGCGTCTCGAGGCGCAGGTCGGCGAGGATGCCGGCGTGCACGCGCGGGTGCAGCGTCTTGACGCGGCCGTCCAGGCACTCGGGGAAGCCGGTGAGCTCCTCGACCTTGGTGACCGGGACACCGGCCGCGGCGATGCGCCCGGCGGTCGAGCCGGTGGAGACCAGCTCCACGCCCGCCTCCTGGAGGCCGCGGGCCAGCTCCTCCAGGCCGGTCTTGTCGTAGACGCTGACCAGCGCGCGCCGGATGGGCCGCTTCATGGTTTCGGCGGTCACGGGATAATTACCTTTCGTCCCTCGATGCGGTAGCCGTTACGGGCCAGACGCCCCACGACATCGACGAGCAGCTGACGCTCGACTTCCTTGATGCGCTCGTGCAGAGCGCCTTCGTCGTCCTCGTCCCGTACGTGCACCACGCCCTGCGCGATGATCGGGCCGGTGTCGACGCCGTCGTCGACGAAGTGGACAGTGCATCCGGTGACCTTCACGCCGTACGCGAGCGCGTCGCGCACTCCGTGGGCACCGGCAAAGCTGGGGAGCAGGGCGGGGTGGGTGTTCACGAACCGGCCGCCGAAGAGGTCGAGGAAGCCTTTGCCGACGATCTTCATGAAGCCGGCGGACACGACCAGATCCGGCTCGTACGCGGCGGTCGCCTCGGTCAGGGCCTGGTCCCACTCCTGGCGGGCCGCGTAGTCCCCGACCTTGCGGACGAAGGTGGGAATCCCGGCGCGGGTGGCGCGCTCGAGGCCGGCGATGCCCTCGCGGTCGGCGCCGACCGCGACGATCTCGGCGCCGAAGCCTTCGGGATCTTCGTGGATCGCGTCGAGCAGCGCCTGGAGATTGGTGCCGGATCCGGAGACCAGGACGACGAGGCGGGCGGCAGCCACTGGGGACTCTTTTCGCGTTGCGGTACGTCTGTGGGGCGTCTTTGTGTGGTCGTACGAAAGAAACGAGACCGCCGATAGGGGAACTCTACGAAGCCGTCGACCGTCAGCAACGATACCGGCACACCGAGCGGCCCCCACGGGACGGGGGCGTGGCCGGGAGGTAGCGTCTGGGGCAGGGCCCGTCCCCAGACGGAGTACCCGCGCACAGAGGTACAAGAGGGGAAGACGTTCACCACATGCCGGACCGACGCCGCCGCACGGCTCTCCGCATCCCGCTCGCCCGCGAGCGGGGCTCCCTGCTGCTGCGGGATCGCCAGTCCACGGACTCGGCGGGGTCCACGGAGCCCACGGAGCCCACGAATCCGTTCGCACCGCCACCGGAGGGCGCTCCTGACCGGCCGTGGCAGCCACGCCGCGGCTCGGCATCGGAGCCCGGATCCGGGTCCGGGACCGGGTCCGGGTCCGGGTCCGGGGACGACGGTGACCGTCAGGACGGCGGCCGTCAGGAGGAGGACCGGCGTCCGTCCTCGGGCTGGGGCAGCCAGTGGAGCAGTCGCCAGCCGGGGCGGTCGTCGGGGGGCTTCGGCGGCCGTCAGGGCGGCCAAGGTGGTCCGAGTGGCCCGGGTGGTGGCGGTCAGGGCGGCCCCGAGGGCAGCGGTCCCGGCGCGGGCCTGCGCTGGGACCCGACGGACCCGGCCCAGCGCCGGGCCCGTTACGCGTTGCTCGCCGGTATGTGGGCGTTCTTCTTCGCCCTCTTCGATCTCTCGGAGATCGCGCTGCTGCTGGGTGCGCTCGCGTTGTACTGGGGCATCAGCTCCCTGCGCGCGAAGAACCGCCGCCCGGCCGAGGGTTCCGCGGTCGCGTCGGCGACTCCTCCCGCCCAGACCGGCGGCGGAAAGCCCCAGGTCACTGCCGCCGTCAGCGGCATGGTGATGGCGGCGATCGCGCTCGCGATCGTGGCGATGACCTTCACGATGCAGCTCGTCTACCGCGACTTCTACACCTGCCGCGACGACGCCCTCACCAAGACGGGCCAGCTCGCGTGCAACGAACTGCTCCCGGAGCCCCTGCGCAACGTGATCGGCGTCCCGGAGTAGCCCACGGCGGCCGCACTACGCCCCTGCCCCCGCTCCCGCCTCGCCGGATCCGGGCGGCGGGGGCGTTGCCGTATCGGCGCCGGCGCCACCCTTCACGGTTGAGGTCAGTCGTTCCGTGGCGCCGGGGGCGTCTCCCGGGCGAAGCTCCGGTGGATGGTGGGCACAGCCGGACGACGGTCCGCAGACGAGAGGTGGGTCGGGGCAGGGCCCCGGTGCGGGAGTGGGTGACATCGGGGTCGCTCCCGGCTCGTCGGGCGTGGCGGTGGGTGAGGGCTCCTCTTCCGTGTCCGGAAGCCCCGAGGGCACGGGCGGCGCCTCCGCGGCCACCGGCCCTGTCGCCTCGGTGGCCGTCGCGGAGGGCGGCGACTGCACGGGCTCCGGCGGCGCGGGCGGCGGCTGCACGGGCGGCGGCACCGCAGGCCCCGGCACGACAGGCCCGGGCTCCGCAGGTACCGACGACACCCGCAGCCGCGCCGGAAGCGCGGACATGAGCCCACTCGACACCCGCTTCAGCGCCGCCCACTGCGCCGCACGCACAGCGGACCAGTCCGCCAGGGCGGTGGACAAGGGCCGGCGGGCACGGCGCGCGCGCCAGGCGTGGACGGCGACCGCGGACGGCACGGCAACGACCGCCGTCCAGGCATACGCCGCCATGCCCACCTGCCACCACACCGGGCCGAACGCGGCGAGCGACCCCGTGCCCAGCGGCCCTCCGGCCGCCGCCGCGAGAAATGCCATGAGTGCCCCGCACAGCACCGCCGCCAGCAGCGCGGTCAGAGCCGTGCCGCGCCAGGTCCAGGCGGCGCGAGAGGCGGCACCGGCAGCCGCCTCCGCACGGGCCGTGACCCAGGCGGCCGCGCCTCCTGCCACGACCGGCACCGCCGCGCACGCCCAGGCCGGCGTCGCACCCAGCCCTTCCACAGGAATCGCAGCCAACAGCGGGAAATGGGGCAGCGTGGGCTCCCCCGCGACCGCGAAGGGCGCCGCCGTCGCACCCGTACCGAGCGCGAACCCCGGGCCGAGCCCGTACCCCGCCCCCCACACCGCCGCGTTCGGCGCCAGCGCCAGCGCCAGCAGGAGCACTGCGGCGCGCCCCGGCCAGTCCACCGCGAGCCGCAGCAACGAATCCTGCGCCTCACCCGCGTGCCACACGAGCGACCCCGCGACCAGCACCGCCCCGCCGACGAGCAGCACCGCACCCGCCGCACCCGCCGCCCGGAGCGCGACAACGGCCCTGGAGCGCGCCAGCGCGACCCGTACGCCCTCCGGCACCCACCGCGGAAGCGGCCCGAGCGGCCGCCCACGCGCGGTCCACACGCCCGCCGCCGCGGACAGGGTGGCCACCACGGGTAGATGCAACGCCGCGCTGACCGGCTCGGCGGCGAGCGACCCACCTGCCGAGTAGAGCGCCGCGCACGTCGCGACCAGCAGATAACCGCAGGTCACCCCCGACACGACGACTGCCGCCGAAGCCCGTGGCCCCGCGTCCGTCTCGAGCGCCTCGCGCGCGGCCCGGTGCGCAAGCCAGACGGGCAGCACCGCCAGCAGCAGCGGTACGACCCCCACGGGCGCAGGCGTACCCGAGAGCGTGTCGGACCTGACCACCTCCGTGCCGTGGGCGAGCAGCCACAGCCCGGCCGCCACGTGCAGCACCCCCGAGGGGCCGCTGTCCGGGTAGGGCGAGCTGATCCACATCACCATCACCAGGGCGGCGATGGTGCCGAGTCCCAGCCCGGCCGCGATCATCCCGCGCAGGGCGGACGCCGTCAGCACGGCGGCGGGCGGCCGGGAGCCGTGCACGGCCACGTAGGTCGGGCTGCGGTCGGTCAACTGGGTCACGTGGCCATGCTGCCAACGACACGCGCTTTATCCACGTAACAGGCGAATGGCCGTTGTGTCGCACAAAATACGCTTATGTACTTTTCGCCCCAGTGCAGCCGCCCGGCCCCGGGGAGCCTTTCATGACGCAGAGTGCCGCGGACCCCGCCAGGACCGACGCCGCCGCGTTGCCCTCCCCCAAGGAGCGGCGCAGGCTGCGCGAGGCGCGGTCACTGAGCGAGGAGCAGGTCGCCGAGGCCGTCGGGGTCACGCGGGCGACGATCAAGTCCTGGGAGACGGGCCGCACCAATCCGCGCGGCCGCAAGCGCGACGTGTACGCGAAGCTGCTCGCGACGTACGAGGAGGAAATCGCCGCCAGAGAGGCGACGGCGGCCAGGGAGGAGCCCGCACAGACACCGGAGGCGGACGCGCCACAGCAGGCTCGGCAGACACAGCAGGCGCAGGAACCACAGCCTGCTCAGCAGGCACGGCAGGTGCAGAGGGCACAGCAGCAGGTACGACAGGACGACGATCGCACGGCGGTCCGGCGCACCGCCCCTACTGTCTCCCCCTCGGCCATGCCCGCACGCGCTCGCCCGCACGCCCCCGCGCGCTCCGCGCCGGGCGCCGGACGCCGGGCACCCACCGTCCCTGCGCCGCCCCCCACGCCGTCCGAGGGCCCCGCGTTCACCGCCGAAGATGCCTTCGACGCCCTCTACACGGAAACCGCCCCCGGCCTCGCCCGCCAGACCTATCTGCTCACCGGCCGCCGCGATCTGTCCCTCGAGGCCGTCGAGCACGCCTTCCACGTCGCCTGGCAGCGCTGGCCCGAGGTCGCCGTCGACCGCGACCCGGCGAGCTGGGTGCGCGCGGCGGCGTACGAATACGCGATGTCCCCCTGGCACAAGCTGCGCCGCTCCCACCGCCACCCCGAGGATTCCGGCAGCCCCCAGCCCTGGCCGTCACTCCGCGAGACGCTGCTCGAGCTGCCGCCGACGTACCGCCGCACGCTGATCCTGTACGACGGGCTCGGCCTCGACCTTCCCGACACGGCCGCGGAGACCGAGGCGAGCACCCCCGCGGCCGCGAACCGGCTGCTGCACGCCCGCGCCGCCGTCGCCGAGCTGCTCCCCGAGCTGGCCGAACCGGAGGCCCTGCAGGAGGAGCTCGCCGACCTGGTCGTCCATGCGGCGGCACCCGAGATCGCGCCGGCCGATGCCGTACGGGCCGGCAGCGAACGCCGTACCCGGTTCTGGACACGGGCGGCGTTCGGCCTCACCGCACTGATCCTGGGAGCGGCGGCGCTCACGATGGTCGTGTCGGACAGCCATTACGAGGCCCCGCAGGCACCCGGCGAGTCGGTCGGTGGCGTACGGCCCGCCTACGGCCCTCCGGCCGTCACCAAGCGGTACATCGAGCTGCGCACGATGCTGAGACACCACCCGCTGAAGGGTCCGGAACGCCTCCTGCCGTTCGCCCACTGACGCGCGGGCAAACACGGAAGGGCCCGCGCCCCGGATGGTGGGGTGCGGGCCCTTCCGCGCAATCAGGTCGGACCGGAGAGGTCCGGGAGACCGGAGAGGTCAGCCGGCGAGGATGGCGCGCGCCAGCTTGGCCGTCTCGGTCGGCGTCTTGCCGACCTTCACGCCCGCGGCCTCCAGGGCCTCCTTCTTCGCCTGCGCGGTACCGGAGGAGCCGGAGACGATGGCGCCCGCGTGGCCCATGGTCTTGCCCTCGGGGGCGGTGAAGCCCGCGACGTAACCGACGACCGGCTTGGTGACGTTCGCCTTGATGAAGTCGGCCGCACGCTCCTCGGCGTCGCCGCCGATCTCGCCGATCATCACGATCAGGTCCGTGTCCGGGTCGGCCTCGAACGCCGCCAGGGCGTCGATGTGGGTGGTGCCGATGATCGGGTCACCGCCGATGCCGACGCAGGAGCTGAAGCCGATGTCACGCAGCTCGTACATCATCTGGTAGGTCAGCGTGCCGGACTTGGACACGAGACCGATGCGGCCGGGCTTGGTGATGTCGGCCGGGATGATGCCGGCGTTCGACTGGCCGGGGGTGATCAGACCCGGGCAGTTCGGGCCGATGATCCGGGTCTTGTTGCCCTTGGCACCCGCGTACGCCCAGAACTGCGCGGTGTCGTGGACCGCGACGCCCTCGGTGATGACGACCGCGAGGCCGATCTCGGCGTCGATCGCCTCGATGACCGCGTCCTTGGTGAACTTCTCCGGGACGAAGATGACCGTGACGTCGGCGCCGGTCTTCTCGATCGCCTCGGCGACCGACCCGAAGACGGGGATGTCCGTGCCGTCGAAGTCGACAGTCGTGCCCGCCTTGCGCGGGTTCACGCCACCGACGATGTTCGTGCCGGAAGCCAGCATGCGCTTGGTGTGCTTCTGACCCTCGGAGCCGGTCATGCCCTGGACGATGACCTTGGATTCCTTGGTGAGGAAAATAGCCATGGTGTTGGTGTCCCTCGTCCCTTACTTCGCAGCCAGCTCGGCGGCCTTGTCGGCCGCACCGTCCATGGTGTCCACACGCTGCACGAGCGGGTGGTTGCGGTCGTCCAGGATCTGGCGACCCAGCTCCGCGTTGTTGCCGTCGAGGCGCACGACCAGCGGCTTGGTGACCTCTTCGCCCTTGGACTCGAGGAGCTCCAGAGCCTGCACGATGCCGTTGGCGACCGCGTCGCACGCGGTGATGCCGCCGAAGACGTTGACGAAGACGGACTTGACGTCCGGGTCGCCGAGGATGATCTCGAGGCCGTTCGCCATGACCTCGGCGGAGGCACCGCCACCGATGTCGAGGAAGTTGGCGGGCTTCACGCCGTTGTGGTTCTCACCGGCGTACGCGACGACGTCGAGGGTCGACATGACGAGACCCGCGCCGTTGCCGATGATGCCGACCTCGCCGTCGAGCTTGACGTAGTTGAGGCCCTTGGCCTTCGCAGCGGCCTCGAGCGGGTTGGCCGATGCCTTGTCCTCGAGCTCGGCGTGCGAGGGCTGACGGAACTCGGCGTTGGCGTCCAGCGACACCTTGCCGTCCAGGGCCAGGACCCGGCCGTCGGCGACCTTGGCGAGCGGGTTGACCTCGACGAGGAGCGCGTCCTCGGCGATGAAGGTCTTCCACAGGGTCTGCAGGATCTCGACGGTCTGCTCCGCGACCGCGGCCGGGAACTTCGCGGCCTCGACGATCTCGCGGGCCTTCGCGGCGGTGACGCCCTCGTTGGCGTCGACCGGGATCTTGGCGAGGGCCTCGGGCTTGGTGGCCGCGACCTCCTCGATGTCCATGCCGCCCTCGACGGAGGCCATGGCCAGGAAGGTGCGGTTGGTGCGGTCGAGGAGGTACGAGACGTAGTACTCCTCGTCGATCTCGGGCGCGGTCTCGGCGATCATCACCTTGTGGACCGTGTGGCCCTTGATGTCCATGCCGAGAATGTCCGTCGCGCGGGCGACGGCCTCGTCCGGTGTGGCGGCGAGCTTGACGCCACCGGCCTTGCCGCGGCCGCCGACCTTCACCTGCGCCTTGACGACCGAACGGCCGCCCAGTCGCTCGGTCGCCTCGCGCGCCGCCTCAGGCGTATCGATGACTTCACCGGCCAGCACCGGTACACCGTGCTTGGCGAAGAGGTCCCTCGCCTGGTACTCGAACAGGTCCACGCGCGTCCGTCCCTTTTCAGTGATTCGCGGTTCGTTGTCTGCGTGGGCGTGCCGCGAAGGGCAACGTGACTGCGCTGTCACTAGGGAGGCGTACACGGTGGCCGGGTACGCGGCATGTCCGTCTCGCAGGTTATCCCCGAGGGCCGTGGGTCCCTAAATCGCAGATCACACCGGAGCGGTGATACCTGTCACAGATAGCGCGCGTGGCGGAACGCTGCGGTTACGGGACGACCACGGCCTGGGCACTGGCCGGGTACGGGCGACCACGGTCCGGAGAACGGGACGGGCGGCGCCAGAACGGAACGGGCGGCCCCCACCCCAATGGGGACCGCCTCGTCGTTTGTCCGTGACCCGCCGGTCACGCGGCAAGCGGCGGCGTCAGCCGTCCTGCGTCATGCCCCGAGACGAATGCCCGAGCCGGATGCCCTGAGTCACATGCCGTGGATCACATGCCCCGGGTCAGATGCCCTGGGTCAGGCTGTGGCCCAGGCTGTCGACGTAGCTCGGGGTGACCGCGTAGACCGCGTCCTGCACGCCGGAGGCGGCGTTGCCCGCGACCGGGGTGCCGGCGACCGTGCCGGTCACGTCCTGCGCGAAGGGCTGCACCTCGGAGACCACCCCGCCCGCGAACGGGGTCACGTCGCCGACGACGCCGTGCGCGAGGTTGCCGACGGAGCCGCCGACCCCGTACGCCACCGGCTCGACGTGGTCGACGACGGTCTCGACGAGCGGCTGGACCGCGCCGACGGCCCCGCCCGCGAAGGGCTGGACCTCGCCGACCACGCTGTCGGCGAAGGGCTGGACCTCGCTCACGACACCGCCCGCGAAGGGGGTCGCGTCGCCGACGACGCCCGTGGCGAGACCGGCGACGTCGCCGACGGCCTGGCCGGCGACCGGGAGGACCCCGTCGACCGCCCGGTCCGCGATCGGGGGCAGGACGTCCTGGCACGTCTCGTCGGCGATCGGGGTCGCGGCGGCGACGGCACCCCGGGCGTAGCCCTGAACGGCGCCGGGGGCCTGGTCCACCAGCTCGGGTGCGAAGGCGGACAGCGGGCCGAAGAGGTAGTCGATCTCGCCCTGGGCGTCGGACAGCTCGCCCTCGGCGTACTGACGGGCCTGGTCCGCGGTGGACACGACCGGGGCCCGGGTGGCGTCCTGCGCGGCGTCCTTGGCCTCCACGGCGTCGGCGACCGCGGCACCGGCGGCGGCCTGCGCCGTGCCGGCCGCGGCGGCGACGGCCGGGACGTCGTCGGCGGCATCGGTGGCGCCGGTGACCGTGTCCTCGACCGTGTCGAGGACGTCGATCCCCTGGTCCGGGGTCGAGAGGGACAGCGAGGGAAGCTCGTCCGCGCTCGCGGCGGCGGTACCGATGGCCCACATACCGGCGGCGCCGGCCGCGACGACTATGGAACGGCGGATGTTCTTGTTCATGGCTGGGGAGGTTCCTTCGAATTCGGGGGGTTCGGGCAGACCTGCTCCGCCCCCGCGCGGCAGGTCTCAGGCGAGAGGAACGGCCTGCCCTAGCCGGGGAATTCGAGAATGTCGCGGTGCCGCTCGCGCACCCCTGTGCCGGTGACCGGCTGCACGGAACCGGGAACGAGCCCGAACGCCACGGCCTGCGAGAACCAGGCGCCGTGCGGGTCGCCGTCGCGCTGTGTGTGACCGTCACCGACGGACTGGACGACGGCGCTGCCGCCCGGACCTGCCGGCGCGTGACCCGGGAGGAACGGCAGTCGCCCGCCGAACGGCTTGCGGGGCCCGGCCGTCACATACGACTCGTGCGCACCGTCCACATAGACGTGGGGGTGGAGCTGGGTGCGCGTGTGCACGCTCGCCGAGGTGTACTGCGGCGCATCGGCCGCGGAGTCGTCGGAGAGCGGATCGTCGCGGTGGACGGCGGCCGGAGCCGGGTCCTGCGGCCGGCCCTGTCCGGGCGCGGGGACGGGCAGACCGAGCCCGTCGCCGTCGCCGGGCCATGTCGGGGAGGGCCAGACCTGCGCGGGAAACGGCTCCTCGGGCAGCGGCGGCACGGGCACGGCCTGCGCGACGCCCTGGACGGCCCCTTCCACGACCTGCTCGACGGGCTCGGCCACGGGCTTGGCGACCCGCTCGACGACTGCGCCGCCGGGCGACCCGACCGGCGTGACGACCGACGTGACCACCGGTGTGACGACAGGCCTGGTCACCCGCTCGGCGACTGGCTCGGCAACGCGCCGGGCCACCGGCTCTGCCGTCTCGGGGAGTTGCTCTACCGGTTCGGTACGGGCGACGCCCCCGACCGGCGTACCCGCGGCAGGCTGCTCCGCCGCGTACGCCTGGCCGCCGAGGACGAACCCCAGCACCACCAGCCCGCCGAGGACCAGCAACACCTGTACCGCGCGCACCGCATGCCGACCGGCCGCCCCGCGCACGAGGCGCACGGCGGCTGCGGGCAGAGCAGCGGTGACGATCAAAGTGGGACGAGCCCTCCCAGTCGCGGAACTTGCCCCTCCGGGGGCAACAGGGACGATGCTTGCACGAGACTCCTGGGGTCACGCAAGCCCCTTGTTACTGATGAGTCGCCATGTCCGTTATGAGTAGCAGTCCGGGACCCACCAGTTCCCTCCACGGCCCGGCGACGCACACCCCGGCGCCGCCTGCTCGTCTCACCCGGGCCCGGCGCCTCAGCCGACGGCCGACACCTCAGTCGACGGCCGGCACGGGCAGCGGACGCTTCTCAATCGCCGCTGCCATGACCTCCGGGAACAGGTCGGGCGTGCAGGCGAACGCCGGTGCCCCCAGCGCGGCCAGTGCCGCCGCATGCTCGCGGTCGTACGCCGGTGCCCCCTCGTCGGAGAGCGCGAGCAGGGCGACGAACTGCACGCCCGACGCCTTCATCGCCGCGACGCGCTTGAGCATCTCGTCCCGTATGCCGCCTTCGTAGAGGTCGCTGATCAGTACGACGACGGTGTCGGCGGGCCGGGTGATCTGCGACTGGCAGTACGCGAGGGCCCGGTTGATGTCCGTACCGCCGCCGAGCTGAGTGCCGAACAGGACGTCCACCGGGTCGTCCAGCTGGTCCGTCAGATCGACGACCGAGGTGTCGAAGACGACGAGCCGGGTCGCGATCGACCGCATCGAGGCGAGCACCGCGCCGAACACGGACGCGTACACCACCGACGCCGCCATCGACCCGGACTGGTCGATGCACAGGACGACGTCCTTCTTCACCGCCTGCGAGGCGCGGCCGTAACCGATGAGCCGCTCGGGCACGACGGTGTTGAACTCGGGGAGATAGTTCTTCAGGTTGGCCCGGATCGTGCGGTCCCAGTCGATGTCCCGGTGACGGGGCCGGCTGATGCGGGCGCTGCGGTCGAGCGCGCCGGTGAGGGTCGCGCGGGTGCGGGACGCCAGCCGCTTCTCCAGGTCCTCGACGACCTTCCGGACGACCGCCCGCGCCGTCTCCTTCGTCGTCTCGGGCATCGCTTTGTTGAGCGAGAGGAGTGTCCCGACGAGGTGGACGTCCGCCTCGACGGCCTCCAGCATCTCCGGCTCCAGCAGCAGGGTGCTGAGGCCGAGACGGTCGATCGCGTCGCGCTGCATGACCTGGACGACCGAGCTGGGGAAGTACGTCCGGATGTCGCCGAGCCAGCGCGCCACATTCGGCGCGGACCCTTCGAGGCCCCCCGAACGCCTGCCGCTCCCGCGCTCCTTGCCGCTCCCCGTGCCGTAGAGCGCGCCGAGCGCGCCGTCCATCGCGGCGTCCGTCCCGGTCAGGGTGCAGCCGGTCCCGTCCGCTCCTCCCCCACCGAGCACGAGCCGCCAGCGCCGCAGCCGCTCGTCGGGTGCGCTGTCCGCCGCCCTGCCGGCCGCCGCATCGACAGCCGTGTCCGTTGCCGCGCCCACCACCGTGTCGGCCGTTGTCATACGAGGTCCCTTTCCAGGATCAGCCGCAGTACGGGCAGGACCGCTTCGGCCCGCTCCTCGTCGAGTCCGGCCCCGAATCCGGGCATGCCGGCCTCCCCCGGCGCCGGCGCGTCCCCCGCTCCGGCAGGGCCGCGCCGCACCAACTCGCCCAAGGTGCGGCGGACACCGGGCTCGTACGCCGAGAACGTGCGCCGCAGCAGCGGCAGTACGTCCGTGAACGCGTCCGCCGGCACCGACGTCAACCAGGCGTCGACGAGCCCGAGCAGGCGCTCGTCGTGAACGAGGAGCATGCCTCCTCCGGACGCGCCACCGACGAAGCCCTCGATCCAGGCCGCGGCGTCGGCGGGCGGAGTGCCGGGCGAGAGCGCGAGGCCCATGAGCCGCGCGGCCTCGTCCTCGGTGAGTCGTCCGTCGTCCAGCAGCAACCGGGCCGAGCGCCCCCGTATCACCCCGGGCACGGTGTCCCGCGCGGCGAGCTTGCGCAGCACGGCCGACCAGCGCCCTCCCAGCTCCCCGGCCTCGGCCTCGACTCCGGCTCCGGCTCCGGCTCCGGGGAGGAGGCCTATCGCCGTGTGGACGCCGTCGAGATGGCCTCGCATCTCGGCGGCGCCGTCCGCGTCGAGCCCCGTGCAGGCGGGCGGCAGGCCGACGCAGATCCGCTCGGCCAGCCCGGCCGCCACCTCGCCGAGCGCGGCGGTGTCCGTGGCCCGCACGTCCCCGTACCGCAGGGAGCGGGCGAGGGCGGGCAGCGCCTGGGCGAGGTGGCCGACGTCCGCGTCGAGGGCCGCGCGGTCCGCGAGGGCCTTCATCACCACGGGAAGCGCATCGGGCAGTTCGGCCAGGAGACACCGCTCGGCGAGGGCCGTCACCTCGGCGAGGGCGGTCGCCGACGCGCTCTCGGACTCGGCCTTCGCGGTGGCGGCCGAGAGCACGGTGGTGCCCCACACCCCCGCCTCGGCGACCTTGACGTGCAGCTCGGGCTCCCAGCGCAGCCGCCAGGTCTCCCGGAACGTGCCGGTCGAGCCGCGCCCCGCCGCCGGGGTGCCCCAGCCGACGCCGAGGAGCCGCAACCGGTGAAGCAGCCGACTGCGCGAGGCGTCGGTCTCCTTGCGCAGATCCAGCTCCAACTCGCGCTCCAGCAGCTCCGGTTTCAGCCGCAGGGTGCGCTGGAGGCGGGTCAGGTCGCGCTGCAGCGGGACGGCCGGGGCGGCCTCGGGCACTTCGCCGAGCACATCGCCGGTGATCAGCCTGTCCTGGATCAGCCCGAGCGGCACGTCGGAGCCGTCGCACATGACGGCCCGGATCGCGTCGGTGGTCTCGCTCAGTCCGGCGAGCGGCCGCGCGCGCATCGCGGCGAGTGTCTCGGCGAGTCGTACCGCCTCGATGACATGGGCCGGCGAGACGATCCGGTCCTCGTCCCTGAGTAGTCCCGCGACCTTGGTCATCCAGCGCTCCACGGGGCGGTCGGGGGCGCTGAACAGATGTGCGTACCAGCCGGGCGAGTCGATTCCCGCGCCGTAACCGCTGCGACGGGAGAGCCTGCGGTGCGTCCAGGGCACCCAGGTCGTCTCGGTCTTGACCTTGGGCAGGCCTTTGAGCAGGGCGCGGTCGGCGGTGACCGTCGGCTTCCCGGCCTGCCCGGTCAGCGCGGGGACGTGCCAGGCGCCGCAGACGACGGCGATCTCGTCCCCGAACTCCTTGCGCGCGGCCCGCAGTCGGATCCGCATATGGGCCTCGCGCACGAGATCGCGGTCGTGCCCGCCGTGTCCGTACGCCTCGCGCAGTGCGGCCATGGCCTCGCCGAGCACGGCGAAGGGCGTGAGCGGGTCGGCAGGTGCCGTGGCGCCGCGATGCTCGATCACGTCCTCCCACCAGCGCTCCGGATCGTCGTAACCGGCGGTCTCGGCGAGCACCGCGATCGGATCGACCCGCAGCGCCGGCCCGCCTCCGCCGGGGTGCGCCTCGTCTTCCTCGTCGCCCCACGTGGGGTCGGAGGCTGCCGCCAGGGAATGTGTGGCGGGCAGGTCGATGAACCGTACGGGCACGTCGTGCGCCAGCGCCCAGCGGATCGCGACCCACTCCGGCGAGAACTCCGCCATCGGCCAGAACGCCGCCCTGCCGGGGTCGTCCACGGCGTGCGCGAGCAGCGCGACCGGCGGGACCATCCCCTCGTCCGCGGCGAGCGGCAGCAGGGCGTCCCCCTCGGGCGGTCCTTCGATCAGCACCGCCCGGGGCTCCGCCGCGTCGAGCGCTGCCCGCACCGCCCGCGCCGACCCGGGCCCGTGATGCCGCACCCCGAGCACCAGCGGCCCTACGCCGGGCCACGCCCTTTCCACGGCCGGAGCGGCGACGGAATGCGGGGCGCTCCCGTCCGGCCGGATCCCGGACTCGTCGGGCCCGGCGGCGCGGGGGCCCGCTGAAGCCGTCAACCCTGGCGGGACCTCAGCGGGGACCGAAGCCTCCACGGCGGACCGCAGGGCTCCCGGCGCCGCGGCCGTGCCGCGGAGCCCGGCCATGGCGCCGGACATCGCAGCCCTGGACCCGGGCGTCGCAGCCATGACCGCCGCCGTCATGCGCTCACCTCGCGGCAGGCGCGGTAGAAGTCCTTCCAGCCGTCCCGCTCCCGCACCACCGTTTCCAGGTACTCCTGCCAGATGACACGGTCTGCAGCCGGGTCGCGGACGACCGCGCCGAGGATGCCCGCCGCCACATCGCCCGGGCGCAGCACGCCGTCGCCGAAGTGGGCCGCGAGGGCGAGGCCGCTCGTGACGACCGAGATCGCCTCGGCCGTGGAGAGCGTCCCCGAGGGCGACTTGAGCTTCGTACGGCCGTCGGTCGTGACGCCGTCGCGCAGCTCACGGAAGACCGTGACCACACGCCGGATCTCGTCGACGCCCTCGGGCGCGGCGGGCAGGTCGAGCGAGCGCCCCAACTGGTCGACACGCCGCGACACGATGTCGACCTCCGCATCCGCGGTCGCGGGCAGCGGCAGCACCACCGTGTTGAACCGGCGGCGCAGCGCGCTCGACAGGTCGTTGACCCCCCGGTCGCGGTCGTTCGCCGTCGCGATGAGGTTGAAGCCGCGGACCGCCTGCACCTCCTGGCCGAGCTCGGGGATCGGCAGGGTCTTCTCCGACAGGATCGTGATGAGCGTGTCCTGCACGTCCGCCGGAATGCGGGTGAGCTCCTCGACGCGCGCGGTCATCCCCTCGGACATCGCGCGCATGACGGGGCTGGGCACGAGTGCGTCACGGCTCGGCCCGTGGGCGAGCAGCTGCGCGTAGTTCCACCCGTACCGGATGGCCTCCTCGGGCGTGCCCGCCGTGCCCTGCACGAGCAGGGTGGAGTCTCCGCTGACGGCGGCCGCCAGATGCTCGGACACCCACGTCTTCGCGGTGCCGGGCACGCCGAGCAGGAGCAGCGCGCGGTCGGTGGCGAGCGTTGTGACGGCGACCTCGACGATCCTGCGGGGTCCCACGTACTTCGGCGTGATCACCGTCCCGTCGGGCAGCGTGCCGCCGAGGAGATACGTGGCCACGGCCCACGGCGAGAGCCGCCAGCGGGCCGGCCGCGGCCGGTCGTCGGCCACGGCCAGCGCCTTGAGTTCGTCGGCGAAGGCGTCCTCGGCATGCGGCCGCAGGGCCTCGGTGCCGGTGTCTGCACTGGTTTCGGGCACGGTCATGGATCCCCCTCCAGATCGATCGACCGGATGTGGTTCCCACCGTGCACCATGCCACTGACAATCGACTGTTTCCGCAGGCCGGTGCCGTGAAGCGAGGCCGAAGTCGACTGTGACGGGGCGGACTTACTCGACGATCGGGGACAGGGCGATGCACCCGGTCGCGGCCGCGACGCCGGCGCCGGACTCCTCCTTGATGACCTTGCCCTTGTACGTGATCTTGCAGCCGACCTCTCCCCCGGCGAGGTCCACCGCGATCGGCACGACCGTGGGCGCCTCGATGCCCTTCAGCGTCACGGTCTTCTTCCACGGCAGCGTGGGCTTCTGCACCGATTCGAGCTTGGGCTCGGTCGCGGTGCCGCCGCCGGCGTTGTACTCGATCGAGTCGATGTTCTTGCCCGTGACCTCATAGGTCACCTCGTACGTCTCGTTCACGGCCTTGTCGACCTGTTCGACGGCCGCGTCGCAGCCGACGAGGCCGAAAGCGAGCCCTGCGGCGGCAAAGGCGCAGGCGGCGGAGCGGATGGTGCGGTTCATGCGGGATCCCCCCTGGATCGTGTGGCTGACACGCGCAGCGAATCGCAAAGAATAAGCAAAGTCAAGTCGTTATCAATCCCACAGATGCGCAGGTCAGAAGGCATTGTCAGAGGTGGCCCGTACGGTCGTTCCCATGAATCAGCAGGGGGTGCGCTGGACGGCGGAACAGGTGCTGGCTCTGGCTCCTGACGCCGCGTCACGCAAAGCGGGAAGCAAGCTCGGCTCCGCCGGGCCGTGGTCGGGCGCGGGCAGCAACGGCTCGGGCGCCGTCTGGGGTCTGTGCAAGGGCAGCGGCAGCAAGCCGTACCAGACGATCGTGGACACGGCCGGCCCTGCGTACAAGTGCAGTTGCCCGAGCCGGAAGTTCCCGTGCAAGCACGCACTGGGGCTGCTGCTGCTCTGGGCGGGCGACGAGGAGACGGTCCGGGACGCCGAAGTGCCCGCCTGGGCCGACGAATGGCTGGCCGGGCGCCGCAAGCGCGCGGCGGAGAAGGAGCAGTGGGGCGCGGGGCAGTCCGCGAAGACCGCCGACCCGGAGGCGGCCAGGCGCAGGGCGGAGCGCAGGGCCGGCCGCATCACCGCGGGGGCCACTGAGCTGGAGCAGCGGCTGACGGATCTGCTGCGCGGAGGCCTGGCTTCGGCGGAGCAGGCCGGGTACGGGCTGTGGGAGGAGACGGCCGCACGCATGGTCGACGCCCAGGCGCCCGGACTGGCAGGACGGGTCCGGGAATTGGGGGCCATCCCGGGCTCAGGGCCGGGCTGGCCGGTGCGGCTGCTCGAGGAGAGCGCGCTGGTGCACCTCCTCGACCTGGCCTGGCTGGAGGTGGACCGGCTGCCGGAGCCACTGGCCGCCACCGTGCGCACGCGGGTCGGCCTGACCGCGCCCGCGGAGGGGCCCGCGGTCAGGGACGACTGGCTGGTGCTCGCACAGTACGACACGGCCGACGGCAAGATCACCACGCGACGTACCTGGCTCCACGGGCGGGAGACCGGGCGGACCGCGCTGCTGCTCTCCTTCGGGGCGGCCGGGCGCGCGCCGCAACTGGCCCTGCCCGCCGGACTGATGATCGACGCCGAGCTCGTGCCGTACGGGGGCGCGGGGCAGCTGCGGGCGGACCTGGGCGAGCAGTTCGGCGCCCCGGTCCCGATCAAGGCGCCGCCGCCGGGCGGTTCGACGGCCGACGCGCTCGCGGCATACGGGGCCGCCCTGCGCGAGGACCCCTGGCTGGACTCATGGCCCGTCACTCTGTCGGGGGTCGTAGCCGTCCCGGCGGACGACGGCTGGCAACTGGCCGACGCGGACGGACAGTCCGCGCTGCCGGTCGCGCCGGCCGCGCTGTCCCGCCCCGGACTGTGGAAGCTCGCCGCCGTGTCCGGCGGCGGCCCTGTCACCGTCTTCGGCGAGTTCGGGCACCGCGGCTTCGTGCCGCTGGCCGCCTGGTCCGAGGAGACCCCCGAGACGGTCACCCTCACCTGACCGTATGGACGCGCGCATGGACGTACGACGGAGGACGACCCGATGACCAGCACCACCCGTACGACCGCCTGGGAAGAGCTCGTCACCTCGGCCCTTCTCGGCACCGACCGCAGGACCCCGCCCGGCGATCTCGTGCCGCCCGGCACGGAGGCGCCGGTCGCACTGCTGGATGCGGCCGCGCTGCACACGGTGCGACGGCGGGCCGGGCTGCGGCCCGCAGCGGCGCGGCCGCTTCCGGAACCGGCGCCGCACGACTCCCGGCCGGCGCTGCCCGAGCCCGCCCGGCGGCGGCTCGCCCAGTTGCTGGCCGACCGCGCCGCGCCCGCGGGCTCCGGCGGCCGGCGCGGCGCGGCACCCGACCTCACGGAGCTGCTGCCGCAATGGCTCGCCGCCGCCAACGAGCACGGATACCGCGCCCCGGCGTCCACGTTGCCCGCCCTGCTCGACGCCGCCCGCGCCCGCACCGATCTGCGGCCCCTGGCCCTGCGCTTCGCCGGGCCGCGCGGGTTGTGGCTCGCCCGGCTCAACGCGGACTGGAAGTTCGCGCTGCGCGGCGGCTTCGGAGGGTCGACGCTGCCGGCCCCCGAGGACGCGAACGCCGTACGGCGGCTGTGGGAGGAAGGGCTCTTCGCCGAGCGGGTCGCCCTGCTCGCCTCGGTCCGCGCGCACGACCCGGCGGCGGCCCGGGCGCTGCTGACCGCGAGCTGGCCGACCGAGCGGGCGGAGGACCGGCTGATGTTCCTGGACTCGCTGCGGACAGGACTGTCCGACGCGGACGAGCCCTTCCTGGAGCAGGCGCTGTCCGACCGCAGCCGCAATGTCCGGGCGACCGCGGCCGAGCTGCTGTCCGCACTGCCGCACTCCGCGCTCGCCGCGCGGATGGCCGCACGGGCGGCCACCTGTGTCGGCCTGGACCGGGCGGAGGGCAGGGAAGGGATCGCCGTGGAGGCGCCGCACGAGTGCGACGCGGAGATGCAGCGTGACGGTGTCGCGCCCACGCCGCCGTCCGGGCGGGGCGAACGGTCGTGGTGGCTCGGGCAGCTGGTGGAGGCCACGCCGCTGTCCGCATGGTCCGAGCGGCTCGGCGGGCGCACGGCCGAGGCGATCGTCGCCCTGCCCGTCGCCGACGGCTGGGGCGACGAGCTGCATGCGGCGTGGTGCCGGGCGGCGGTGCGGCAGCGGGACCCGAAGTGGTCCCGCGCCCTTCTCGGCGCGCCGGCGGCGCCGCCGTCGACCGGACCGGGGACGTCGTCACTGGCGGAGCGGGCGAAGCTCCTGGCGACGTTGCAGGAGGAGGAACGGGCGGAGTGGGTCGCGGCGTTCATATCCGCGCACGGCCTGTCGGAGGCGTTCCAGCTGCTCGGCGTCTGCGCGGTCCCCTGGGCAGAGCCGCTCGGCCGTGCGGTGGTCGACGCGCTCGACATCGCCCGGGACGGGGGCAGCTACCCCTGGAGCTTCAGCGGTGTGATGGGCCTCGCCGAGCGCTGTCTCGATCCCGCGGAGGCGTCCCGTCTGGAGCTGCTGACGGCGACGCCGGACGAGACGGAGGGGGCGTCGCCGGGGGCGGGGAGCTACTGGTCCGAGGCGTTCCAGCGCCTCGTCTCCACGCTGCGCCTGCGCGCGACGATGCACGCGGAGCTGACGATGCACGCGTAACCGAGGGCGGACGTGCGGCACGCCGCGCGGCCCCCTCCACGGGCTGACCCCGTGCCGGGCCGGTGCCGCCGGGGCCGTCGGTTGACCCGTGCCGGATCGGGTATCGAGGGCCCCTCCGGGGTTGACCCGCGCCGGGTGGGTTGCCGTCCGGCGCGGCTCCGGCGGCCGGTGCCTCTGGATTGCGGGCGGTCGTTCCTCCCCCAGAACTCTGCCGGGAAGTGTCTCGGCGAGCTCTGGGGGAACAGCGCTGGGGACCGATCTCTGGGGGCACAGCTCTGGAGGGCACGAATCACCCTCGGTCCGCGCCCGGAGAACAGCCCGGGCGCGGACCGTCAGGAGCCGGCCCCGTAGAGGGCACGACCCAGCGGAGGGCACAGCCCGGCGCGGGTCACCACAACGCAGCCCGCAGGGGTTACGCCTCCGCCGGCTGGCGGACGTTCGCGTTGACCCAGGCGACGATCGACGCCGTCGTGGCGCCGGGCGTGAAGATCTCCGCGACGCCCTTCTCCTTGAGCGGCGGGATGTCCGCTTCAGGAATGATGCCGCCGCCGAAGACCTTGATGTCCTCCGCGTCGCGTGCCTTCAGGAGCTCGATGACCTTGACGAACAGCGTGTTGTGCGCGCCGGACAGGATGGAGAGGCCGATCGCGTCGGCATCCTCCTGGATGGCGGTGTCCACGATCTGCTCGGGGGTCTGGTGGAGCCCGGTGTAGATGACCTCCATGCCGGCGTCGCGCAGCGCCCGCGCGATCACCTTCGCACCGCGATCGTGGCCGTCGAGACCCGGCTTTGCCACCACCACGCGGATCGGACCGGTCACACCCATCACTGCCTCCACATACCGACTGCGCCGTCGCCGGCACGGACCCCCGCACCGGATAGGGCCGGGGAGTGAACGAACGTTATCTACAGCATCCCGCAACCGGCCGTTTCACGGTGGACAGCGAGGGGGAAATCACACGTGGGACATGTTCGCTACGCGTCGTACCCGCATCGGGCCGCATCGAGTCGTACGCGACACCACCGCAGCAGGGACGGGACGAGCGCAAGGGGAGCCGCTACACGGTCGCCGTACCACCGTGCCGCCAGCCGCGCGGCACGGCGGTACGGCCCGTCGGCAGCCCCATGAGGGCATACGGGGGACGGAGCCGTCGACCCGTGTGCCGTTCGGAGGTCGGCCATGGGTTTCCTGCCGCTCTTGCGGATACAGCTGTCGATCGCACTGCTCCGGGCCACCGCCCTGGAGCTGGCGATTCTCGCCGGGCATCTGCTCCTCTACCCCTCGGGGATGACCCCGGAGCGCCCGGGCCGCCCGGATCCCGCCTCCGCCGAGCGCTCCCGGACCCCACGGCCCGCCCGGTCTCCCGAGACCCCGACGCTGCCCGGCACGGGGCGTCCCCCCGTGGTCCTCCTGCACGGCTTCATCGACAACCGCTCGGTCTTCGTTCTCCTCCGCCGCTCCCTCGCCCGCAACGGATGGCGTCACGTCGAGTCGCTCAACTACTCACCGTTGACCTGTGACATACGGACAGCCGCCGAGCTGCTCGGCCGCCACATCGAGGAGACGTGCGCCCGCACCGGCCATCGCGAGGTCGACATCGTCGGGCACAGCCTCGGCGGCCTCATCGGCCGCTATTACGTCCAGCGGCTCGGCGGCGACCGGCGCGTCCGTACACTCGTCACGCTCGGAACACCGCACTCGGGCACCAGCGTCGCCCCCCTCGCGAGCGCTCACCCCATCGTGCGGCAGATGCGACCCGGCTCCGCCGTACTGGAAGAGCTGCGACTGCCGGCCCCGGGGTGCCGGACGCGGTTCGTCAGCTTCTGGAGCGATCTCGACCAACTGATGGTCCCGCTGGAAGGGGCTTGTATCGACCATCCGGACCTGATCGTGCGCAACGTCCGGGTGAGCGGTGTCGGCCACCTCGCGCTGCCCGTGCACCCCACCGTCGCGGCGAGCATCCGGGAAGCGATCGAGGCGTCGGAATCCGATGCCGAAATGTCCGGAGTGGTGTCGGTCGCCTGAAGGCCCCGGCAACTGACCGGATCTCGAACAATCTTCGAACGTAAGGCCAAAGGTCTCCCCACACTCCGCCGAAACACGGCCGAATGCCCGTTTCCCGCTCACGCAAAACCTGCGGAAGATTGTCGGCGTCGCATACCGCCGGGTACAGTCGCGCCCACTGCGTTCTCGGGAACCCCGTTGCGGGTGGCCCCGGATCCTGGTTCTGCTGTCGAGGCGAGAGAGAAGTTGGTGAACGACCAGCACCCCGACGCCGGGTACGACCCCTACGCCGCCGGCAGCTTCGACACCGACCCGCTCTTCGGCGCCCTTCCGGGCAGTTACGACTACGGCGCGGGACAGAGCGGGCAGTACGACGCGACGCAGTGGCAGTCGGCGACGACGGGGTACGACACCTACGCGGCGCAGGGGCACCAGCAGCAGTACGACACCAGCGGCCAGTGGGACGCCAACGCCTGGAACCAGACGGGGCAGTTCGAGACCGCCGCCGCCACCTTCGCGTACGACGCCTACGGCACGACCGACCAGTGGCCCGCGGCCGGGTACGGCGCGACCTCGTACGGCACCGGGGCCTACGACGCCACCGCCTGGAACTCGGCCGGCACCGACACGCCGCAGGCCACGGAGGCCTACCAGCCGGAGGCCGAGTACGCGGCCTACGGGGAATACGCCCCGGAATATCCCGGACACACGGAGTACGCCCAGCACAGCGGTGGCTATTACGACGAGACCGCTCACGCCCGGGCCGTCGTGCCGGAGCAGTACTCCCCCGAGGGCGAGTTCGGGACCGACTCGGCAGCCGCCCAGGAGCACGTCGCCGAACTCGGCCCCGACGCCCAACCCGAGACCGCACTCGAGCCCGAACTCGACACAAACGACGTAACCGACGTAACCGACGCAAGTGACGAATACGGCAACTACGGGGACGAGAGCAACGAAGCCGAGCTCGTCGCCTCCGCGGCCACTGTCACCGCCCCGGCCGTGAACCTCGACGCCGCCCGCCCCGTACGCCGCTCCGGCGGCAGCCGCGGCCGTCGCCGCACCCCCGCGAAGCGTTCGGCGATGCTCACCGTTGCCGTGCCCTCCGTCTGTGTCATGGGCGTCGCCGGTGTCGCGGCCGCATCCGTCAGCGGACTCACCGGGGGCGACGAGAAGAAGGACGACACGACCGCGGTCACGGCCGCCGATCCGTCGTCGGTCAAGCCCGTCGCCGTCAACAACAAGCTCGACACACAGCTCGCCGCGCTGAGCGCCGACGCCCGCGACTTCGGCGACCGCGCCAGCCGCACCCAGGAGCGCATCGACCTGAAGGCGCGCCAGGAGGCGGAGCGCAAGAAACGCGAGGACGAGGCAGCTCGCCGCGAGGCGCTGCGCCCCAAGTTCGCCCTGCCGGTCAGCCAGAACGGGCTCAGCGCCTACTACGGCCAGGCCGGCGTCAACTGGATGTCCATGCACACCGGCATCGACTTCCCGGTCTCGTACGGAACGCCCGTGATGGCCGCGACCGACGGCACCGTACGCACCCAGTGGAACAGCGCGTACGGCAACATGGCCATCGTCACCGCCGCCGACGGTACGGAGACCTGGTACTGCCACCTGAGCAGCACCAAGATCCGCTCGGGCTCGGTCAAGGCAGGCGACGTCATCGCGTACTCGGGGAACTCGGGCAACTCCACCGGTCCGCATCTGCACTTCGAGGTCCGGCCGGGCGGGGGATCGGCGATCGACCCGCTGTCCTGGCTGCGCAGCCACGGTCTCAACCCGACGTAGGACCGGCCGGGGCCGACGAGCCAGGATCAGACGGCTCAGGAACAGCCGAGTCACGGTCGGACGGCTCGGGAACAGCCGAGCCAGGATCAGGCGAATCAGCGTCGGGCGAGCCGGGCCCGGTGCACGGGCCCGGCTACCGCCGCTAGAGCTTCTCCACCGGCGCGTACCGCAGCAGCAGCCGCTTCGGCTTCTCGTCCCCGAAGTCGATCGTCGCCTGCGCGTCCGAACCCGACCCGGTCACCGCCATCACCGTGCCGAGGCCGAACTGGTCGTGCGTGACCCGGTCTCCGACGGCCAGGGCGATCACCGGCTTGTCCGCAGCGCGGCGCGTGGCGAAGCCCGAAGGACCGGAACGCGACCGCGAGGACGACAGCGAGGACGTGATCCCGGACGTCGGCCCGGCCGGAGCGGCCATCGGTCCCGTCCGCTTCCACTGCAGGTGCGCGTCCGGGATCTCCTCCAGGAAGCGCGACGGCGGGTTGTACGCGGGCTGGCCCCACGCGCTCCGCATCGACGACCGCGTCAGGTAGAGCCGCTCGCGGGCGCGCGTGATGCCCACGTACGCCAGCCGCCGCTCCTCCTCCAGCTCCTTGGTCTGGCCCAGCGCCCGCATGTGCGGGAACACGCCGTCCTCCATACCCGTGAGGAACACGACCGGGAACTCCAGGCCCTTCGCCGTGTGCAGCGTCATCAGCGTGATGACCCCGGCGCCTTCCTCGTCCTCGTCCGGGATCTGGTCCGAGTCGGCGACGAGCGCTACCTGCTCAAGGAACTCGGCGAGGGTGCCCGAGCCCTCCTCGGCACCGCGCTCCTGCTCGAACTCGAGCGCGACCGCGGCCAGCTCCTGGAGGTTCTCGATGCGCGTCTCGTCCTGCGGGTCGGTCGAGGCCTGCAACTCGGCGAGGTACCCGGTCCGTTCGAGCACGGCCTCCAGCACCGTGGCCGGTCCCGCGCCCGACTCGACGATCGTGCCGAGCTCCTCCATCAGCGCGTTGAACCGCTTCACGGCATTGGCCGAACGGGCGGCCATGCCGTACGCCTCGTCCACACGCCGCAGCGCCTGCGGGAAAGTGATCTTCTCGCGCAGTGCCAGCGCGTCGATCATCGCCTCCGCGCGCTCGCCGATGCCGCGCTTCGGAACGTTGAGGATGCGGCGCAGCGGGACGTTGTCCTCGGGGTTGGCCAGGACGCGCAGATAGGCCAGGACGTCCCGGACCTCCTTGCGCTCGTAGAAACGCACACCGCCGACGACCTTGTAGGGCAGGCCGACGCGGATGAGGATCTCCTCGAAGACACGGGACTGGGCGTTCGTCCGGTAGAAGACCGCGACATCGCCGGCCTTCGCTTCGCGCGCGTCCGTCAGCCGGTCGATCTCGTCGGCGACGAACTGGGCCTCGTCGTGCTCGGTGTCCGCCACATAGCCGGTGATCTGCGCTCCGGCTCCCGCGTTCGTCCACAGGTTCTTGGGGCGACGGCTCTCGTTGCGCTCGATGACGGCATTGGCGGCGGAGAGGATCGTCTGCGACGAGCGGTAGTTCTGCTCCAGCAGGATCGTCGTCGCGTCCGGGTAGTCCTCCTCGAACTGGAGGATGTTACGGATCGTGGCACCACGGAAGGCGTAGATCGACTGGTCGGCGTCGCCCACGACGCACAGTTCGGCCGGGTCCAGGTCCTCGTACCCGGAGCCGACCAGCTCGCGCACCAGTGTGTACTGAGCGTGGTTGGTGTCCTGGTACTCGTCGACGAGGACATGGCGGAACCGGCGGCGGTAGTGCTCTGCGACGTCCGGGAACGCCTGGAGCAGATGGACCGTGGTCATGATGATGTCGTCGAAGTCCAGCGCGTTGGCCTCGCGCAGCCGCGCCTGGTACATCCGGTAGGCCTCGGCGAGCGTCTTCTCGAAGCCTCCCCCAGAGCCTCCGGCCTGGGAGGTGCCCCCATCGGCCTGGTCGGCGAAGGTCTCCTCGTCGATCAGCTCGTTCTTCAGATTCGAGATCTTGGCGCTGAAGGACTTCGGCGGGTAGCGCTTCGGGTCGAGGTCGAGATCGCGGCAGACCAGGGACATGAGCCGCTTGGAGTCGGCCGCGTCGTAGATCGAGAACGACGAGGTGAAGCCGAGCTTCTTGCTCTCCCGGCGCAGGATGCGCACGCAGGCGCTGTGGAAGGTGGAGACCCACATCGCGTTCGCACGCGGGCCGACGAGGTGTTCGACGCGCTCCTTCATCTCGCCCGCGGCCTTGTTCGTGAACGTGATCGCCAGTATCTGGCCGGGGTGGACATGGCGGGTCCCCAGCAGATGGGCGATCCGGTGGGTCAGCACCCTGGTCTTGCCGGAGCCGGCGCCGGCCACGATGAGCAGCGGGGAGCCGGTGTGCACGACGGCGGCGCGCTGCTGCTCGTTCAGGCCGTCGAGCAGCGCCGCCGGATCCACGGCGGGGCGGGGCGCTCCGTCCCGGTAGTGGGCGTCCCTGGCCGGAGGCACGTCGAACTTCCCCTCGAAGAGGTCGTCCGGGACCTCCTCGTGGGGCCCGTGCTCGTCGGGCTCATAGGGCTCGTCGTGCCCGGGCGGCGGGGGTCCCTGCGGGCCCGAGGTGCGCCGGAGGTCCGCCAGGAAGCTGTCGTCAAAGAGGCTGCTCATCGCTCTACGAGTCTAGGCCGCCCCACTGACAGCGCGCGGCCGCCTTGACGACAACCGTCCCGAATCCGGCCCGGCACGCTCCGTAGCATATCGACCACGACACGCGAAGGTCACGGAAATGTATCGGACATATCGCGCATCGTCCTTCACAAGGGCACCACAGTTTGGCTAGCGTGCTCGCTCAGGCGGCCCGAACCCCCTTGGTGACCAACGCCAATCGGGCAGCCCACGCCGAATCCGGCCTTTCTTCAAGGAAGTTCGGAACCGGGGACCCATCATGCACAACCGGGGTGAATCGGGCCAGCTCAACTCGGCCCGTAGGACAGCCTTCCGTTTCGTCCGAACCCGACAGCTAACCCGGTAGGCGGTCCACGGAAGGAGATGCCGGCCTTGGCGTCGCATCGCAAGACGCGCACTCGTACAGGTCCCCGTACGAAATCCCCCGCCGTAGGGTTCACGACGGCCGCCCTCGCGGGCGTCACCCTCCTCTCCGCCCAGAGTGCTCAGGCCGACCCGAGACCCAGCATCGAAGAGGTCCAGAAGAAGGTCGACGACCTCTACCGGCAGGCGGGCACCGCGACCCAGCAGTACAACCGGGCCAAAGAGGAGACCGCGCAGCAGCGCCGCGAGGTGGACACGATCCTCGACGATGTCGCCAAGCGCACGGAATCGCTGAACGAGGCCCGCCGCACGCTCGGTTCGTACGCGGCCGCGCAGTACCGGACCGGTGCGGTCACGCCGACCGCCGCGCTGCTCTTCGCCGACAGCCCGCAGGCGTACTTCGATCAGACCCATCTGATGGACCGGCTCTCCGACGAGCAGCGCGGCGCCGTCGCCGACTTCGAGGCCCAGCAGGCGGAGGCGGCGAAGCAGCGTGCGAAGGCGACCACGAGCCTGGAGTCGCTCACCGCTTCCCAGCAGTCGCTGCGCACCAGCAAGGAGCAGGTCCAGAAGAAGCTCGCCGAGGCGCGGACGCTGCTGTCACAGCTGACGGCCGAGGAGAAGGCACGGCTCGAGGCGCTGGAGCGAGAGCGCGAGGAGGAGGCCCGCCGCCAGGCGGAGGCGAAGGCCAAGGCGGAGGCCGAGGCGGAAGCCAAGGCCGAGGCCGAGCGCCTGGCACAGGAGCGCGCGCAGCAGGAGGCACAGAACCAGGACACGGGAACGAGCACGGGGACGGGGACGGGGACGGGGACGGGTACCGGGACCTCCACCGGGACCTACGCCGCCAAGGCCGAGGAGGTCCTCTCCTTCGCCCGCGCCCAGATCGGGAAGCCGTACGTGTGGGGGGCGACCGGCCCCAGCTCGTACGACTGCTCGGGCCTCACCCAGGCCGCCTGGAAGGCCGCCGGCGTCGACCTGCCCCGCACCACGTGGGACCAGGTCAAGGTCGGCCAGCGCGTGGCCACGAGCGATCTCCTCCCGGGTGACCTGGTCTTCTTCTACGACGACATCAGCCACGTCGGCATCTACATAGGCGACGGCATGATGATCCACGCCCCGAAGCCGGGCGCGAACGTCCGTGAGGAGTCGATCTACTACATGCCGATCTACGGGAGCGTCCGCCCCGCGTAGACCGGACCCACTAGCACTTACGCCGTAACGCGCCCCGTTCACAGGGCGCGTTGCGGCGTGAGGTGTCTTTGCGAACTGGTTACGCGGACGCCAGGTTCACGACCACAACGTCGCAATGCCCCGCCACCCCGGGGACAACCCCCGGACCCCCGGCCGACTCACGACCACAACGTCGCAATGCCCCGCCACCCCGGGGACACCCCCCGGACCCCCGGCCGACTCACGACCACAACGTCGCAATGCCCCGCCACCC
>NZ_JBEOXF010000066.1:0-12388 GCF_040296405.1 Streptomyces sp. NPDC002133 | reverse complement strand
CCCGGGGACACCCCCCGGACCCCCGGCCGACTCACGACCACAACGTCGCGATGAAGATGTTCGCCAGCGTCAGGCCGCCCACCGCGCCGAACGGGCCCTTCCCCACCTTCTCGTCGTCCCGCTTGACGTAGACCAGCGCGAGGATCACCACCAGCACCGCCAGCTTGATGCCGACCTTGAGGTTGTTGACCGCCTGGTCGTCGGCCTGGTTCAGCCCCACCAGCGCCACGCCCGTGACCAGCATGGTCAGGGCGCCGTGCAGCATCGCGGGCGTGAAGCGCGCCGTGCCCTCGCCCATCGCCTTCATCTGGGTCAGGAAGCCGCCGAGCAACGACGCGATGCCGATGATGTGCAGGGCGACGAAGACATTGATGAGTACGTCCATAACACCGGAGCCTAGCCGTACGGTCCGAAAGCGACCCCGACGGTCCGACTCCCGCCGACTCCTGCCAATAACGGTCATGTCACCACTTCGCCGCGCCCCGGAGGTTTAGCGTCCTCCCCCAGGTGACCAACTCCCCAACGCCGCCGCACATCCGGGCGGCACGCCGGTCACCACGCCGATGGATCCGGCGGTGGGCCGTTCCCTGTGCGGCCCGCCGCCGGACCCGTACGGCGCGAACCGCCGGACTCCGGAAGGACTGGCCCTCGTGGCAGCGCACCGCAAACCCAAGCAGCGCACGATCGGCGGCCCCGCCGCACGCACCGCCCTCACGCTCGCGCTCGCCGGTGCCGCGACCGCCACCGCCTTCGACGGTTCCGGACACGCGGAGCCCCTCCCCACGCCCGAGCAGCTGAAGGCCAAGGCCGACAAGCTGTACCAGGAGGCCGAGGAGGCCACCGAGAAGTACAACGGCGCCAAGGAAGCCGCCGACCGGGCCCGTGAGTCGCTGGACGAGCTGCGGGACGAGGCGGCGCGGCGCACGGAGCGGCTCAACGCCAAGCGGAACGCCCTCGGTTCGATCGCCACCGCGCAGTACCGCGCGGGCGGGCTCGACCCGGCGGTACAGCTGGCGCTCTCCGCCGACCCCGACGACTATCTGGCCGGGGCGGAGCTGGCCGAGCGGGCCGGGTCGCGGCAGGCCGCCACGATCGCCGGGATCCAGAAGCAGGCGCGGGAGCTGGCCCAGCTGCGTGCGGAGGCGGGTGAGCGGCTGGCCACGCTGACGGCCCGGCAGGCGGAGCTGGCCCGGCACCGGACGACGATACGCACCAAGCTCGCCGCGGCCGAGAAGCTCCTGACGCAGCTCACCCCCGGCCGGCGCGCCGCCTACGCGGGCCAGGACGGCACCTCGGCGTCCCGGGCCGACCGCGACGCCGCCCGCACCGCCCCCGGTGCCCGGGCCGCCGCCCCCAACCCTCGTGCGGCGCAGGCCGTGGCGTACGCGTACGGGGCGCTCGGCAAGCCGTACGTCTGGGGCGCGACCGGGCCGTCCTCGTACGACTGCTCGGGGCTGACGCAGGCCGCCTGGCGCTCGGCCGGCGTCTCACTCCCCCGCACGACGTACACGCAGATCAACGCGGGCCGCAGCGTCCCCCGCTCCCAGCTCGCGCCCGGGGACCTGGTCTTCTTCTACTCCGGCGTCTCCCACGTGGGGCTCTACATCGGAGGCGGGCAGATGATCCACGCCCCGCGGCCGGGCGCCCCGGTCCGGATCGCGCCGATCGACCAGATGCCGTTCGCCGGCGCGACCCGGGTGGCGTAGGCAGGTCGGCCCCTGTGAACCCCAGGCCCCCTGAACGGCCCTGGGCACACGGCCGTCAGCGCGCCGCCGCCGATGTCGTCGGGCCCCCCTGCCGGTCAGTGCCGTCAGACGAGCCGGCGCGCCGTCGCCCACCTCGTCAGCTCGTGCCGGTTCGACAGCTGCAGCTTCCGCAGCACCGCCGAGACATGCGACTCGACCGTCTTCACAGAGATGAAGAGCTGCTTGGCGATCTCCTTGTAGGCGTATCCGCGTGCGATCAGCCGCAGCACCTCCCGCTCCCGCTGGGTGAGCCGGTCCAGGTCCTCGTCGACCGGCGGTGCGTCCGTCGACGCGAACGCGTCCAGCACGAAGCCCGCCAGCCGCGGCGAGAACACCGCGTCCCCCTCCTGCACCCGGAAGATCGAGTCGACCAGGTCGGTGCCGGTGATCGTCTTGGTGACGTAGCCGCGCGCACCGCCGCGGATCACACCGATCACGTCCTCCGCGGCGTCCGACACCGACAGCGCCAGGAACCGCACCGGGTGCTCCGCTGCCCCCATCAGGCTCGCGCAGCGGCGCAGCACCTCCACCCCGCCGCCGCCCGGCAGGTGGACGTCGAGGAGCACGACCTCGGGGCGGGTGGCCGTGATCACCGTGACCGCCTGGTCGACGTCGGCCGCCTCGCCGACCACCTCGACGCCCGTGGTCTCGGTGCGGCCGATCTCGGCCTGCACTCCCGCGCGGAACATCCGGTGGTCGTCGACGAGCACGACCCGTACGCGACGCTCCGTGGTCCGTTCGTTTGCGTCGGTCTGCTCGGTCATCCGTCCGCCCTCTCCCTCTCCCGCTCCATCTCGAGCTCCACTTCCGTGCCCTCGCCGGGTACGGAACGCAGGCGCGCCGTCCCGCCGTTGCGCTGCATACGCCCGATGATCGATTCTCGTACGCCCATCCGGTCCTCCGGTACCGCGTCCGGGTCGAATCCGGGCCCCCGGTCCCGTACGGAGACGAACACGGTACGGCCCTCGACCTCCGCGTACACCTGGACCGGACCGCCCTCGCCACCGTACTTCGCGGCGTTCACCATCGCCTCGCGCGCGGCCTGCATCTGCGCGGTCAGCTTCTCGTCGAGCGGGCAGTCGCCGACGACCACGACCTCCAGCGGGACGCCGTGCTTGTCCTCCACCTCGGCGGCGGACTTCTTCACCGCCTCGGCGAGCGTGGTGGGCTCCTCGTCCTCCTCCTTGCCGTTGCCCTCCGGCTTGTAGAGCCAGTTGCGCAGCTCCCGCTCCTGGGCGCGGGCGAGCCTGCGCACCTCGCCCGCGTCGTCCGCGTTGCGCTGTATCAGCGTGAGGGTGTGCAGCACGGAGTCGTGGACGTGGGCGGCGACCTCGGCGCGCTCCTGGGCGCGGATCCGCATCAGGCGCTCCTCGGAGAGGTCCTGGGTCATGCGCACCAGCCAGGGGCCCGCGAGCAGACCGACGCCGGCGATCACGGCGAGCGCCGCGGTCAGGACGTTGCCGAGCTGGGCCGCCGAGCCGCGGACCACCACGAAGACGGTCAGGCCCATGCCGACGAGCGCGACGCCCGCGAGTCCGCGCGCGAGCTGCAGCAGACGGCGCCGCCGGCCGTCGCCGGTCCACTGGGCGCGGCGGGCGTTGTCGGCCTGCCGCCACACCAGGACGACACCGGCGCCTATCAGCAGCAACGGCCATACGTAGCGGTTGGCACTGCCCAGGTCGACATTGCCGACGAAGACGACCGCGCCGATCAGCAGGGCGATCAGCGCGAACAGCTGGCCCTTGTCGGGCTTGCGCAGCCGACGCCGGCCGTCCGGCATCGTCTCGAAGACGGGCCTCGGCTCGGCCGACCTGCCCCCGACGCCGAGCGGGACGACGATCCAGAACACCGCGTACAGCAGCACGCCGAGGCCGTCCGCCATGAAGAGGCCCAGGAAGACCAGCCGGACCCAGATGACGGGCAGCCCGAGATGTCCGGCGAGACCGCGCGCGACACCGCCGAGCCAGCGCCCGTCGGCGCTGCGGTACAGCTTGCGGACGGGCGGCTCTTCGGTCTCGGGGAGGCGGGCGGCGGCGACGGGCATGGCTCGATCGTCACACGTCTGTACGGGCCCGGTCATCAGGGCCGTCCCTGAGACCGACCCTGAACCTCAGGGGGACCCCGGGAGGAATATCAGGGACGGGCCAGGGTCGGGGCGGCTGCCACCCGCGGGCGCGCCCCGTCACCATGGAGTCATGACTCAGCCGACCGCCGTGCCGCCCCAGCCACCGCAGGAGCAGGAGTCCCCGCCCGCCCCGCTGCGCCGGGCGCCGCGGCAGAAGCTGGTCGCCGGTGTGTGCGGGGGCCTCGGCCGGCTCTGCGACATCGACCCGGTGATCTTCCGGATCTCCATAGGGGTGCTCTCGGTGACCGGCGGCCTCGGCCTGATCTTCTACGGTTTCGCCTGGCTGCTCATCCCCCTCGAAGGCGAGGAGGAGAACGAGGCGCGCCGTGCGCTGTCGGGCCGCGTCGACGGCGCGGCGCTGGCGGCCGTGCTGATGGCCCTGCTCGGCTGCGCCCTCTTCCTGTCGATGCTCGGCAACGGCGGCACGCTCGCGTTCGCCGCGCTGCTGGTGCTCGCCGTGACGGGCGCCGCCGTCTGGTCGCAGCGGCGCACGACGATCACGCCCGAGGGCGGCCCGCTCGACCCGGCGACCGCGCACGCCGTGGCGGAGGCGCCGCCGGAGACCAAGGCGCCGCCGACCCCCGGGGGGCCCTCCTGGTGGCGCGACCCCATCATCAAGGACGGCACCACCGGCCCGGTCGCCACCGGCTATCTGTGGGGCCCGCCGGACGCCGTGGTGACGGACGGACCGCCGCCGCACCGCATCCCGGAGCGCGACCGCACGGACCGGGGCCCCGTGGACCGGGGTCCCGCGAACTGGGGCGTCACCGCCGCTCCCCGCCCGCGCGGGCCGCGCTCCATCGGCGGTCTCGTCCTCCTCCTCGCCCTGGTGGCGGGCGGCCTCGGCACCGGGCTGACCTGGGGCGGCCATCCGCTCGGCACGAGCCTGCAGTTCGGGCTGGCGTGCGCGCTGGCGGTGTTCGGCCTCGGCCTGGCCGTGAGCAGCTCCCTGGGGCGTACGGGCTTCGGCACGATCGTGATGACCATGCTCACGGCCGTGCTGCTGACGGGTGCGGCGGCGCTGCCCAAGGACATCAGCACGGAGTGGGCGCGTACGGAGTGGCAGCCGGCCACGGTCGCGGCGGTGGCGCCGCGCTACGAGCTGGGCACGGGCGTCGCGACGCTCGACCTCGCCCGGGTCGCGATCCCCGCCGACGGCACCGTGAGCACGCGAGCCGAGCTCGGCATCGGACGGCTGCATGTGATCGTGCCGAAGGACGCGACGGTGAAGGTCACCGCCGAGGCCGGGCTCGGCGAGGTCCGGCTCCCCGACGACCCGCCGAACGACGTGGACATCTCCCCGGCCAAGACCCGTACCCGTACGCTCGCCCCGCCCACGGGCACGAAACCGGCGGGCACCCTGACACTCGACCTCGAGGTCGGATTCGGACAGGTGGAGGTCACCCGTGCTGCTTCATGAGTTCCGCCCGGCGCGGCTGATCGCGGGCGCGGCGGCAGCAGCCGCCGCCGCGCTCTTCCTCGGCGATGCGGTGGGCGCCTGGCAGACGCAGTGGTTCGTGGCCCTCGTGATCGTCTTCGACGGCCTGTTCCTCGCCGGCGCCGTGGCGTTCGTGCACTACCGGATCCGTCGGCGCCGCTCCGCGAAGGCCGCGTCGACCGAGAGCACCGACGCCCCCGCCAGCAGCAGCGGCAGCCAGGCCATCAGATAGATCAGGTCGTTCCCGTAGTAGTACGGGTCGGTCGCCCAGCTCACGGTCAGCCACAGGCTCAGCGAGATGAGCGCGCCGCCCAGTGCGGCGAGTCGCGCCAGCAGCCCGAGGAGGGTGCCGATCCCGACGGCCAGCTCACCCAGGGCGATGGCGTAGCCGAACCCCTCGGGGTTCTTCAGCGCCAGATCCACCAGCCCGGGGATCGCGGACGTGTCCCGCACCGCCCTCATGAGCTCCCCGACGGACCCCGTGCCGCCGGCCGCCATGAACGCGCTGTCGGTGAGCTTGTCGATTCCTGCGTAGATGAAGGTGACCCCGAGGAAGATCCGCAGCGGCAGCAGCGCATACCGCTGGGCGGTCTCCTTCCAGGCCCCTCTACGGCCTCGCCGTTCGTCGATCATCCCGTACGTCGCCGTCGTCCGGTCCACATGCGTCATCGTCGCCTCCGCGATTCCTCCGGCTGGGACGATTCTCCCCACGCCCCGTACATATGACTACGGGGAGGAGGGCCGTACGGCTCAGTCGGCGTCGCCGGGTGGCGTCGCGAGCGGCGTCGCGGAGCCCGCTCAGTCCGTGACGTCGATCGTCACCCGGTTCGACTCCGCCCCCGCCGCCGTCACGACCTGCACGTCGACACGTCCCGGCTCCACCTCGACGGGTACCGGGACGGTGACGCTCGTGTCCGTGGGGTTGGTGAAGCCGCCGGACACCGGCACCAGCGGGACATGGACGTGGACGGCACCGATCCGGACCGTTATGCGGGCCAGCCGGTCGGGGGAGCCGGCGCCCGGGGGGACGAAACCGGCGCCGCGGATCTCGATGTCGTCTCCCGTGCGGATGGGGCCGTCCAGGCCGCCGGGCTCGCGGGCACGGACGATGGAGAGCACCATGGGCCGACCGCCCTCGGCGTACTTCCCTGCGAGATAGACGGCGGCGGAGACGAGAACGAGGGCGGCCAGCCCCGAGGGGAGGCGGGGCAGCTCTTCCGGGCGGCGGGTGAGCAGGACCACGGCGTGGACGAGGGCGGCGGCGCTGATGAGGACGTACTGCGCGTCCGGGAAGCTGCCGCGCCCGTCGTCGTCGCACAGCACATCGGAAGGGTGCGGCCGGTCCGCCTCCACCTTCTGGAGGCGCTGGGTGAGGATGCGTACGGTGACGACGCGGCGTACGACGACGGCGACGAGGCAGCTCACCGCGACGAGGGTCAGCAGGGCGGTGGCGCGCCTGAGTCCGAGTCCTGCGGGAGCCGCGGCGGCCAGCCGGAACGCCAGGAACAGCACGGAGTAGGCGGCGCACAGCACCCACGCACCGGCGACGACCCGCGACGTCGACAGCCGGTTGTCCTCGCCGACGAGCGGGGCGAGCAGTCCGCCGCGCGCCCGGTACAGCGCGGCCGCGCCGGTGAGCAGGGCGGCGAGACAGGCCGCGGCGGCCAGGCCCGCGGTCCGCGACACGGTCCAGCCGGGGCCGAGCGCGGTCACCGCCTGGACGAGGAACAGCAGGGCGACCCAGCCCCACAGCACGACGAGGGTGCGCCGCCAGACGACGTTGAGCCAGGCCTCGCCGACCGCGCGGCTGCGCTCGGCGACGGCACGCGCCGACTCGGTCAGCTCGTCGGAGATCCACTGCCGGGACGCGCCTTCGGAGTACGCCACTTGGACGGGCAGCCCTCGCCCGGTGGCGAGTTCGTCCCGGCGCACTCCGAACTCGGCGAGGGCCCGCCGATGTCGCTCGCGCGCGCCGTGCGGGCAGTCGCCGCAGGTGCAGCCACCGCCGTGCACGCCCTGTCCCGCTTCTTGCACCGCCACGGCGACGCACCCTTCGATTCGACCAACAACCCTGCAATGCCAAGGAATTGTGCCGTACGGGCGCGCTCACGCAGGCACCGGCAAGGCGGTGCGAGGGTGATTGACTCACGATCAAATTGACGTACTACGACATGAGTTCGGGCTCCGCTGCGACGATCTGCCGCCACAGCGGCTGGTAGTTGATCCACGCGGCAAGATCACTGCCGAGCTGCTCGCGGGTGGCGACGGCTTCCCTGTGGTCGATCAGCACCGGCTTTCCGGCCGCACGTGCCGTCAGCTGCACCTGGGCGCAGCGCTCCATGGCGATGAACCACCAGGCCGCCGCGTCCACCGAGTCGCCGGCCGCGAGCAGCCCGTGATTGCGCAGGATGATGCCCTTGTGCCCGCCGAGCGCGGCGGCGATGCGTCGGCCCTCGTCCGCGTCCACGGCCACGCCCGTGTAGGCGTCGTACAGCGCGTGGTTCTCGTAGAAGGCGCAGGCCTCCTGGGTGATCGGGTCGAGCAGCTCGCCGAGCGCGGACAGGGCGCGGCCGTGGCGGGAGTGGGTGTGCGCGACGGCCACCGTCTCGGGCCTGGCCCGGTGGACCTCGGCGTGTACGGCGAACGCTGCCTGGTTGACGTGCCGGGTGCCCTCGACGATCTGTCCGTCACCGTTGACGAGGACCAGCGCGCTCGCGGTCATGGACGCGAACGGCTCACCGAAGGGGTTGACCCAGTAGCAGTCCGGGAACTCCGGATCCCGGGCGGTGATGTGCCCGGCGACGCCCTCCTCGTACCCGAAGCGCGCGAAGAGGCGCAGCGCCCCGGCGATCCGCTGCTTGCGGTGGGCCCGCTCGTCGGCAGGGGACTCGTGGACGGGCGGCATGGCGAAGTGGAGCCGCTCGACGGGGACGGGGGCAGGTGCGGGTGCGAATGCCTCGGCCGGAGTCTCGGTCATGGGGCGGAAGGTAGCGCCGACCACCCCAACTGACCAGAGATTTCACGTGCCTTGCGGATCAGAGGTTGTCGATCTCCGCGAGGTCGATGTCGATGTCGAAGGGGACGGAGAGCTTGAGCCGGTCGTGGAACGTACCGGACGACTCGTAGACGCGGGTCTCCTTGTCGAGCTCAAAGGCATGGACGACCGGGCGCGCCTTGGGCTCGGTCATCTCGACCCGCCAGAAGTACGGGATCCCCGCGCCGGCGTACTTGTGCGGCTTGGTGTCGGTGTCGCGGGACTCCGAGTCCGGCGAGACCACCTCGATCGCGAGCAGGACGTCCCTGACCTGGAAGTAGGTCTGCTGCGGACTTCTCGCCGCCGTGGCCCGTACGACGAGCACATCCGGCTCCGGGCCGTTGCGTCTGTCGATCACCACGGTCATCTCGCGAACGACCTTCAGCTCGGGTGGCACAGTGCTGCGGAGCCCGTTCACCAACAGGTCGATCGCGATGCTGTGGAAATAGCGTTGCGGGCTCACGAAAACCAGGCTCCCGTCGATCAGCTCGGTGTGCGGCGGGAGGTCGGGCAACGTCAGCAGGTCGTCCACGGTGTAACCGTCCTGCGGCGGCACCGGCCAGTGGTGCGCGGTCTCAGCGGTCATGAGGATTCCTCCCATGGACGGGATTCTGGTCCGTATGGGCAGCGTACCCAGCCGATACGACAACACCGCCGCCCAAACGAATGAGCGACGGCGTCGGCGTTGACCTGCTACGTATGCGTAGGGGTCACTCCCACTCGATGGTGCCCGGAGGCTTCGACGTCACATCCAGCACGACGCGGTTGACGTCCGCGACCTCGTTCGTGATCCGGGTCGAGATCTTCGCCAGCACGTCGTAGGGCATCCGCGTCCAGTCCGCCGTCATGGCGTCCTCGCTCGACACCGGGCGGAGCACGATCGGGTGCCCGTACGTCCGGCCGTCGCCCTGGACACCCACCGACCGCACATCGGCGAGCAGCACGACCGGGCACTGCCAGATCTCGCGGTCGAGACCGGCCGCGCTGAGCTCCTCGCGGGCGATCGCGTCGGCCTCGCGCAGCAGGTCCAGGCGCTCCTTCGTGACCTCGCCGACGATGCGGATGCCGAGGCCCGGGCCCGGGAAGGGCTGGCGGTGGACGATCTCGTCCGGCAGGCCCAGCTCCTGGCCGACCATCCGGACCTCGTCCTTGAACAGCTTGCGCAGCGGCTCGATCAGCTCGAACTCGAGGTCCTCGGGGAGGCCGCCGACGTTGTGGTGCGACTTGATGTTCGCGGTGCCGGTACCACCGCCGGACTCCACCACGTCCGGGTAGAGGGTGCCCTGCACCAGGAACTGGACCGGCTGCTCGCCGTGCGCGCCCGCCTCGGCGATGATCTCGGTTTGCGCCTGCTCGAAGACCCGGATGAACTCCCGGCCGATGATCTTCCGCTTCTCCTCCGGGTCGGACACCCCGGCGAGCGCGGTCAGGAACCGCTCCTGCGCGTCGACGACCTTCAGCGAGACTCCGGTCGCGGCGACGAAGTCCTTCTCGACCTGTTCGGTCTCGCCCTTGCGCATCAGGCCGTGGTCGACGTACACGCAGGTCAGCTGGGAGCCGATGGCCTTCTGCACGAGAGCCGCGGCCACGGCGGAGTCCACGCCGCCGGACAGGCCGCAGATGGCACGCCTGGCGCCGACCTGCTCGCGGATCAGGGCGACCTGCTCCTCGACGACGTTGTGCGTCGTCCAGGTCGGCTCGATGCCGGCGCCGCGGTAGAGGAAGTGCTCCAGGACCTGCTGGCCATAGGTCGAGTGCATCACCTCGGGGTGGTGCTGCACGCCGTAGAGCTTCTTCTCGTCGTTCTCGAAGGCGGCGACAGGGACGACGTCCGTGGACGCGGTGACGGCGAAGCCCTCGGGCGCGGCGGAGCAGGCGTCGCCGTGCGACATCCACACGGGCTGCTCCGCCGGGGTGCCCTCGAAGAGGGTGGAACCGGTCCTGCTGACGTGCAGGTCCGTACGGCCGTACTCGCGGGCGCCGGAGTTGTCGACGGTGCCGCCGAGGGTCTGCGCCATCAGCTGGAAGCCGTAGCACATGCCGAAGACGGGGACGCCGGCCTCGAAGAGCGCGCGGTCGAGGCGCGGGGCGCCCTCCTCGTACACGGACGAGGGGCCGCCGGAGAGGATGATCGCCGCGGGGTTCTTGGCCAGCATCTCCCCCACCGGCATGGTGGACGGCACGATCTCGCTGTAGACCCGGGCCTCACGGACGCGGCGGGCGATGAGCTGGGCGTACTGCGCGCCGAAGTCGACAACGAGGACGACGTCGGGCGCGGCAGCAGGGGACGCTGAGGACACTACGGCGGCCTTCCGGCGGGGGTGGGAGGGTCTCTATTTGTCGATTCTACCGGCGCGTGGGGGTCCCTTTTCGTCTCACCATCCGAACCGGTATTGGCACCCGCGGGAACGGGAGGTCCATACTGACCCCCATGCGCAAGCACTCGACCTTCGTCTTTACCTATGGCACCCGGCCCGCCGGCTGCCATGGTCGTGCTGCTTGAGCAACTGACAAGCGACTTCCCAGGCGCCCCGGGCCGACAAGGCCCGGGGCGCGCTGTGTTTTCCGGGCCTGGCCGATCCGGGGCCACCGTCCAAGGAGCCCTCTCATGACCGCCACGTCCCTCTCGACCGACACCGGAGCCCGCACCGACGAGGCCGCTCAGGTGATCGGCAACGCCCGCGAGCGCATCGACGCCCTCGACGACCGCATCATCGGTCTGATCCAGGAACGGATGGCCGTCTCGGCCGTCATCCAGGAGGCCCGGATCACCTCGGGCGGCCGCCGGGTGAACCTCTCGCGCGAGATGGAGGTGCTCGGCCACTACAGGGACGCCCTGGGCAAGCCGGGTACCTCGCTGGCGATGACGCTGCTGGAGCTGTGCCGGGGCCGCATCTGAGCACGCACGTGCGTGCGAGCCCGCTCTCACCCGTACGGCGCGTGACCGCATGCCGCGGGGCTTCGTTGGTCCCGATGTCCGTGCCAGCCAGGGGCGGGCCCGAAGGAAGAAACCACGCGTGGCTCCGCTGGGGCGTGTGGCGTACCGGAGGTACGTCGTGGGACCTCGCCCCAGCGCGCGTGACCGGTCGGCAGGGGACAGCAGCCCGGTCACCCCAAGGGCGGTCGGCTCCGGGGACGCCCGGGGCCGGCCGCATCCGGTCCGAACCACTGTGCCGGCCGCAGTCGGCCGGCACGATGCGGGACCAGCCAGTCCCGCACTGCGCACCACCACTGCCCTTGGTCGAGACCGTCGGCGCGGCCGCGAGCACGCCGACCCGACCCGGGCATCCCCTACGAGCGGCGCACCCCCCGGCGCCGCCCCTCGGCACCGACGCTGCCCTGACGTCGGTGCCGACAGCCGAGGGCCCCGCGGACGCGATGTCCGCGGGGCCCTTCCTGCCGGGTACGGCCTCGGCCTCGGTCACCTCTCCTCGACCGGGTCGCCCGGCTTCCGGACGGCATCGCTCCACTCGGGCGTGGGCTCAGGAAAGGGGCGGTCCGACAGGCGAGTCGGGCCGCGAAGGGGATTCTGCGGCTCCTACGGCCGCGCGGCCGCCGCAGGGCGGGACGACTTCCCGTCACCCGGCCCCTTTCCGCCACCCGTCATGCGCGGGGTCGCCGTCCGGCTCGGGCCGGTCGTCGGCAGACGTGCCGCCGAGCGAGGCGCCCGACCTGGCGCGCCGGTCAAGGGCCACGAGATGGACCCATGGCATATGCCAAACGCAATGTGACAGGGGCCACATAAAGATTCTGTGAGGTGCCGTGCAACCAATCCCTCCGGTCACCGGTCATGCATGCGGAACCAACGGCCACACCCGTGACCCCACAACCGGGTACGGCCCACCAGACTCCGTGCCGCACGCTGCGGTACGCCGGACTTCGCTGAGGTCTTCATGAAGCTTCGCCGCGCTATGGCTGTCGCTGCCGCGACCGCTGTCATAGCCCCCGCCGCCTTCCTGGCGGCCCCGGGGGGGGGGGGGGCCCGCCCCCCCCACACCAACCCCCCCGCCCGCCACCACCCGGCGCACCGATAAGAAAAAGAAAAC
>NZ_JBEOXF010000065.1:0-41580 GCF_040296405.1 Streptomyces sp. NPDC002133 | reverse complement strand
CTGCGGCGCGCGCGGTCGGCCGGCTCGGGGTACTCCGGCTCCGGCGCCACCCCGAAGACATCATTGAGCACGAACGCCGCCCGCTCGGCCGGAGAGAGAGAATCCACCGCACTGAGCAGAACCTCACTGATCTCCTCCTCCAGAGTGTTGTGGTGCTCCTCGACCGCACGGGCCTCCCCCCGGCCGGACGGGACCAGCCGGGCCAGACAGATGCCGCCGGCGACCCTCGCCAGCCAGGAACGGGGCGCCGCGATCTGCGCGCGCACCGGATCGGACAGCTCGTACCACCGCCGGTAGGTCTCATCAATGACGCCCTCGGCCTCACTCCTGCTGCCCAGCATCCAGCAGGCGACATCCAGCAGATGCCGCCGCTCATCGAGCAGCTCCGCGACCGGCACTCCATCATCGGTCTGTTCCATACGGCGTCCTCCCTCTGGCACGGCACCACACAACGCAGCCGCCCCGCAGCCATCCAGCTGACCGGTCTGTGCCCGAAGGCTGAAGCAGACCCGGCGCCTCATCGGCAGGGTGCTGCTTTCCACGCCTCGGTACTTGGGGAAGGCGGTGCGGCAGGCGACGATGAAGTCCTCGTGTATCACTTCTTTTCTCTCTCCGTGCGTTCTGACAATCAGACCGGACAGGCGTAAAACTTGTGACAATGGCCGACCAATCTCTCGAGCCACCCGAGCGAGCTGCGGCTACGCGGGGCCACGGTCCTGATCTCGGAGCTGCTCCGTCGGCGTCGACGCCTGTCGAAGCTCCACACGTGGGGCTCATGGGCACCGATCGGATGTCGGATGTACCCAGCCGAGTCGGCCCGCAGGCCGTTCGCGGGGACGGTGAAGAGCTCCTGGCCGGCGAGGTCATGGACGTGGTCCTGCTTCGATCCACTGTGTAGCGATCTCTGAAGGGCTCCGCTCGGCCGTGGATGGCCAGGTGGCAGCGGATCCGGTGGGTCATCACGCGAACGTTGGCAATGTGTCACACACGCCCCGGCCACTCGGTCTCACGATCGAGGGATCCGTGGTGTGTGTCACACGGCCCCAGGAAAGATCGCGATCCCATGCGTACGAAGAGCCTTCTGAGTACATCGATCCATGAGCAGGCAACTGACCCTCGTGCGCTTGTGTGGCGGCCAAATTGAATCCGCTTGGACGAGAAGGGAAGCGGCATCTTTCCCTTCGGTGCCGGCTGCAATCATCCGGTCTTCAGATTGTTTCACATTTCTTCAGCAAGGAGGTCTTCTGTGGATTGGCGTGAAATGGCGGCCTGTCTGGGCAGAGACCCTGATCTGTTCTTCCCCGTAGGTAACAGCAACAGTGGTGCCACACTGATGCAGATAACTGAGGCGAAGGCCGTATGTCGTCGCTGCCCCGTTGTGGAGCAGTGTCTGAACTGGGCTGTCAAGGCTGTTTCAGTGGACGGTATATGGGGCGGCACCACGGAAGTTGAACGCCGTGCCATGAGGAAACGCATGGTGCGCCGGTCCCAGAACAATGCGGCAAATGCGGCACGGTCATTACAGCGCCCCTCTGATGGACTCGATTCAGCGAAACATCATGTGCCGCAGAACTAGGAGTAGCCGTGAAGAACACGACGGAGATCGACGGTGCGAGTGTCGGGCCCAGGCTGGCAGCCCTGGGCTGTGCCGCGCTCGTGGATGCAATGGGACGAGTTCACGGTCACCGCTCACACATCTTGCCATTGGTGAGTCCTGATCCCAGTAGGTACCTGTTCGGCCCAGCCGTCACGATCTCCTACATGCCCTACCGTGATGACGTGGAACAGTCGTCAGAAACGTTCGCAGATTTCTTCTACCGGGCAGTCGGGAGCTCTCCCTCAGGGCGGGTTCTCGTGCTCTCCGGTGGTGGTTATCCGGATGTGTCACTCGGGGGAGGCACCAAGCTCTCGAGGGTAGCTAACCAGGGACTTGCGGGCGTTCTGGCAGATGGACGTCTACGGGATTTCAGTCAGCTTCGGGAGTACGGTATTTCGACGTGGTGCAGGGGCGAGTCGACCCGTTGGGGCGGCGATACGGTGATGCCTTATGCGGCTAATGGCACAGTCGAGTTCGCAGGCGTGTGCATCGTTCCTGGAGACTACATATTCTCTGACGCCTCCGGCGCAGTTGTCGTACCCTCCCGGAGCCTTCACCGAGTACTGGAAGTCGCCCATGAGATTGACGCAGAGGATTCGGGGTTCGTTCAGGAAATTCGATCCGAGAAGAACCCTCTGCTGGGCCGGCCCTGAGAAGACTGCCGACCGTCCCGGTCGTACGCGGTCAGTGCCGGCCGTACGCCCTCGTCATTCCGTGGGACAGGGCGATCCTGTTCTTCCCGGCCACCGCCGCGATCGGCGCCCTCGCCTCCCTCTGGCCAGGCCGCACGAATCCCGCTGCTGAAGGCCACCACCACAGACCCCGAATGACGGGTGGACGACCATCGACGCTGCCTCCTCGAGGCAGCCGTTGATCCTCTTCCCCGTTGGCGTGATGCGACGGCGGCCGGTGACGTGGCGATCCGGCACCGGGGATGGCGAAGCCCATGCCGAGGCTGCTCGATCGCGGTGACGCCGAGCAGCCTCGGCCATTGGGGACGTTGACACAGAGCCGGTACGCCTCGGGCAGTGGCCCAGCAACGTCTGCCGCCGCTGGAGCCGGCCCGCTCCTGAACGCCAGATGCCCTGAGTGGCACGGGGAGATCATCGGGGCTCCGTGTCGAGAGCCGCAGTCGCGGAATCGAGCTGATCACCGAAGCCGTCGACGAGGACGATGGCGCCGGGGACGTTCACCAACAACATCGCTCGGCGATCGACAGGGCCGCGCTTGGAATGCTCCCGTGGCTGGTCAGGCGAGGAGACCCGCCCCGTCAAGGTCCACGGCGGCCCGCAGGGTACGCAGCAGCGCGGCAACGGATCCGTCCTCGGCACGAAGCCCCACCTCGGCTGGGGTGACGGAGCGATCCCCGAGCCGAGAGCCGCTACCTCCGATCGCCGATACCGCGTTCACGGCTTGCGTCACCGCTCAGTCCGCGGACAGTCGGGCCACGGCATCGCCGACGGCACTGCGCAACTCGTCGAGTGCGGCAGCTGTCGCCTTGGACGACGCTTCATTCGGTGGGTTGTGGACCGGCATCCGAGACGAATTGAGCCAGCTGACGCAGACGCTGCCAGTAGCGGAGATCCTCGGTGTCGGTGAGCAACGGCAGAACCTGATCCAGGTCTGCGACGCAGTCCCTCAGGATCCTGAGACGCTGTGTGTCGAGAGTGGTGCCGTTGCTTCGCCACGTGGACACGCGCCCGGCGATGTCAGTGTCGAGCGGCACCATGTCGATACCTGCCGGCTCCGCACCGCGCAGCCCGGCGGGAAAGGGCGCGCGCAGGTGTTCCCGCCACAAGCGGGCCACAACGGCTTCGTGCTCAGTAGTTCTGTTCACGCCATTCATCATCGTGCAGCGTTCCTGGCGTTGTTCACCTGCTCAGGCGGCAATGGCAGACGAGGGCCGCGGCCATACCCACGAAGGCGAGGAAGTGCTCAGCCTTGCCTTCATATCGGTGGAGACGACGGCATCCGGCGAACCAGGACACGGTCCTCTCGACGACCCATCACCGGGCGGCCGAACCGTTGCGAGGTCTCGCTTCCCTTGCGGGTGAAGCGGTGGGTGGTGCCGAACCCGCGCAAGCATCGCGACAGGTGGGAGCAGTCGTCACCGTTGTCGGCGTGGAGCTTGCCCGGTCGGTCCGCTGGGTGATCAAGTGGATCTTTGGGATCCGTACTTGCCCCGGTCGACGGGACTCGCGCCTGTCAGGTCGCCCCTTTCAGCACGCCGATGTCCACCGAATCGATCGCGCAGCGCGACCACTCCAACTCGCCGTGGAAACCGAGCTCGTCGAGGACCAGACGGTGGAGCTTGGCCCACACCCTGACCTTCGTCCACTCGGAGAAGCGCCGATGGGCCGTCGCCCCCGACGGCCCGAACGAGGCTGACGGCAACTGCCGCCCTGTGCAGCCGACGTGGTCACGAACACGATCGCGGCCGGCACCTCCCGGTCGCCATACCGGCGTCGGCCACCATCCTGGGGCCGCGACGGCGCCTCCGGCACCACTCCCTGGAACAACTCCCACAACTCGTCGGGAACCAGCCGCTCAACGATCCCCACGACGCCCGACAACCTACCGAGTCAATCAAATGAGATGACGTCTAGGAGGCCGGGTTCTTTCGCGGTGCAATGGTGGCATTGGGCAGTGTCGGCGCGGGGAGACGATCTCCGTCGTACCCCACGACCCGGCCGAACCTGTCGGATCCGCCCTGCCAGGCGTCCCGAGCCTGGACGATGTCCTCGTGCGTGCGGCCGATGAAGTTCCACCACATGACGATTTCCTCCTGGAACGGCGGCCCGCCCAGCAGTACCACCCGCGCCTGCTGCGGGGATGCGTTGGTCAGGGTGAGCGTCGTGAGTCCGGATGCGGCGTAGCCGAGTTCGGCAGCGCTGAGGGGTGTTCCGTTCATGAGCACCCTGCCGCTGTCAACGATGACACCGTGCTCGAACTCCTCGTTGACGGGAAGATGCACCGTGGCGTCCGGCTCGATCGAAAGTTCCGCACCGAGCAGAGGAGTGAAGGTGGGAACTGGGGAAGTGTCACCCGCGAGAGAGCCAAGGAACACTCGTGCCTCGCCCCCGTCCAGGGGCACAAGGCCGGGTACGTAGTGCTGGAAGTTCCGCGCTGCATGGCGATGCGCCTGGGGGAGAGCAATCCACAGCTGCATGCCGTGCAACAGCGTGGTGCGTTGCGTCGACACCTCGGAGTGGCTGATCCCGAAGCCGCCTGTCATGAGGTTCAGTTCACCGGGCCTGACGAATGCATGGTTGCCGTGGCTGTCGCGATGCTCGATCTCGCCGCTGAACAGCCAGCTCACCGTCTGCAATCCGGTGTGTGGGTGGGGCGCCACCCTCATGCCGCCGGTCAGAGCCACATCGTCAGGGCCGTAGTGATCAGCGAAGCACCAGGCGCCGATGAGCGTTCGTGATCGCTGAGGCAATGTGCGTCGCACGGTCATGGCGCGCGGGCCCCCGAGTGGTACCTTCCGCGCGGTGAGGATCTCGATGCCCTGCTCAGGGAGGTCCTCGCTGGCATACGCCAGCTCGGCGGGGTGTGTCTCCATGTTGCTCACAGAATGCATCCTCTTCTCGTGACGTTTCGATTGAAACGGTTTGCTGACGGTAGGCCGGTTGGGCAGAGGGCCGAATGGATGCGAGAGCCGACTCCGCGTGACGTTCTCAGCTGCGGCTCTCCAGGCCGAAGTGTCACGGTCGGTGGGGACCATCTCCCCTATGACATGCCCGGCTCTCTGAGGGAGCGGCAGGGGCATCAGCTCCGGCGACGGCACTGCGGCCGAAACACTGTGTGCAGGCTCGGCTCACCGATCACACCTCTACACCATACATGTGATGGGGAGACCACTCATCACGATGTGTCACACCTTCACTGGGTGACCGGTCATAAGAGGGACAGCAGTTCACGAACCCTGCCCTAGGAGTACAAGCGTGAACAAGTCAATCCTCGAGCTTGGCGCCCAGGATCCCGGCTGCAGTGCACCAGGTCGCCTGCGCCCTCCTTGAGATACAGCTGTCGGGGGACGTAGGTACGAGCGAGTCAACTCCCCGTTCTCCTCCATCGCGGAGGGAGTAATGGCCTACACGCTGGGGGGCACCTTCGCGCCGTGTCGGCCTGTCGTGTGCACACAACGACATGCGGTGAATCGAAAAGGTGTCATAGAGCCTGTCGCTCGAGGCCGTGCGAGGATGCGGGATTCCCGAGCCCTGCTGCACCGGTCTGAAATTCTCGCACGCGATCGTGGACTCAAATTGAGGCCGAAGAATCAGGGCCTGCAAAGTCGTTGAGACGCGCGGGAGTGATTCAGGAATGAGTGGTTAAAGATGGGCAATGCGACCCAACCGGCCGATTCGCAGCAAGGGCGCAGGGGGGAAAAGGTAGCCGATTGGGCCGATGGCCGATTGGGTTCCTACAGCCTGGCCAAGGCCACTGTGCGAAGGGTGTTCCCGGGCCACTGGTCTTTCATGCTGGGGGAAATCTGTCTCTACAGTTTCATCATACTCATCCTCACGGGTGTGTACCTGACCTTCTACTTCCACCCGTCATCGGAGCTACTGCAATACCGGGGGAGCTATGGTCCCTTGCAGGGTCAACTGGTGTCGGAAGCATTCAACTCGACCATGCACATCTCCTTCGATGTCCGCGGCGGTCTGCTCATCCGACAGGCCCACCACTGGTCAGCATTGATCTTCGTCGCCGGTGTTTTCGTGCACATGATGCGTGTCTTCTTCACGGGTGCATTCCGCAAGCCGCGTGAGCTCAACTGGGTGTTCGGCTTCCTACTGCTGATCCTGGGCATGTTCGGGGGCTTGACCGGATACGACCTACCAGACGATCTTCTTTCTGGCACTGGGCTTGCCGTTGTGAACGGAACAATCCTCTCTGTGCCCGTTGTCGGCACCTATCTATCAATGTTCCTTTTTGGCGGCGATTTCCCAGGGAATGACCTGGTGGCGCGCTTCAACACCATTCACGTGCTGCTGATCCCTGCCCTGATGGTGGCACTGATTGTCGTCCACCTGGCCTTGTCCGTCTACCACAGGCACATGCAGTACCCCGGGCCTGGACGCTCGAACAAGAACGTCGTCGGCTTGCCGCTTCGGGTGTACGCTGTGAAATCGGCTGGATATTTCTTCCTGGTCGCCGGTGTCATCTTCTTCATCGCGGCGATCGCGCAGATAAACCCCATCTGGAAGTACGGTCCTTATCGCGCCGATCAGGTTTCGGCAGGGTCGCAGCCCGACTGGTACATGGGCGTGGCTGACGGTCTACTACGCGTCATGCCCGGCTGGGAGGTCAACTTCTGGGGTCATACCCTTGCCCTCGATAACCTGATCCCGCTGTTGGTGGGCACCGGCCTCTTCCTGGCACTGGGTGCTTACCCCTTTGTCGAGTCTTGGGTCACTGGTGATGATCGCGATCATCACCTCCTCGACAGACCACGCAACCGGCCGGTGCGCACGGGGCTCGGTGCCGCGTGGCTGAGTGTGTACCTCGTGGCGTTGCTCGGCGCGGCGAACGATCTGATCGCCATCCAACTTCATGTCTCGGTCAACGCAGTGACGTGGGCGGTTCGCATCGGTCTCTTCGTTGTGCCTGTGGTTGTCTACGTCGTAGCGAAGCGCTGGGCTCTCGGCCTCCAGCGGCGCGACCGCGACAAAGTACTGCACGGCCGCGAGACCGGCGTCGTCAGACGTCTGCCGCACGGTGAGTTCATTGAGGTGCACGAACCGCTCAGCCAAGAACGACTGCACACCCTGACGGCGCACGAGCAGTACAAGCCCCTCGCTCCCGTTCCGGCGGGAAGCGAGGCGAGCGTGAAGGGCAGGCCCACTCGGGCTCAGCGGCTGCGGGCGAGGCTCAGCCGGACCTTTTACGGGGAGGGCACGCAGGTCCCAAAACCCACCGTCCAAGAGTACAAAGAGATCACCAGTCGGCACCGACGGTGACATCCCGCGGTCACACGGTGTGTCCGGTGTCTTGACGCCCATTCGTCCTGTGCGGTTCTGCATTCGAGCGGGTGGGACGGCACCTGCCGGCAGGGAGGGCGGACGATAGTGATGAGGTCTGCGGCCAAGCTCTTGTGCGGTGACGACTCCCGGCCCGGCGGATGCGCGTGAGCGTCCCCCGGCCGGGGCTGACAGATATACTTGACGATCCTGAGCCAGCCAGGCAGTGGGTCAGACCCCGCCGGGGAACGCCCACGGACGTCCTCACTGTCAGGCTTTGAGCCGTAGGCGAGGCGTTCGGGGCGATAGCTGGGGATGTGGCGCTGGTCGTGGCAGCTTCATCAGGCGTCGAAGTCTGATCACGTTGAGCGGTGGTGGAGAAAGCGTGCTGGATGCCAGCTTTCGGTAGTCCGCCGTAGCGGGCCTGGCGGATGCCGGTGATGTCGAAGGCCTGGTTGATCGTGCCTTCGACGCCGACGCGCAGGGGGGATCGGTCTTCCAGGTCTCCGTCTTCCGCTCGGCACGGGCTCGAGCGAGGGCTACTGCGGGTTCTCGGGGCCGCAGGGTGAGCATGCGGCGTTCCTTGGTGGAGCTGGTGCCCCGCTCGTGGAAGAGGCAGGAGCGGCAGTTGAGGACGCTGAAAGTGATGCTGTTGGCGCCGGTGCCGTGCTGGGTGACGGGGTTCCGGTGCGCGCTGGTCTCGTCGGCGGGACAACGGACCTGCCGGGTCTTCCAGTCGATGGTGAGTTCCGAGCCCGAGTGCCGTACTTGCTGTCCCGCCGACCTGCTGACGTCCCGAGGCTCGCCAGGCTCAGCTCAGCGAGAGCACAATCGTGCTCGCCTTCGCTAGCTGTTCGCCGCACGCACAGCCGCGAGGAACTCGTTGACCTCGAACGTGGCGTGGGAGATCGCCGGGTATCGCTTCACCATCGCGTCGTACGCCTCCGGTCCGGCGTCCGAGGCGGTGGCGTCGGTGAAGGTGGTGACGTGGTAGCCGCGTTCCATGCAGCTGCGGGCGGTCGATTCCACGCACATGGTGCCGATCATGCCGGCGATGGCGATGTACTCGACGTTGTGCTGTCGCAACTGGATGTCCAGATCCGTGGTGGCCAGGACGTCGATGTTCTTGTGCGGAGCGATGACGATCTCGCCCTCGGCGGGGGAGAGATCGGGGTGGAACTGGGCGCCCCAGCTTCCTTCCTGGAACATCCTGTTCTCGAATATCACACGATGGATGCCCGCGGGATGCTTCCAGGTGGTGTAGTCCTCCTCCGTGTACGACATGGGCGCGAAGAACACAGGCAGGCCCTGCTCACGGGCGCCCGCGAGCAGTCGCTTGAGGTTCTCGAAGGTGCCGATCCGGTCGAACTCCGCTTTGTAGAACGGGTATCCCTTGCCGTTCTCGTCGAACACCTCGTTGGTCGTGTCGATGAGGAGCAGGCCGACCCGGCCCGGCTCATACGGTGTGGCGGACATAGAAACCTCCGGTGTACGAGCGACGTGATTCTTGCGAAGTGAGTGAATGTTTGTCGTGCAAAATACTGAGCGTCACAGCAGGGGGCACCGGGAACAAAGACGTCTGTAGGTGACGGCGTTTGGCGTCGCCCGACACCGGCGGCGGCGCTGAGCCGGACTCGCCGCTGGCGATGGCGAGAAGCGAGCCGTTGAATTCGGATGGCCGCCATTCTTCTCTTGGTGACGGCTAGGAATGGCGCGCCGATCCACGACGGGGTGGTGCCGTACGAATCGGTCGCCGGGGCTGGCCCCACGTGCCTTCCCCGGGCTCACTGTCCGTCCGAAGGGGAGGGTGGGAGCCCTGAGGAATGGCGGACGGGGCAGCCCATCAGACAAGCTGTCCCGCCCGTCGTGCCCGTGCTCACGACACCGTCCGCCTGGGGCTGATTCAGCGCGCTGCCTGCGCTGCCTCATTGATCAGGCGCGCGACGTCGCCGGGGTGCGACACGCTGACGGCGTGGGACGCGGCGACCTCCACGATCGTGGCCTTGGCGCGCTCGGCCATGAAGGTCTGCGTCTGCGCGGGAATGTTCAGGTCCTGCGTGGCTACCAGGACCCAGGACGGGATCTCCTTCCACGCGGGCGCGGAGGAACTCTCCTCGAGGGCGGCGTTGGTCACGGGTCGCTGGGTGGCGGCCATGATCGCCGTCGTCTTCTCGGGGACGTCGGCTGCGAACTGGCGGTGGAACTTGGTCTTCTCGATGTAGAGGTCTGCGACCTGGCTTCCGTCGGGCAGCGTGATCGGCACGGGGCGCAGGGCCTCACCCAGGGTGCTGCCGGGGAACTTGCCCGCCAGCTGGACTGCGCTCTCGCCCTCTTCGGGCAGGAACGCGGCGACGAAAACGAGCGCCTTGACGTTCTCGAGACCGTGTGCGGCGTTGCTGATGACAGCGCCGCCGTAGGAGTGGCCGGCGAGGACGACGGGGCCGTCGATGCTTGCCACCAGCTGCTTGACGTAAGCGGCGTCGCTGCTCAGGCCGCGCAGCGGGTTGCTGGCGGCCACCACCGAGTAGTCGTGCTCCTGCAGCCTCTCGACGACGCCGTTCCAGCTGGAAGAGTCTGCGAACGCGCCGTGCACGAGAACGACGGTCGGGTGCTGTGCGGTCATGGGGAGATCTTTCTTTCTCAGAGTGGGTACGCGCTTCATCGGGCGTACGGATGTTTCGTCTGGCTCAAGCCGTCTCGTTTCCGGCCGATCGCTCAACGACGCCCCGGTGGTTCCACGGCTTTCTGTTTCTTTCCGACCACGAACGGCCGGGGGCGTGATCGGCTTCTTCGCCCGATCGCTTCCCGCATCTCACGGCCTCGGTGAGACCTGGCGTGCCGCTGCTTTGTCGCGGAGCGGGCGGTGCTGCGCGGGGAGTTCTCGGGGAATCGCCGGAAGGTGGTGCGTCAGTTGGTGCCGAGAGCCTTGCGGAGGACGTGGACGGCCTGCTCGACGGCGACGGTGGCCGCCTGGGTGGACCTCACCGGGTTCAGCATCATGAAGTCGTGCAGGGTGCCGTTGTAGCGGACGCTCGTGGTCGGCACGCCGGCCTGGGTGAGCTTGCGGGCGTAGGCCTCGCCCTCGTCGCGCAGCACGTCGTTCTCGTCGACGGCGATGAAGGCCGGCGGCAGGCCCTCGAGCTCATCGAGGCTGGCACGCAGCGGCGAGGCGGTGACCTGGGCGCGCTGGGAGGGGTCGGTGGTGTACGCGTTCCAGAACCACTCCATGGCCTTCGCCGTCAGGTGCGGACCATGGGCGAACTCGCGGTAGCTCCCGGTGTCCTGGGCGGCGTCGGTGACGGGGTAGTACAGCGACTGGTGGAGGAAGGTCACGTCGCCGCGCTGCTTGGCCATGTGGGTGAGCGCCGCGGCCATGTTGCCGCCGACGGAGTCACCGGCCACGACCAGACGGGAGGCGTCCAGGCCTTCGTCGGCGCCCTTGGTGGTGATCCACTGAGCGGTGGCGTAGGCCTGCTCGATGGCAACCGGGTACTTGGCCTCCGGGGAGCGGTCGTATTCGACGAAGACCAGGGCGGCCCTGGCGCCGACGGTCAGCTCGCGCACCAGGCGGTCGTGGGTGTCGGCGTTGCCCAGAATCCAGCCACCGCCGTGCACGTACAGGATGACCGGCAGGATGCCCTCGGTGCCGACAGGCTTCAGGATGCGTACCTTCACGTCGCCGACCTCGGCCGGCACGGTAATCCACTTCTCGTCCACATCGAGCTTTTCGATGGGCTCGGACTGCACGTCGTCGAGAAGCTTGCGGGCACCCTCGACACCAAGCTCGTACAGCAGCGGCGGCTTCGCCGTCGCGTCCGCGAAGGCCTGGGCGGCAGGCTCAAGAACGAAATCGCTCATGGCGCAACTCCTTTGGATCGGGGAGGTTGGCTGCTTCAAAGCTCAAGACCGATGAGTTCGTCAACGTGTGACACGTCACGGGAAAAGGACCGCGGTGAGCCAGGAGTCAACCGGGGTGTCACCTCAGCGGGGCGAGATCCGCGTTGCCGGGTCAGCAAAGCACTCCTAACACTGGCGTTTTCTCAGCGAAACGATCTAGGCCATTCCGTTTGCATCACCGGGCGGACAGAGAAGGGATGCCCACGATGTGAAGTCCAGTCAGGTAGATGGTCGCGGTCTTCTCGTAGCGGGTGGCGATGCCCCGCCACTGTTTCAGGCGGTCGATGCAGCGTTCCACGGTGTTGTGCTGCTTGTACGCCTCGCGGTCGAAGGCGGACGGCCTGCCGCCCCGGCTGCCGCGCCGCAGGCGGTGGCCGCGTTGATCGGCCGGAACGGGGATATCGGCCTGGATACCGTTCGTGCGAAGGTGCTCACGGATCGCGTGGGTGGAGTACGCCTTATCGGCCAGGACCACGTCTGGCCTGATGCGGGGCCGTCCCCGCCGTCGAGGAACGCGCAGGGAGGCCATTACGTGGGCGAAGGCGGGCGCGTTGCCGGCCTGTCCGGCAGTGAGAACGAAGGCCAGTGGCCGACAGTGGGCATCGGAGGCAAGGTGGATCTTCGTGGTCAGTCCGCCGCGGGACCGACCGATGGCATGGTCTGCCGGTTCGCCTGCTGGGGCCAATTTCTGCGGGCCCCGTGCGGCGGGGATCTGCTCCGCCTGGGCGGGGCGGGACCAGGCGGTCGGCGAGGATCTGCTTACCGGCGACGGCGGTGACCAGTTCCTGGGCGTCACCCGCGAGGGTTGCCCACCTCGGTCAAAGCGTGAGGGCGGGCCGTTGTCATGAGGTGCGGGAGCCTACCTACCGGAATGCCGGGAGCGCGGCGACGTCCTTCGCCGCGCCGTCCACGTCGTCGCCCGCACCGACAAACGTGCCCACACTGCCTGATCAGTGAGCCCGACAACCTGCTCGGGCCTGCCTGATCACGAACTTCTGCTGCAGCGAAGGCCATTGTCCACCGGCGTCGCCGTGTCACTGAAGACAGCTGCTCGTGCAGGACGCGGATGCGCCTGTGGTCCGCACCTTCAGCGCACATCCCGTCACACGGTCGAGCTATTCTGTCCGGTCTCCGCCTGGGCGTTCTCCTTTGGTGGCGGCACTGGAGGCAACTGCTGAACGGCGGATCTGGTGCAGCGCGTTGGACAAGGCTCTTATTTGCTCGTCGAGCTCTGCGAGTGCTCGGCGAAGCTCGGTGACATGCGTCTCGAGCTCGGTGGCTTCGGCGGTCAGCGACTCCACGGTGGCCGTGACAGCGAGTCGGTTCTCAGATGTTGGGGTCATCACGCGTCCTACTTCGGCAGGGGCCGGAAGAAATCTGGCCGGCACATCGGCCGCCCATGAGGGGATGTCTGATGTGCCGACGAGCGTCCCATCGTCAGGCAGCTTCCGCCTGGTTCATCTGCACTGCCGATATGTCGAGGATCAACTTCACCTTGTCGCTGAGCAGGACGCCCCCTGTGTCGAGCGCCGTGTTCCAGGCGAGCCCCCAGTCGGAACGCTGCAGGGTGGCTGTGCCCTCGAAGCCGATACGGATCTTCCCGTAGGAGTCCCGGTTGGTCCCACCGAACTCGAGGTCGATGATGATCGGCAGTTCGACGTCCTTGATCCTCAGGTCCCCGGACATGCGGAACCGTTCGTCATCGGTGGGGAGGATCCCGGTGGAGCGGAAGGTCATCAGCGGGAACAACGCGGAATCGAAAAAGTCCGGGCCGGTGACATGCGCATCCCGGTCGCGCACACCTGTGTCCAGACTGCCGGTCTGGACACTCACATATGCCTCGGACCGAGTGGGATGGTATCCGTCGAGCTTGAGAACCCCTTCGAAGTCGGTGAACGTGCCGCGCACATTCGTGACCATGGCGTGCCGGACGGCGAAGCCGATCGTGCTGTGGGCGGGGTCGATGGTGTAGACCCCGGTCAGCTCTTCATAGGGGTTGGAGTCGGACAGAGTGGCTTCCCTGCGGTTCTTGAGCATGGCGAGCCGCTTCCTTCGTGCTGTGGATGTGAGGTGGACAGATGCCGGCACAGCTGTCGGGAACCGCAGTTGAATCCAGGGTTCCTGCTCGCACTGAAGCCGTGCCGGCCATCGGCATCGAAACCTCGAGGCATCTGACCCGCTGTGCGCAAGCGGCAGAGTGAGCCCTCGGCCGAGGGCGCGGTGGTGGCCCTGCCGGTGGGCAGGGCCACCCGGAGGACTTACCGCTGCTGGGCGAGCCAGTCGCTGAAGCGCGTCTGAGCGATGTGCGCGTCGGGGCCGGGAAGGAGGCTGGTCGCCTCGAGCTCGGAACCGAAGTACCGGCCGTGGGGGTCCTCCACGACGGTACGAGGGTCGTTCTGGGCGGCGAGGCCCATGCGGATGAACTCGTCGAACTGGAAAGCCTCGGGACCGGCGACCTCCACCACACCGTCGAGGGGCGTGCCGGCGGCGGTGCGGGCCACGGCGGTGGCCACGTCGTCGGAGTACATGGGCTGGATCTTCGCGGCGGGGACACGCACGATGTCGCCCTCGGTCCCTGCGTCCGCGATGCCCTTCATGAACTCGAAGAACTGCGTGGCGTGGACGATGGAGTACGAGATCCCCGACGCCTTGATGAGCTCCTCCTGCGCCACCTTGGCGCGGAAGTAGCCGCTCTCCTCGAGCCGGTCGGTGCCGACGATGGAGAGCGCGACATGGTGGGTCACACCGGCCTCCGCCTCCGCCTTCAGAAGGTTGGTGGTCGAGGTGCGGAAGAACTCCATGACGGCGTCGTCCTCGAACGAGGGGGAGTTCGACACGTCGACCACGACGGAAGCACCCTGCAGGACCTCCGCCAGGCCCTCACCCGTCAGTGTGTTGACGCCGGTGTTGGGCGCGGCCGGTACCGCCTCGTGGCCGTGCTCGTTGAGCTTGCTGACCACCTTCGTGCCGATGAGGCCGGTTCCGCCGATCACTACAACCTTCATACTTCGGATCCTTTCGGAGGTACTTCATGTGCAGCGGACGCCATCAGATGAGCTGCTCGCCGCCGGCGGTCAGTGTTGTCTGCAAGGGATGACAGGACGGTGATTGTGTTTGTGACAGGGCGCCCGGGTGGGTTCGGAGATTCTTCTGAACGAAGAGGGCGAGCCCCGGCTGGCGCCACGTTGTTGCTCCGTGGCGCCACCCCGTGAAACCACGCAAGTGCGCCTGCAAAGAGCCGCCCTTGCAGGCAAACCGGGCAGGTTACTCGACGAGCTTTCCTTCGGTCGAGACGTCTGCCATCAGAGCGGAAATCTCGTCCGGGATGGGCGGAATGTTTTCGTGGGTGATCCCTGTGCTGGGGGACCACACGAGGTTGACCTGCAGTGCGGGGTCCATGTCCGGGTAGTCGCTGCGGTTGTGGCAGCCGCGGGTCTCACGGCGCTCGAGTGCAGCTTCGAGCGTGGCGCGGGCGGACAGGGCGGCGGACTTGAGATCGAAGGCGTGCGCGAGATCCTGGTAGCCGGCGATGTCGGGATGGACACCGACGGCCTCCATCCGCTTCTCGATCGCAGCGAGCTCCGTCAGACCGGCGCGCAGCCCTTCCTCGTCGCGTACGACGCCCGCGTGCTCGGTCATGGTGTTGCGGATGGCGCGCTGCAGTGCGCGGACGTTCTCCGGCCCGTCCGCGGCGAGCAGGTCGTCGACCTCCGCACGGGCCTCGGCCACCGCCGATGCCGACCGGGGTTGTGCAGCCAGCGACTCCGAGTAGGCGGCGGCTGCCCGTGCGGTTATGCGGCCGTAGACCAGCAGCTCGATGAGGCTGTTGCCGCCGAGGCGGTTGGCGCCGTGCAGCCCGCTCGCCGCCTCACCGATGGCATAGAGGCCGCGGACGTCGGTGCTGTGGTCCTCGGGCCGGACCCAGACCCCGCCCATCGAGTAGTGCGCCGTGGGCGCGACCTCGATCGGCTCGCGGGTGATGTCCAGCATCTGCAGGTCCAGCAGCGTCTGATAGACCCGGGGGAGCCGGGCCATGATCGTCTGCCGGGGGAGGTGGGAGACGTCGAGCCACACCCCGCCCTTGGGTGTGCCCCGTCCTTCCTTGATTTCCGTGTAGGAGGCGAGGGCCACACGGTCGCGGGTGGAGAGTTCCATACGCTCGGGGTCGTAGCGGACCATGAACCGCTCGCCGAGCCCGTTGCGCAGGATGCCGCCCTCGCCGCGTGCGGCTTCGCTGACGAGGGTGCCGGCCGCGTTCTCCGGCTCGATGATTCCCGAGGGGTGGAACTGGACCAGCTCCGGGTCGCGCAGACGGGCCCCCGCCTCGACGGCCAGCCGGAACGAGTCACCGGTGTTCTCGTCGCGTCGTGAGGAGGTGCGGCGCCAGATGCGGGTGTGGCCGCCGGCCGCGAGGATGACGGCGTCGGCGTGGATGAGGTAGCGCGTTCCGCTGTTGAGGTCGAAGCCGTAGGCCCCGAACACGGCACCGTCGTGGACCAGGAGCCGGGTGATGTACAGGCTGTCGAGCACGGGAATGTCGAGCTGGCCTGCGCGCCTGATGAGCGTGCGCTGGATCTCCAGACCGGTGTAGTCGCCGGCGAAGGCGGTGCGGCGGAACTTGTGCGCGCCGAAGAACCGCTGGGAGATACGGCCGTCCGTCTCCCTGGCGAAGGCCATGCCGTAGCGCTCCAGATCGTCGATGCCCAGGGCGGCGCCCTGGGTGACGATCTCGGCGGTGCGGGGATCGCCGAGCAGGTAGCTCTCCTTGAGGGTGTCCGCGGCATGCTGCTGCCAGCTGTCCTCGGGGTCCATCGTGGCCAGGGCTGCGTTGATTCCCCCGGCAGCGAGAGCCGTGTGGGCATCCTCCTTGGGGCGCTTGCCGACGGCGAGGACGTCGATACCGGCCTCGGCCAGCTCGATCGCTGCCCGCAGGCCGGATCCGCCGGTACCGATCACCAGCACCATGGTGGAAATGCGTTGTTCGGTGATAGCCACGATTACTCCGATCGACTTGTTCGTCATGAGTACGACCAGGCGATCGAGATATTTGTGACACCCGACACGAGGACTTCCGCCTCATGACGGCCTTGCCGAAGACCGTGTGCGGCGCGGCGGCGGACGGGGCCGCGGGTTCCCTTCATCGGTGCAGCCACACCATCTGTCCGGCACGGCATGCGTGCGTTGATACGTGGGTGAGGGGTGACGATGGCCTGCGATGCCGTCGCCCCTCACCCACGAGCGCGAAGCGTCACGGGAGGAGGCTGTCCAAGGGGACACCGGGATCGGCGAGGAGGGCGTCGTCGATGTCGGACCCGGACAGGATCAGGGAACGGATCGGGTCGATGACGTCCCACACATTGACGCTCATCCCCGCGAGTACACGGTTCCCCGACATCCAGAAGGCGATGAACTCCCGTTCGGCGGCGTCGCCACGGAAGACGACACGGTCGTAGCCGCCCGGCTCCGTGTAACCCGTGTACTCCATCCCGAGGTCGTACTGATCGGTGTAGAAGTACGGCAGCCTGTCGTAGACGGCGTCCTGGCCGAGCATGCTCAGCGCGGCCGTGAGCGGCTGGTTCAAGGCATTGGCCCAGTGCTCGACACGGACGTGATGGCCGAGCAGCGGGTGGTAGGCGTTGGCGACGTCACCAGCAGCGTAGATGTCGGCCACGGAGGTGCGCAGGTGCTCGTCGGTGACGATGCCGTTCCGCACCTCCAGACCCGCTTCCTCCGCAAGCCGGACGTTGGGTGTGATGCCGATGCCCACGACCACGGCGTCCGCGGCCAGGCGGCTGCCGTCGGCGAGCGTCACCCCGTCCACGCGACCACCGGTTCCTGTGATGCTCTCGACCTGCGCGCGAGGGCGCAGATCCACGCCGTGATCCTTGTGCAGGCCGGCGAACACTTCTGCCGCCTCACGCCCGAGCACCTTCAGCAGCGGCAGCTCCGAGTGCTCGAGCACCGTCACCTCCGCCCCGGCCATCCGGGCGGCCGCGGCGGTCTCGAGGCCGATCCAGCCACCGCCGATGACGACGATCTTCGCACCCTTGGTGAAGGCGGCTTTGAGCCGTTCGCTGTCTCCCACGCGCCGCAGGTACAGGACGTTCTCGAGATCCGCTCCGGGAATGGTCAGACGGCGCGGAGATGAACCGGTCGCCAGGAGCAGCTTGGCGTAGGGCACACGACGCCCGTCGTCCAGCTCCACCTCCTTGGCCCGCGCATCGACAGCCCTCACGCTCGTTCCCAGGAGCAGGTCGACGTCGTGCTCCGCGTACCAGTCCTCCGGGTGCACGAAGATCGAGTCGCGCTCCTCCTTGCCCAGCAGGTAGCCCTTGGAAAGCGGTGGCCGGATGTAGGGCCGCTCCTGCTCGTCGCCGATGATGCGGAGCGGGCCGCTGTGGCCGTGCTCCCGCAGCGTCTCTGCCGCCTTGCCCGCGGCCAGGCCGCCTCCGACGATAACGAAGGTATTTTCAGGGGACACGTTGTTCCTCATCTCGGATGTCGCATGCTGCGAGCCATGTTATGAGAGTCACCAATCAGACCGCGTGACTGCGCACCCTGTGACAACCTCCCCTTCAGCCATTGAGAGGCTCGCGGCAGTTTGGGGCGCCCCGACCGGACGGGCCCTCGACGTACAGGTATGGGCCACTGTCACAACATCATGGGGTTCCCGGTCATACGGCTAGCCGGACGGGCTGTGGTGGTCAGCCGTCCGTGATCGTCTCCGCTGACGACGAAGGAGGAGAAGATGACGTATGTCATCGCGCAGCCCTGCGTCGACATCAAGGACAGGGCCTGTGTGACGGAATGCCCGGTGGACTGCATCTACGAGGGCGAGCGGACGCTCTACATCAACCCTTCCGAGTGCGTCGACTGCCACGCGTGCGAGCCGGTCTGCCCGGTGGAGGCGATCTTCTACGAGGACGACCTCCCACAGCGATGGGCGCATTACAGGGCCATCAATGCCGAGTACTTCGAGCAGCCTGCCGAGTGGCAGGGGGACCCGTCGGTCACCGATGGCGACCACCGTCTCATCGCCGAACTGCCTCTGCAGAGTTCACAGAAGAAGGCCATCTCCGTGTTCCCCATACGCAAGGAAGAGGCTGCCGACGCCGACCTGTGGTTCCCGTCCTGACCAGGGGCGCCCTCCTCCCCGGCCTCCCCTCGCAGGGCCACTGGGAGCCGGTGTGAGGTCAGTTCGGCAGTGCATGGCCCTGAGGCGGGCGGGACGATGTCGTGATCGTGGGCACGGTGACCACCGAAACGTCACCCGTGAGAAGACGATGGACCGGACAGCGGCCGGCCACCGCCAACAGCCTCTCTGTCTGGTCGGGCTCCAGGTCGCCGGCGAGCCGGATGTTCTTGATGATCTGTCCCCGCTGATCGAAGTCCAGGTCCACATCGACGTGGTGGAGCTGCCACCCGTGTCGGTCCGCGTACGCGCGGACCGCCATGGAGGTGCACGATCCGAGCGCGGCCAGGAGCAGTTCCCCAGGTGTGGGTCCCGTATCCGTGCTGATGGGGTCAGGTTCATCTGCTGTCAGGATGTGAGGGCCGACCGCGATGGAGCGGGCAAGACGCCGGCCCTCACGAACTGACACGGTGCGTACGGACATCAGTCCGCCTCTCTGTGGGAGGGGCCACCGCTCGTGGCCGGTGATCACCAAGGGGGCCGGCGAGCTCCGCCCGTGCGGTGTCTCGCCAGTTACCAGTAGGACAGAGGTGCTCATGCTCGTGTGACAGACTTTCCGCCGGTTGTGTACTCAAGAGGACACCATCACCGACTTCGGACCGGAGGACCCGGGCGTGCTGTCACACTGTTCTGTGCTGCACGGTCTTATCTCGGAACTCGACGCCTCACTGAACAGTCAGACCGCACGCGAATGATGACTTCTCCCACCCGCGCACGGCTGCGGAAGGGAGAATGTGTGCGCCATAAATCCAAAATTGTCCGTATAGGCCCAGGCGACATCGAACGCGCCGCGGCTATGCATCGCAGGTGCTCCCCTCACACGCTGTGGAATCGATACCACAGGGCGATGGGCGATCCCTATACTTACCTGTTCACACTGCTGGCTCGTCCAGGTTCGGTGCATCTGGCTGTGCAGGACGCCGCTGACAGTATCGTCGCCGTGGGGCACCTGATGCCGGACAACGAGAACGTGGAGGCAGCGCTCCTCGTCGAGGATGCATGGCAGAACAACGGGCTCGGGACTCGACTCCTCCGCCGTCTTGGACACCATGCCGTCAGGGGAGGCTGGAAGGAGATCTACGGCCTCATCCTGCCTGGTGACGAGCGCATTTCTGCCATCCTGCGCCACACTTCCGTTCCGGTCCACTGCATCAAGGAGGACGGCGTGACCACTGCGTGGGCTGAAACCAGCGATATTGCGACCACGATCCCTCCTCCGCGACGAAGAACCGGATCCCGGCTCTCGGCGGGCGGCTGGTGAGTGCCGGGGGAGTGCCGTGTGCCGCCGTTCGGCGGCACACGGCGGCCTGCGCAGTCGGAACACCGCGCGATCGCTGCGACGTGTCAGGGCCGTCACCGCGTCACCACATCCACGCTTTCGAAACGGACGACCGCGGTGTGTGTCAGCTCACCGGGGACGCCCTGGCTAGGGAATCAACGTGATGGGTGTCGACGTGCCCTGCCAGGCCATCCTCGTGTAGGGGCACAGTGAGTCGGCCTTCTCCAGAAGGGGAGCGGCGATCTCCGGAGCGACGCCCGGCCACTTGACCGCCAGGTCGACGCGCAGTCCGTAGCCGCCGTCCTCCGGGTCCCGCCCGAATGCCACGGTCACGTCCACGGAGATTCCAGCGGGATCGAGTGCCGCTTGTCGCGCCACCAGGCTCAGGGCTCCGTGGAAGCAGGCGCCGAGTCCGGCGGCGAACAACTGCTCGGGGTTGGCTTCCTGGCCGTCCCCACCGAGCTCGGCAGGTATGCCCAGGCTGAGGTCCAGGACTCCGTCGGCTGACCGGGCTCTCCCCGAGGCCCGCCCGTGCTCGGCTATGCCGCCACTGACGGTCACAGTCGTTGTGTAGATGGCGCACAAGGACGTCCCATCGAAGTCCTTTTCGGTGGACAGGTTGGGCACCTGGTTATGCTCGCTCACAGCATGACTCCGGCGTTGTCGCAGTCGGGCTTGCCCGACATCACGCACGGAGCGGGCAAGACGATGGAAGGGGCGAGGCCTGCTCGTGCAGGCTTCTTCCCTCGGACGGCAAGGCGATACAACCATCCGCGGGCAGGGCTCACTGTGCCGCTCACGACAATTGTCACGTCGTCTGTCCTTCAAGTCTTGAGAAACCTGGGGTTCCGGGTAGACGGATGACCGACAAGCCGCCCCATGTGACACATACGGGGCCTCACCCTGGCCCAGGGCCCTGTGAGGTCGGTCAGGCGGGAGATGACAGTGCCTTCTCGCGCAGGTCGACGAGCGGGGAGGGTAGGTGCTTTTGCCAAGGCCGACAACGGAGCGGCGGACGCCAGGCCCGGGCGCACCTGAGGGCGCGAGGACCTGTGCCGCAGAACAGCGAGATCTGCCCGCCAAGCATGCTGTGCTGCCATGGACCGCAGGCAGGCCCTCCGACCGTTCTCGAGAGGTTCTCAGCCGTCCAGTGACGCCACGTACGGCGATAGCTTGGCCGGATTCATCACCCACATGATCCGGTCGATCCCTTCCGCCGACACATCGACGGACAGCAAGGCCAGGGGGTTCCCGCCGGACGAGACGAGCACGGCCGGCCAGCCATTGGCCTCGACCCACCGAACGGCCGAGTCGGGCCAGAAACGCGGCGCGAAGGCAACGAGATACTTGGAGACGTGCGCACGCCCGATGACCGGTATCTTCGTTGCGCGCACCACTCCTCCGCCGTCGGAGTAGCTGACGACGTCGGCAGCGAGAACATGCTCGAGCTCCGTGAGATTACCCGTCTGTGCTGCGGCGAGGAACACTTCCAGCAGGCGCCGGTGATCAGCCGGGCTGACGTGCTCCCTGCGCTCGGCGGACAGGTGCTTGCGCGCACGGCTCACCAACTGGCGGGTATTGGCCTCACTCGTGTCCAGGATGTCTGCGACCTCCTTGTACGGGTAGTCAAAGGCTTCCCTCAGGACATAGGCGGCCCGCTCCGTCGGGCTCAGCTTCTCGAGGAGGACGAGAACCGCCATCTCGAGTGCCTCAGCCCGTTCCGCCCCCAGTTGCGGGTCCTGACTGGTGTCAACCGGCTCGGGAAGCCACGGGCCGGTGTACGACTCCCGCCGCACCCTGGCGGACTGGGCAAAGTTGATTGCCAGACGTGTGGTTACGGTGGTCAGGAAGGCTGTCGGCTCGACAATGTTCGTGCGGTCGGTGTTCTGCCACCGCATCCACGCTTCCTGAAGGATGTCCTCGGCTTCCACAGCGCTGCCCAGCATGCGGTACGCGATACCGAAGAGCTGCGGGCGTGCTGCGAGGAAATCCCGCGTCGCCTGGTCGAGGGATTCGGCGTCATCCCCAGCGTGCATGGTTGTCCCTTCCGGCCCCGACGCCACCATGCTACAAGCCGCTGCAGCAGCGTGCGCTTGCGGCCGCGAGTGGCTCACACAGTGACACCCAACCTGATGGCAGCAATGGCACTCATTGGGTACTCGTGGCCCACTCGCTCCCGTGCCGCCGGCCGGCCGCCGGCCTACCGTCCGTCGGCTGGGACCGGGCCTGCCGATCCCATGGTGATCCGAGCACGGTCCGTGATCCGAGCAAGGTCGGTGATCCGAGCATGGTCCAGTCGGAGGAAGAGAGCCAGTGGCCGAGTGTGTGGCCCCAGTATGTGTGGGTGCTCCCAAGGCGCAGTGTTTCCATGCGCCCGGTGAGCGGTCCTCGGGGCGCTCCGGGCAATAGCGGGCTGAACCCGCACGCGGCCTGCAGCCCCCGGAGGGCATCAACCAAAACACCCCGCAGCCGTTCCTCCACGCCGTATTACAGCGTCGGGCCAAGCTCCCGGTACTTGCCCTTCACCCTGCTGCAGCGGTCCTTGGCAGCTGCCTGCGCACATACCCCTGAGCGCTCGTCGCGATCCCGTTCAGCGCCTCCGACATTTCGTCGGGGCTCATCCCGAAGTGCAGGGGAACCACGCTCACGAACGGATCCAGAGTCCACTGCTGCCGCTCGCTGGCCGGCAACACTTCCCACCAATCGACCATGGTGGCGCAGCCTGCGTCAGCCTGATCGCAAGCGATGCCGCAGGGTCCGGACCGCCGGCCACAAGGTCCACCGGACAGGCCCCAGCCGACCAATCATGGGGCGACAGGACCACGATCAGGTCGCCATGGTTGGACCGTCGAACGCACTATGAGTTGTTTTCCCGCCTGCCGACGCCTCCATGACCGCTACGCTGCCCCTCGCACACCGGTCCTGGTAGCACCCCGAGTATGCGGATGCCGGGTTCCTGGAGTCGGCCGATCGGCGAGTGACTCCGGGTCACCATGCTCTGCGGAACGGGCCCCCGCGCCACGAAACACTGTGCGCCGACTCCGTCGGCCTCGGCGCCGGAAGCGGAGCCGAGGCCGACGAGCAGGGGGTCCACCGCCCTGACTGATCGCTGGTGCGGCACAGGTCGACCGCGCCGATGCGCTCAGGAATCCGTGCCTGGGAGCAGGTCGCCGGCGAACGCGGCGGTTTCCAGGATTGCCTTGACCGCAGTCAGGTAACGGGCAGCGTCCGCTCCATCCACCAGGCGGTGATCGTAGGACAGCGACAGGTGCACCATGTCGCGAATGCCGACGACCGTGTCTCCGTCAGCCTCGACGACCGCGGGGCGCTTGACCGTGGCACCGATGCCCAGGATGGCGCCCTGGTTCGGCGGCACGATGACCGTGTCGAACAGGGCACCGCGGGAACCGGTGTTGGAAATCGTGAACGTGGCGCCTGACATGTCATCCGGGGCAAGTCCGCCACTTCGGGCTTTGCGGGCCAGTTCGACAGTCATCCGCGCGATGCCTGCGATATTGAGGTCGCCCGCGCTCTTGATGACCGGCGTCATCAGCCCCTTCTCGGTGTCCACCGCGATACCGATGTTCTCCTCGTCGAAGTAGGTGATGGTGCCTTCGCCCTCGTTGATCCGGGCGTTGATGACGGGGTGCGCCTTGAGGGCCTGGGCTGCCGCCTTGACGAAGAACGGCATGGGAGACAGTTTGACGCCTTCCCGGGCAGCGAAGTCCTCCTTCGCCCGGGCGCGCAGCTGCATGAGCTTGGTGACGTCAACCTCGACGACGGTGGTCAGCTGAGCCTGCTCGTGCAGGGCCTTCTTCAGGTTGTCACCGATGATCTTGCGGATGCGGGTCATCTTGACCGTCTGGCCACGCAGCGGTGACGTCTCCACCGGAGCCTGCAGGCGGCTTGTCGCATCCAGAGGAACCGGTGTGGTTCCAGTCGGTGTGTTTCCAGCCGGTGTGTTTCCACGTCCGGCAGCGACGACATCCTGCTTCCTGATCCGCCCTCCGATGCCGGATCCCTGAACCGAGGTGAGGTCAACGCCGTTCCCTGCGGCAAGTTGCCGTACGAGCGGGGTCACATACACGTCGCTGGGGGCAGGGTGAGCGGGGGCCGCTGCGGGCTGAGCCGCAGGCACCGGCGCGGGTGCGGCGGGGGCCGCCACGGGCACGGGCGAGGATGCGGTGGGCTGAGACGCAGGCGCGGGAGCAGGAGCGGCGGGGGCCTGCGCCGCGGGTGCAGGAGCCTCATACGGACGGGACGGGGCAACAGGACCAGGTGCCGCGGGAGCAGACCCCGGCGCGCCGATGACGGCGAGCTTGGCACCGACCTCGGCCGTCTCATCCTCGGCGATGGTGATTTCCAGTAGTACGCCCGCGGCTGGGGACGGGATCTCGGTGTCGACCTTGTCGGTGGAGACCTCGAGCAGGGGCTCGTCGGCCTCGACCGTCTCGCCGACCTGCTTCAGCCAGCGGGTGACGGTGCCCTCGGTGACACTCTCCCCGAGGGCCGGCAGGACAACTTCGATGCCGGAGGCAGCAGGCGCGTTCGCCGCAGGCGCTGCTGCCACTGCCTCGGTAGCGGGCGCGGGCTCGGCGGCGACTGCCTGGGCAGCCGGCACAGGCTCCACGGCGGGGGCAGCGGTGCCATCGTCGACAACCGCCAGCTCACCGCCGATCGCCACGGTCTCGTCCTCGGGCACCGTGATGGACGTCAGGACGCCGGTGACGGGGGAGGGGATCTCGGTGTCGACCTTGTCGGTGGAGACTTCGAGCAGGGGCTCGTCGGCCTCGACCGTCTCGCCGACCTGCTTCAGCCAGCGGGTGACGGTGCCCTCGGTGACACTCTCCCCGAGGGCCGGCAGGGTTACGGAAACCGCCATGATTTGGGTTGCTCCTCACGAATCCGCAGGGCGCCGCGGCACCCCTTGCTCTTTTCCACGGCCTGCAGTTCGCAGGTTCAGTTCCAGCACGCTGTGGGTTCGGGTCACCCCTGCCAGCCGTAGCGATCGCGGGCCTGCGTGACCGTCTCCGGGCCGACTGCTCCGGCCTGGACCAGTTGGTCCAGGGCTGCCACCACGATCGATTCGGCGTCCACGTGGAAATAGCGGCGCACCGCATCGCGGGTGTCCGACAGGCCGAAGCCGTCCGTGCCCAAGGACGAGTAGTCCTGCTCGACCCACTGGCTGATCTGGTCGGGCACCTGCCGCATCCAGTCGCTGACGGCCAGAACCGGACCTGGCGCACCCGAGAGCGCGCGGGTCACATACGGTTCGCACTGCTCACCGCGCAGCCGCGCCCGGTCGGCGCTCAACGCATCGCGGCGCAGCTCCGTCCAGGAGGTCACCGACCACACGTCGGCGTGGACGCCCCAGTGTGACTCGAGGAGATCCTGGGCCTCCAAAGCCCAGTGGATCGCCGTGCCGGAAGCCAGCAACTGGATCCGCGGCCCGGCATCGTGGAACTCGGCGGGCTTGAAGCGGTAGATGCCCCGCAGGATTCCCTCTTCAATCGACGGCACAGCGGGCATCGGCGGTTGCTGCTTCGACTCGTTGTACACCGTCAGGTAGTAGAAGACGTCCTCGGGCTGCTCACCGTACATCCGTCTCAGCCCTTCCCTGACGATCACCGCGATCTCGTACGCGAAGGCCGGGTCATAGCTCACCGCCGCCGGATTGGTGGACGACAGCAAGTGAGAATGCCCGTCGGCGTGCTGCAGGCCCTCGCCGGTCATCGTCGTGCGGCCGGCCGTCGCCCCGATGACGAACCCGCGCCCCAACTGGTCGGCCAGCGCCCAGAACTGGTCACCGGTTCGCTGGAACCCGAACATGGCGTAGAAGATGTAGAACGGGATCATGGGTTCGCCGTGCGTGGCGTACGAGGTCGCCGCCGCGGTGAACTCGGCCATGGAGCCGGCCTCGGTGATGCCTTCGTCGATGAGCTGGCCGTTCTTGGCTTCCCGGTAATAGAGGAGCTGGTCCGCGTCGACAGGCTCATAGGTCTGGCCGTCCGGCGAGTAGATTCCGGCCGTGGGGAAGAGGGACTCCATGCCGAACGTACGGGCCTCGTCGGGGATGATCGGCACCCAGCGCTGCCCTGTCTCCTCGTCGCGCATCAGGTCCTTGACCAGGCGGACGAGTGCCATGGTGGTGGCCACCTCTTGTTTGCCGAAGCCCTTCTTGAGGGCTTCGAAGGGGCGGGACGTCGGCTGAGCCAGAGGCTTGGCAACGACCTTGCGCACCGGAGCGGGGCCTCCCAGAGCAGTGCGGCGCTCCCGCAGGTACCTCACCTCCGGCGAATCCTCGCCGGGGTGCCAGAACGGCACCACGTCCCCGTTCAGCGCGCTGTCCGGGATGGGAAGTTCCAACACGTCGCGCATCTGACGGAACTGCTCCATCGTCAGCTTCTTCATCTGGTGGTTGGCGTTGCGCGACTCGAAATCCGACCCCAGCGTGTGTCCCTTCACCGTCTGGGCGAGGATGACGGTCGGCTTCCCCCGGTGTTCGACCGCAGCCCGGTAGGCGGCGTAGACCTTGAGAGGTTCGTGCCCGCCGCGCGAGTTTTCGAACAGATCGGTGAGCTGGGAGTCGCTCAGCCCTGCGGCGATGCCGGAGAGCGCATCGCCGGTGAAAAAGTGCTTGCGTATGTAGGCGGCATCTCGCGCGGCGTACGTCTGCAGCTGGGCGTCGGGCACCTCATTGAGGCGGTGGACGAGGGCGCCGCTGGTGTCCTGCTGTAGCACGGAGTCCCAGGCCTCGCCCCAGAGAGACTTCACCACGTTCCAGCCCGCTCCGCGGAAGCGGGCCTCAAGTTCCTGAACGATCTTGGAATTCGACCGTACGGGACCGTCCAGGCGCTGAAGGTTGCAGTTGATGACGAAAGTGAGGTTGTCGAGACCCTCGCGGGCGGCGAGCGCCAGCGCAGCCGTCGACTCGGGTTCGTCCGTTTCCCCGTCCCCGAGGAACGCCCATACACGTGACCCGGATGTGTCCTTGATGCCCCGGTCGTGCAGATAGCGATTGAATCTGGCCTGGTATATGGCGGCGAGAGGGCCCAGTCCCATGGAAACGGTCGGGAACTCCCAGAACCACGGGAGACGCCTGGGGTGGGGGTAGGACGGCAGTCCGTGGCCGTCGGCCTCATGCCGGAAGCGGCTCAACTGGTCCTCGCTGAGGCGCCCTTCGAGAAACACGCGGGCGTAGATGCCCGGCGATGCATGCCCTTGCAGGAAGAGCTGATCGCCGGAACCGTCCTCGTCCTTGCCTTTGAAGAAGTGATTGAACCCGATCTCGTAGAGCCAAGCCGCCGAGGCGTAGGTGGCGATGTGGCCACCAAGGCCCAGGTGGGAGCCGCGGGTCACCATCGCTGCCGCATTCCACCTGTTCAGAGCGGTGATCCGGGATTCCATGGCGATGTCGCCGGGAAAGACCGGCTGGGATGACGTCGGGATTGTGTTGATGTAGTCCGAGGAAAGAAGTCGGGGCAGAACTATTCCGGACCTGGCCGCGTGCTCGTGCACACGTCGCAGCAGGTAAACCGCCCGATCCGGCCCTGCGTTCTTCACGACAGCGTCGAGTGACGCCTGCCATTCTGCAGTCTCTTCGGCGTCACGGTCGGGTACCTGGTCGAGCTCACTTGTCGCAGAGGACTCTGCGGGCCGGGCCGGATTACTCATGGAAGCCTTCCTGTCAAGGCGTGGGGGAGGAGAGGATGACGACGGCAGACACGGACTTGCTTCCGGTGTCGGTCGACAAGAGCTGTGCGTGCTGATTTGGCGGCTCACAGGATCACACCGGGGTGTCACCGGCGGGCGAGCCCACGTGGGCGGGTGTCTCAGGGAGAAGCGTTCGCTCCCCTGTCGCCGCGCCGAAGAACCGGGCACGTACGTCGGTGGCGACGCCTCGTACGTCGCCTTCGGCAGCCGGCAGCTTCGCGGTGCTCGGCCCCCACGACGAAGCGGATCACGTAGTACTCGTCACCTGCTGGGGTCGCGGCCCCCAGATGATTGGTCGTAGCGGTGTCGAAGAACTGCGGACTGGTCTCTTCCGCACGTGAGGGCGCATCGGTGACGTCCACCACCACCCCGGCGCCACCGAGGGCCTGGGCGAGACCATCCCCGGTGATGACATCAACGCCCTCACCGCGTGACACAGGCACAACCTCCACACCGTGGTCCCGGAGCCTGGCAACCGTCCTGGCACCGATCAGCCCGGTGGCACCTGCGACGACGACTCTCATCCAGGCCCTCCCGTTCAGGGGGTCAGCGACCCCGTTGGTGTCTTCGTGACGGCGATGTCAGCCACTCACTACCTACGACAGAGGTTGAGCCACTTCTGTGACACCGCTCGACGGGGCAGTCGATGTGCCTTGAATGCACGTCGGGAGCGCAGGCCGACCGTCGCTCGGAGCGGCACCGACCAGCCGTGCGTGCCGAGCGAGTCTTCACGAGGGGCCGAGGAGGCCGCCACACCTGTCACAGATCCACAGGGCACTCGGTCATCACCACGAAGCGGCTGTGGGCCCTGGATGCCCGTACGCGGCTTCCGCCGGACGGTGCGTCGGGCTCATGAAACGGCGGACCTGGGGAGGTGGAGCACGGTGTCGGACAAGGATTCAGTGGGCGTTTCGGTTCGAGCGAGGGCGAGCCGGAACGTGTGATCGAGACTGGAGAGACGGTGCGGGAGCCAGGTGGTGATCTGATCCACTACCAGGACGGCAACGCGAGGAGGGATGTACGGGCCGGACCCGGTCGTCGTGTCCGTGATGTGGGAGCCGGGAAAGCCGATGGTCACGCTGGTCCACGAGGAGGAGGTGGCACGGCGTGCCCACGTGCGTGCCCGCGTCCCAGCGACTGACCTGTCGCCTCCTGCTCACACGGGTCGACTCCGACCGGCATCCATCCACTCCGTGGGAGGGTCGCGACAAGGCACCAGCCGATGCCGCGAGTCGAGACTGATGGCAACACGGCACGGAGGCTGCCGTACGCGGCCGCTACGGCCTGGGATGGCGCGCTCCATGACGGGCCCATCGCACAAGAACTTGGCCAGGGGCTCCCCGCGGCTCACGAAGTCGGCGGCAGGCTCCACCACCGGCCGTCCTTCAGCGCACGATCGACGACACACTCTCCCGGGAGGAAATGCACATGCCTCTTTCGATGATGAACCTTCGGTCCGGTCTCTCGAGCTGGACTTCCCTGCTCGGCTCGGGCACCGGCCGGCACAGGGGCCGACACGCCGACAGCGATCGCATACATGAGAGCGAAACGCTCCCAGGGCGCGGCCGTCACCGCAGAACTGCTCGCGCTCCCCTGACCCAGCCAACCGCACACCCCGACAACCACAGCGACGCGTTGACGCACCTGGTCACCGGCGACGAGGGCGGTTCCCCCGACACACGCCGACAGGGCAACCACAGCCAGACCGAAGACGACGCACACCTCGAGCACCACACGTTCGAGCAGGACCCGCTCGAGCACCACGCGTTCGAGCGCGACGTGCTGTCCCTCCTCGACCCGATGTACCGGGCCGCCCTGGGCGTGACAGGCAGCCCCGCCGACGCGGAGAACCTGATCCTGGACACGTTCACACAGGCGTACACCTCATTCCCCCGCCTCCTGCCGGGCACCAACCACAAGACCTGGCTCTACCACATCCTCACCAAGACATTCATCGGCCCCCGCCGCGGACAGCACGACCAGCCGAACGACACCACCACCAAGGACGGCGAGGACCGGACCCAGACCCGTGACGAACCTCGGCTTCCGGCCGGCATCCGCCTGGCCGAACTGCAGGCCTTCAGCCAACTCCCCGCGCCGGACGCCAGAGCCGCCCTCCAGGAACTGCCGAAACAACACCGCATCGCCGTCTACCTCGCAGCCGTCGAAGGCTTCACGGACAAAGAGATCGCCGACATCGCGGACGCGCCCATCGCCACCGCGGCCTCCTGGCTGCACCAGGGACTACTGCAACTGTGGACTGCCGAAGAACTGCGACCGGCAGCACCCCCCGCGGACAGCAACTCCGACCTCGTAGGCGCCGGACAATCCCGACCTGCATGAAGCACCGCCTGCCCCGCCAGGCCCTCGCCGCCCGAACTCTGGGCGCTGTCTGGCGGAGTTGGGCAGCAGCCCGATGCCACGGCAGGTCGGGCGGTCTGTGTTCGACGGAGTGTACTGATCAGCTAGGGAAAGGCCCCGAGCGGCCGCAGGAGTCGACCGGTGGTTGCGCACGGCGTCCGCGCGCGGCCCATGCCCGAACTCCTCCGTGACAGCGGCAGGTGCGCCGGCAACCGTCCCGTTGCCGGGCGGGACGAGCCCCTGTGCGAGGTGTCCAAGGGTGGTGACGAGCTCGCCCTGAAAACGGACGTGATCGGCGTCCAGATCGCTTCTGTCCCCGCTACGGGGTCAATCCGGTCACTCCTCATCGTCACTTTCGGTTACGTGTTCGCCGACGTGATCCGCAACGGCCGCCGACAGCAGAGCCGGCAGCAGTCCGGGGAAGCGGGCTTCGAGGCTTGTGCGGCGCAGAGTCACGAAGCAGCGAGTGCCTTCCTGACGGGTCTGTGTGACGCCCGCCTCGAGCAACACCTTGAGGTGATGGCTGAGCGTGGACTTGGCGATGGGGGCGCGCAATTGACCCCATCCGCGTTCGGTGCCGTCGGACAGTACTCGGACGATACCGAGGCGTGTCGGGTCGCTGAGCGCTCCCAGCACGCGCGGCAAGGTGATGTCACTCTGGGCAGGTGCTGACGAGCGGTCCGGCATGGCGACAGATTACCGCTTGTTCGGCATCGGACGAACTTCCGCGCTTGAAGCGTAACAGTCTGTGACTGTGTTGCGGGCGAGGACTCATTGCGGTGATGACGCGGCAGGTCGAGCCGGCTGACTGAGGTGCGCGGCGCCCCTGAAGGTGGGAAGCCGGCCCGTGGTTCCTGTCGCCGCCCGCGCGCTGACAGAGTCGGTCGCGCGCCTCGGCCGGTCCGGCTCACGTCGGATTGCGCGTTCGCCGAGGAGGGCGCGGCTGCCACCCTTGTCGGCTCCCCGCTGCAACAGGATCCGTGACTCGCCCCGAACTGGCCGCTCTCAACGGGTCTGCAACGAACCACGCGACCGGGATGCAGGTGGCATTGGGAAGTGACGCACATCACACCCCGCCTCCTGTCACATTTTGTGGCGCTGTCCAGTCAGTGGTGCGTATCTGCAACTCGGTAAGGAGATCACCATGGATGCGCGTCTCAACTACTTCGGCAATGCCGTCGCGGGCAAGGTGCTGAAGCACCTGTACATGGCCAGCAAGGCGGCGTCGGAAGCGGGCCTGCCGGTCGCCACTCAGGAGCTGGTGAAGATCCGCGCCAGCCAGATCAACGGCTGCGGCTTCTGCACCGACATGCACACCAAGGACGCCGCCGCCGCCGGTGAGACCCCGCTGCGGCTCAACCTGGTCGCCGCCTGGCGGGAGGCCACGGTCTTCACCGAGGCCGAGCGGGCCGCGCTGGAGCTGGCGGAGCAGGGCACCCGCATCGCCGATGCGGCCGGTGGCGTCACCGACGAGGCCTGGGCGAACGCTGCCAAGCACTACGACGAGGACCAGCTCGTCGCCCTCATCTCGTTCATCGCCGTCATCAACGCCTACAACCGCATCAACGTCATCATCCAGCAGCCTGCCGGTAGCTACCAGGTCGGACAGTTCGGCTAAACAGAGGTATCCGGCCCGGCCGGACACATGCTGTCCGTCTCCACGCCTCCCCGACCAAGGGCGGGGAGACGGACTTCCGGCGTCAGCCGGTGCCGCTGAAACATGCGGGCAGCTTCACCTCTTCATGACGCAGTCCCGGGAGCGTCGAGGACGGCTATTCTCAGGCGACCAGCCGTATGCAACAACTCATGAAACACGATTGCTGCAGGTGGACCTCCGGGCGGCGGGGTGTTTGACGAGCGACTACCTATGAAACGCCGATCGCAAGAAGAGGTCGTCTTTCTAAGCCGCCCCCGTGCCTGCTCCCTCGCCGACGATTCCGAAGAGCTCCTCGCAGCCCGTGAGCCCGCTCACCGTCACGGGTGGACGCTCGCGCAAGTGCCAATCTGCACGGGAGAGACGGAACCGCTGGGACTCGATTACCTCGCCATGCAGGACGTCGCGCGTGATGCCGTCAGGGCGGTAGCCGAGTTTCAGCGACACGGAAACCGAGGAGAGGTTGTCAGTGAAGGACATTGATGTCGCCGACACGGCACCCAGCTCCGCGAACGCGAGGTGCAGCATGGCAACGCGCATCTCGGTCCCAAGTCCCCGACCCTGGTGGTTCAGCCCGATCCACGAACCCGAGACGATCTCTTGGCGGATGCCGAAATCCACGGCTCGCATGTCCTGAACGCCCACGGGGCGGCCCTCGAAGAAGGCGACGAGTTCCAGCGCCCAGTTCTGCGGCGTCCACCGTCCCAGCCGACTCCAGTGCAGCTGCATGACATGCCGTGCGCGCTCGGCCGGCGGCAGATCGGTCCAGGGCGTCAAGAAGGGCCTGGCGTTCGGCTCGTGGACGCCCCGCGCGGCGACATCGGCAAGCTCCGCCAACTCGTCCTCGGATGGAAGTCGCAACTCAAGACGCGGAGACCGTACGCGTAGGCCCTTCAACGGCCAATGATCGATAAGCACGCGCGCCAGTCTGCACAGATCGTGCCCGGACCGCACCACCTTTTCCCCCTCCCCGGGAAATGGTCCTCGGAAGCAAAACCTGTCGAACCAGCGCCCTTTGCTCCGAACGAAACAGCCTCATCGGTAGCTGAGGGCGCGCCGTGACCACGGACGCGCCGGCGGCGTTGCCTGCCGCCCCGGTGCCCGCCGCGCCTGCGCCGGGCGCCCCGGTGCCCGCCGCGCCTGCGCCGGGCGAGTGCCGAGCACCCCGACGCCCCGGTCCGCTACATCACGCTCCGTCAGTCCATCCGGCCCGCCCCGACGAGGACCACGGGGCCCGCGATACCTCTGGCCGCATCTACCGGCACCAGTGGTTCGTACGGCCACACCGCCACACCTACCCCGACCACGACGACCCGACGGGCTACGCCCGGCACGGCTATCCGTCGCCATCCACAACCGCACCCCGTCCCGCACCCGTGCGCTCATCGAGGAGTTCGGCCACGAGGGCGCCTTCGTCCCTGCCAGGACCGCCGAGGAGCTCGTGGCCGCACTCGAGCGCCCCCGCCGGCTGATGATCATGGTTCAGGGCGCCCTCCCCTCGCTTCACGAGGCGGGAGGGTCCCGACAGGGACGAGGCTCGTTGCCGTTGCCGTTGCCGTTGCCGTTGCCGTTGCCGTTGCCGTTGCGGTGGCTGTGGCCCTGGCGCGGCGGGTGGGATTTTGGCGTCCCACCGCATCCGAGACGATGTTCGCGTGGGCCGGCGAGACCGGCCCCATGCCAGACTCCGCCGTAAGCCCTGGGCGGAGTGGGATGCCCCTGCGCTGCCGCGGTCCAAGTCGGGGCGAAAGCGCCTGTTACGGCCTGCGTGCCCCTGCCCATCAACCGTGTGTCACACCGAGGGCTGTTGCCTGGTCTACCTATCGCACGCAGTTTCAGTCTCTCGGCAATGCCGTCAAGACGGGCATCGTGCTCCGGTCGGCTGGGGCGTGGCAGGCGCTCCAGCCGACTGGTCCAACCGCGGAATCACGTACCTGGGACAACGCCCTGCTGCCATCGACGCGAAAGTCTGCACAGCGCCCTGTCCCGGCTGTCACACAAGCGACCCGGCTTCCCTTGCGCCAGTGCCCAGTCCCAGCACTCCAGTACGAGCGGCTGGACAGGGACCGGTCCGACGACGTGTGGGAGGCCGGGCATCAGCCGTTCGCGGGCCTGCCGGCCGACCACTCCCGCGCGGATCCTCCGGGCGAGGGAGACCACCTGGGCATGGACCTGGCCACCTGCGAGGTCGCCCGGTCGGGGAAGTGGTCCCTGGCCTGACCCCGCCTGCCTGCTGCGCCCCTTCTGGGGCGCAGCAGGCACCGCCCTGCCTCGTCCCCCACAGTGACGGCTCGTCCCAGTCGGGGTTACGTCCCCGGTCGTGGTGCAGCCGATCACGACCTGTCGCCTCCGGCCCGGCCCCGGCGAGCATGTTCCGTCGCGGGCGGGCCGGCCGCCATCGCAGGTTCCAGCTCCGTGCGCCCCGGCACGGTCACCGACGACGGCGACCAGGGCCATGACCTGGGTGTTCCGCGCGCTTGATCGGCTACAGCACATGGCGGGACGTCATCCCGGTCGGCGGCGTGATGAAGGCCCCGGACCATGAGGTTGGCGCTCGGCTCGGCCCCGCGGCCCGCATGCTGACGCACCTGTCGCCACAGGAGGCTGTTGAGCTGGTGAAGGCACTCCTCCTGCCGGCGGACGAAGTAGGCGTACAGCGTGGGTCAGGGCGGTCGTCAAGCGGAGGACGGCGCCACGGAATGCCGGTGCGGTGTCACGCCGTTCGAGCGCCTGCCGTTGTCCTCGTGGTCGGAGTGCAGGAGCTCATGGCGCCTGAGGGCCTCTTCCAGCACGCGGCCCGCCGCAGCTGCGTTGCGTGGGCAGATGGCCGATGCCAGGCTTGAGTTGTCGGCCCCGCGGCGTCGTGGGGGCCGCCGATGGGCGTGGGGTGCCCGTGGCGGGCTCGGCGGGTGCGCCGCATCAGTCAACAGGGCGGCCGGTGGGATCGGAGGCCCGGGGGTCGGTAGCCGGCGTGCCCCGTCAAGGAGCTCTCATGGACGGCACGACTCTGGGTGCACTGCGCGACGCACTGCGCGGACCGGTGATCGGCCCGCAGGACGACGCGTACGACGAAACCCGTGCGATCTACAACGCGATGATCGACAGACGCCCCTCCGCGTTCGCGCGGTGCGTGGACCCGGCGGACGTCATGCGGACGGTCACGTTCGCCCGCGAGCACGGCCTCGAGCTGGCCGTCCGCGGTGGCGGACACAGCGGACCCGGCCTCTGCCTGGTGGATGACGCGCTTACCCTCGACCTGTCCCTGATGCGCTGGGTGCGGGTCGACCCGGTCACGCGAACAGCCCAGGTCGGAGGGGGCAGCCAGCTCGGCGACCTGGACCACGCCGCCCATGGTTTCGGCCTTGGGACCCCCACCGGCATCATCTCGATGACGGGGGTCGGCGGGCTGACCATCGGTGGCGGCCACGGCTATCTGACGCGTAGGTACGGCCTGACGGCGGACAACCTGCTGGGCGCGGATGTCGTGCTCGCGGACGGCACCTTCGTCACGACCAGCGACGAAGAGCGCCCCGATCTGTTCTGGGCGCTCCGCGGTGGCGGTGGGAACTTCGGCATAGTGACATCGTTCACCTATCGGTTGCACCCGGTGGGCACTGTCGGGGGCGGCGTCACCGTGTGGCCGGTCGATCGCACCCGTGAGGTGCTGACGTGGTACCGCGACTTCCTCCCCGCGGCGCCCGAGGACGTGTACGGCTTCTTCGTGATCTTTGTCATCCCGCCCGGCCCGCCGTTCCCCACGGAGCTCCACGGGAAGAAGTCGTGCGGCATCGTGTGGTGCTGCACCGGGGACCTTGACCAGTTCGAGGCGGGCCTCGCAACGGTGGACGAGCCCGGGCCGCCCGCCTTCCACTTCACGACGCCCATGCCCTACCCCGCGTTGCAGAGCATGTTCGACGAGCTCATCCCCTCCGGGTACCAGTGGTACTGGCGCGGCGACTTCTTCGACCGCATCCCGGACGCCGCCCTGGACGTGCACCTCAAGTACGGCGAGAGCATTCCCACCCCGCTCTCACTGATGCACCTCTATCCGATCGACGGTGCCGTCCACCGGCTGGGCCGTGACGACACCGCATGGAGCTATCGGGACGCCGTCTGGTCCGGCGTCTTCGCCGGGGTCGACCCCGATCCCGCCAACGCCGAGATCATCAAGCAATGGTGCGTCGACTACTGGCGGGAGATGCACCCGCACTCCATGGGCGGCGCGTACGTGAACTTCATGGGCGAGGACGAGGGCCAGGACCGGGTCCGGGCCACCTACCGCACCCACTACGACCGGCTCGCGCAGGTCAAGCGGGTCTACGATCCGGACAACTTCTTCCACCACAACCAGAACATAAAGCCCGCCGGAACCGTGTGACGGCCTCCGAACGGGTGGCGCGGGCCTGGACTCGGGGCTGGTCGTGCTCGACGCGGTCACGGACTCTCCGGTGTTCAGCGTCGTCTTCTTCTCACCGGCCGGAGCGGCCGGCCGGGGTGTTTGCGGTGCGGGACAACGAGGCCCGTGCCGATGTGGACTCCGTCGCCGAGCACGGTGAGAGCCGGTAGATGCGCGAGGAAGCTCCGACCTTGCGGTCACGGACCGGGACCAAGGTGCCGTCCACGATCCATTGCGGTGGCGGTGTGGCCGGCGGCTGCGGGGTCGGGCGCTGCAGTCGGTGGGCTTGGTGCGTTGGTGCCCTTCCGCCGGCGCGCCGGGGTAGTCGCCCTCAATCCCTTTGCACTAGTGCAAATGGGATTGAATCTAGTGCAATGTATGGACTATTTTCGTGCCATGGCTGCAAAGACACCTCTGCCCACAACACTGACCGGCCGCCATGTGCGTCTGGAACCCCTGGCCATGAGTCATCTCGGCGACCTCTTCGCCGTGGGCGGCCGGGACGAGGAGGTCTGGCGGTGGCAGGGAGGGCCGGCGCCGCAGACGCAGGACGAGCTGGGGGGCAAGCTCGGCGCCCTACTGACGGCTGCTGAGCGGGGGGAATTCGTTCCGTTCGCGGTCATCCACCGTGCGAGTGGCCAGGCCATCGGTTGGACCGCATACCTCGACATCGATGTGCCCGACGAACGACTGGAGATCGGCTGGACCTGGTACGGCCGTGCATACTGGCGTACCGCAGTCAATACCGAGTCGAAGCTGCTCCTGCTGACCCACGCCTTCGAAGAACTGGGCATGGGGCGTGTGCAGTTGAAGACCGATCACCTCAACCACCGCTCGCAGGCAGCCATTGCCCGCCTCGGAGCGCGCCGTGAAGGCGTGCTGCGCCGCCATCGCCGACGTCCGGACGGCACGTGGCGGGACAGTGTGTACTTCTCCATCCTCGCCCAGGAATGGCCTGAAACAAAGGCACTCCTGGGCGCTCGGCTCTGACGAGGACAAGCACGACGGTGCTCTCGACGAGTTCGGCTTGGCGATCCTCGAGGCGTCAGCAGGAGGGCGGGCCGGCGAGCGTGGTCCTCAGGTTCGGAACTCGAAACGCGAGGTCGTTGGCATCCATGCCACCGACCGGCCCCAATTGGCGCGCGACCCGGGTGCGGCGCGCCTTGGAGCGGACATCTGATGACGTACATAGGGAGTTGTGATGCAGGTAGCCGTGGTCACCTTCGACGGGTTCAATGAACTCGACAGCTTTATCGCCTCCGCGCTGATCAACCGGTGCCGCAAGGACGGCTTGGAGGCCTTCATCACCACGCCGACGCCGGCGGTCACGTCGATGAACGGCGTCGAGGTGACCGGACAGCGCCCGTTGGCGTTCGTGACCGAGGCCGACGTCGTGCTGATCGGTAGCGGGGTGAGGACGCGCGACGTGGTTGCCGACGACCGGCTGCTCTCCATGTTGCCGCTCGACCCTTCGCGACAGCTGATCGGCTCACAGTGCTCCGGCGCACTGGTGCTTGCGCGGCTCGGTTTGCTGGGTGGCATGCCCGTTTGCACGGACATGACGAGCCGGCCCTTCGTTGAAGCCTGTGATGTCACTGTGCTGGACGCGCCGTTCCACGCCGAGGGGAACATCGCTACGGCGGGCGGCTGTCTCGCGTCGCAGTATCTCGCCGCATGGGTGATCACTCGAATGCTCGGAGAGGATGCCGCGCGCGACGTCATCGGCTACGTGGCTCCGGTCGGCGAAAACCAGGAGACCGTCGAGCGCGCCCTGCGTGCCGTCCACGCGGGCCAGGTCGTACTGGGCTGATGCCCCGCGATCTCCACGGCGCGTCTGTACTGGGAGACCGCCCAGGCCGGGATCTCGTTCTTCGGCGCCAGGGGAGTCGAGCTCCCCGTCGCCGTCAGTGTCTTTCCGACCGAGATGTACAGGCCCCCGAAGAGCTGGGCCGAGAAGGCGTACCCGAACCTGATCCACTACAACAAGCTCCCCAAGGGCGGGCACTTCGCCGCCTGGGAGCAGCCTGAGTACTTCGTCGACGACGTCCGCACGGGCCTGCGCCCGCTCCGCCAGTGACCGGTCGGGCTGCGTCCTCGTTCGGACGCTTCTGCCACTGCGGTCGTTGAACGGGTCATGGCGGATCTGGTTGAGCGGCTGGTGCCGGGCGAGTTGTGGGCACTGTTCCGCCGTCGTCGGCACAGCGGCAGCCCTGATCGGTCACCGCTGGCTCACCAGATGAAACAACGTGTTAGGACGCTGTCTGCCGGGGTAGTTCGCGGTTGATGACGCGGGCCACGCGTTCGATGGTGACGATGCCGTCGTCTATCGAGCGGTTGCCGTGGGAGAGTACGACCATCCCGTAGTCGTGGCCCCCGCCGGTGAACACGCCGATGCTGTGGACCCGCCAGCCGTTGGTCGCACGCGGCAGCCACCCGTTCTTCAGGTGGGTCGTCACGGTGTCGGATGCCCCGGCCGGCACTCCCCAGCGCTGGGTGGGGACTACTTGGTTCATCAGGCCGAGGGCGTACGCGCGAGCGTTCCTGTCGAGGACGGAGTTGTCCGAGGTGAGCACGCGCAGCAGTTTGAGCTGGTCGCCGGCGGTGATCTGGGTGCGGCCCCAATAGCCCTTCGGCCCCAGCACGGTGTCCTGCATGCCCGCCAGAGTCAGGAAGCGCTGGATGCCTTTGTGGCCGATCTGTCGCCACAGAGCGGACGTCGCGTCGTTGTCCGATTTGGTGATCATGGCGGTGGACAGGGCGGCCTCGCGCGGCGTGAGGCTGCGGTGCTCTTCCATGGATGTGCGCAGGAGAGCTGCGAGCACCGTGACCTTGACCACACTCGCTGAGTCGAACCTCGCGTCCGGCCTGAATGTGCACGAGGTCGCCGTGGGTCGGTCGTAGAGAGCGAGCGCGGGGGTGCCCTGGCGCCCGCGGAGTGCGGCGGCGATGTCCTGTGCGAGTCGGCTTGCCAGCCCTGGTTGCCGCGAAGTGCATGTGACCTGCGAGCCGCCGGCCGGTGCGCCGGCGCTGCCGGTCTGGGCCGCGGCGGTCGTCGAGATCCCTGCGAGCGCCGTCCCGGTGGTCAGGACCGCGGCCAGGCATCGCAGTGCGCGGCGCGGTATGGGCATTCCGAGCATGAGGATTCCGTCCTGCTGTGTTCCTGCGGTTGCGCTGTGTTCCGCTCGCGATGGTTTGTGAGTCCGGGGTCGTGCGGGTGTCGGCGGGCATTGGCCGCTGTCACGACTCCGGTGTCGGACGCTTGGTGAAGCGTGGCGCGGCAGTGCGGTGGCCCGGGGGTGGTTCTCCAGCCCTGGACTTGTTGGCCGGCAGTAGCTGCAGAGCGCCAGATCCCCGATTGCGGTGACCCTAGCAACGGCGGAGCGAAGGCAGGCGGAAATAAAGGGGGATATGTCCTAATTGAGTACTTTCTTGGTGTGTGATGTTTGTCAACCTATTCGTCGTTTGAGTCGACGGGTCGCTGCGACGAGGCTGGTGGTCGTTGCCGGAGCAGGCAATCGCGCCACCAGGGGCGGCGACGGTCTTGACCGGTTCGTTCGGCAGGCCGGCGCGGCGGCTCGTCTTGAGCACGCCCGTAGGTGCCTGGTCGGCGATTCGGAGCGGATTCTCGGCGGAGTCCTTGAGTGGGGGAGCAGCCGAAGGGACACCAGCGACGTCGCGTCGCTACGACCGGGGGATAACGCCAGGCATGCGATTTTCTGGGGGTGTCGCGCGAATCTCCCAAAGTGCTTCAGGGCGGCTCGCGCCCCGCTGAAGCCCAGCTCGCGGAGGTCCGCACCCCGGGGACGGGATCTGCGTGGCGAGGTGCGGGTGGGCTTCGGACGGAACGCTGCAGGTCTTCTTCGTGTGTCTGGCTTCGATGACGATTCCGGTGCCGCGGGCGACTCGTGATCATCTTGTCGGCAACGGCTGAATTTGGGACCAGTTCGAACGGTTCAATCGTGAGCCACTGTGCGGCCTCGGTGGTTCGTCAGTCGTTGTCGGTGGCGGTGGGGACGCGGCCGAGTTCGCGGCCCTTCATGCGGTAGGACTCGCCTTTGAGGGAGTGGACCTCGGCGTGGTGGACGAGTCGGTCGATCATGGCGGCGGCGACGGTCTCGTCGCCGAAGGTCTCTCCCCAGCGTCCGAAGGGCTTGTTCGAGGTGACGATCACGCTGGCTCTCTCGTATCTGTTCGAGACGAGCTGGAAGAACAGGTTCGCGGCCTCGGCCTCGAACGGGATGTAGCCGACCTCGTCGATCACGATCAGCGGGTAGCGGCCGAGCTTGACCAGTTCGTCCTGGAGCCGGCCGGTCTGGTGGGCGGCGGCGAGGCGGTCGACCCACTGGGCGGCGGTGGCGAACGCGACCCGGTGGCCGGCCTGACAGGCCCGGACGGCGAGTCCGGTGGCCAGGTGGGTTTTGCCGGTGCCCGGCGGTCCCAGGAAGACGGCGTTCTCTTTCGCCGCTATGAAGTCCAATGTTCCCAGGTGTGCGAGTTGTTGGCGCGTCAGACCACGCAGATGAGTGAGATCGAGCTCCTCGATGGTCTTGATGGCGGGGAAGCGGGCGGCGCGGATGCGGCCCTCGCCGCCGTGGGAGTCGCGGGCGGAGACCTCGCGCTGGAGGCAGGCGACCAGGTACTCGGTGTGGGTCCACGATTCGGTGCGGGCGCGTTCGGCCAGGCGCTCGGCGGCGTCCAGCAGGGCCGGGGCCTTCATGGCACGGGCGAGGAAGGCCAGGTCGGCGGCGGTCTGCCGGCCCGTGCGGGCGCCCTGGCCGTCGGGCTTGCCCGCATCGGGGGTGGGGTGCGTTTTCGTGGGAGCGGTGGTGCGGGCCATCAGGTGTCCTCCTTCCCGCCGCCGCCCTCGATGAGGGTGAACATGCGGTCGTAGGTGCCCAGCTCGCGTTGTTCGACCTCGATGCCGAGGCTGTCTGGGGCCAGGGCCGCGGCTTTGGCGGTGGCCGCTCGGGCTGCCTGCTGGTGGATCACCTCACCGCGCAGGTTCCGGGCCGCCTCGGCGTGCTCAGGGTCGGTCAGGCTCTGATGCTTGGCCCAGCAGCGGGTGTGACGGGCCACCAGGTCGTTGCCGCAGATCACGGTGATCTCCTCGGTGTCGGCGTGGACCGTGACCACGTGGCCGATCGCGCGGGGGTGGACGGAGTAGTCGTTGGTGTCGACTCGGATGTAGTGGTCGCGGCCCAGGCGGGTGCGAAGCGGCCACCAGTGGGGCGGGCCGACCGGCGGGATGGCGAGCATCGACGCCCGGTCGCTCTCCCAGCGATCGACCGGCCGGGCGTCGATCACACGGTGATGGCGCCGGTTGGCGATCTGCAGCCAGGCGGTCAGCTGGGCGTTGAAGTCGTCCGGGCCGGTGAAGAGGCGACCGGGCAGGAAGCTGGTCTCCAGGTAGCCGTTCGCACGCTCGACCAGGCCCTTGGACCGAACCGTCAAATGCTTCTGATCCGCATGGTGCGGAGCGAGTTGTGCGGGTGACGCACCCGTTCCATCCGTGGCACGGTCGGTCGTAC
>NZ_JBEOXF010000064.1:0-41986 GCF_040296405.1 Streptomyces sp. NPDC002133 | reverse complement strand
GAGCGTCAAGAACTCCATGATCACCATGGCTCGTGCCTGCTCGACTTCCGGGGTCGCCCTCATCAACGACGCACGCCTACTGCCGGGCGCTCTAACCTCGCCCACATCGCAGGTGCAGCACGCCGTCCGGCGCCGGCCATATGTTCGGAGCTTCGCCGGAACGCTGTCCGCCACATGGCCTTGGTCGAACACACCCGTGGTTTCTCGCCATTCATGGGCATGCCCGACCGGGCGGCAGACCCAAGGAGGCGACTCGCATCACTGCTGCCTCAGTGCTGCGGAAGAGACCTGGCGATGTAGCGAACACCGCGCCGAGTGTCCGCAGATCAGAGGCCTATGCCAACGAGGAAATCGAACGGCCTCCAGCCAGCGTCCACTTCGGTCTCTTTACACACCGACCAGGCTCATCATCCCGGCGGCTTTGTCGGTGCTCGCTGCTACATCAGTCCTCAGGGTGCAATGCAATCGGCGGTGCACCGACGTGGGAGGGGACAACGTATGCCGGGCAAGCCATCCGAGGGGTACTACCGGGTCCGCAGCCACTGGAGGCGCAAGCCGAGGCCGAGCGGGAAGAAGATGAGCGGCTGGACGATTGCCGGGCTGATCGCGGGCGTGTGGTTGTGGGGGTAGCTCATCGGCTTCGGCGAGGCCACCGAGCCTCACCCGCCCTCACCCACCCCGGCCGTCTCTGTGCCGGCGGGACGGTGATGGCCGGGCGGCGGCTCCGGCCGCGCATGCCCCGCGGCGCGGGGGAGTGGGCCGCGGCCGGGGTCGTCGCCCTCGCTGCGGTGATGCTGCTGTTGAAGACAGCCGTGGCCGCCTTCGAGGTGGCGGTACGCGCCTGGCCAGTCCTCGTCGTGCTTGCAGCCGCCAGCCTGCTGTACGCCCTGTGGCGGGCACGGCGATCGGCTCCGTCGGCTGCAGGTTCAGACGGTGGGTGCCTGGTAGGACACGGGTTGCTCACGAAACCGAGCCGAGTCGTAGGCTCCTGGGCATGCATGCTGACAATCTTCTGGAACCCCGTGCCCTCCTGATCAACGGCACCGTCGGCGTTGGCAAGACGTCGGTGGCCGAGGCGGTGGGCGGTCTTCTCACTGACGTCGCGGTACCCAATGCTGTCATCGACCTCGACTGGCTGAGGCAGTCTTGGCCGGCGCCTGCGGGAGACCGCTTCAACTTCGGCATGATGCTGCGGAACCTGCGCAGTATCGCCGGCAACTACCGTGCTGCTGGTGCAGTCCGGCTGATCCTCGCCGGTGTGGTTGAGGACATGGACGACCGGAAGCAGTGCGGCGACGCGGTCGGTATCGAACTTTCGGTGTGTCGGCTCCAGGTCGAACTGCCGGTGGTCCACCAGCGCCTCTCCCGCCGCCACGAGAACGAACCCGAAGCGCTGCGATGGCACCTGGACAGATCCGGTGAACTGGCCGGGATCCTCGACCGGGCACGAGTCGATGACTTTACCGTCGATGCCACCACGCGTTCCGTTGGCGAGGTTGCCACTGCCGTGATCGAGGCGGCTGGCTGGCAGTGACAGAGCCAGACCGGTTTCGCCGCGCCGGAAAGCGTGGATCTGAGGCGTGCCGGCATCTCCCGCCGCGCTGCGCTCCGCGACGCACTCGAGGCCCTGGATACCGACAAGTCGGCCACATTGAACGCCCGCGCATCATCAGCTGGCATGGTGGGAAGTCCCCGCAGAGGTGAGGCCCAAAGTCTGCTGGCCACCTCACCGCCCGAGCGTCGCGGCAGAGGTTTCCTCGCCGTTGGCTCAGCGCTGCCGCGGTCCAAGGGGGAGAATTTCCGCGGGCTGGGGGCGGTTACGTATCGGGCCTCTGCCGTTTGGCCGACGCATGTGGTGGAGGCCGTCGGCGCTGATGCTTGCGGAGGGGATTGAGGTACCAGGCCGGGCCGCGGCGCGGGTGCCCGGATCTTGAAGCACGCATCGGTCGTACACTCCCGCCATGACACACTCCTGGTATGTGCTGCTGGAAGAGCAGACCGTTGAATCGCAGCGCGTCGAGTCCCACGTTCTCGAGCTCCACCAGTGGAGTCTGACCTCCAGCCGGCACGTCGAAGGTGACAGGGAAGAAGCCGAGCAGGCGGCCAAGGACCTGGCCTTCCACTACATACCGGCAAGGATGCGAAGGCCCAGCCGTCCCGAGGACCGCCCCGGCAGAGCCGTTTTCCGGTCCGGTGACGGCGCATACCTGGTCACCCTTGATGACGGCCGCTATGAAGGGGAACACCGCCTCCGTATCACAGTCGCCGAGCTCATCCACACCGAGGAGCGGGTCGTAGGACCAAGGGAAAGCTTGGGAAAGCAGATCCGCAGAATCTTCAGCTGACACCAACTCAACCCTCATCCCAACAGCCGGCCCAGACCCGCGATCGACTGACGCCCTGCAGACGGATGGCTTCCGACCGTCCCTCACCGCCTGGGAGCTGTTCGACCCGCTCATCCACCACCTGGGTGGTGACGTGGAGCAGCGTCCAGAGGCGGTGGCGGGTGTCAACCCAGGCCCGGACCGGGCCGGTCTTCGACGGGGTGCCGTTGCGGCCTGTGCCCAGGACTTTCGAGGCAGCAGCTGAGTTCCACCGACGAGAGCCCTATGGTGCCCGCCGGTGAATGGGTACATAGCGCCAGAGTCGGCAGACCCCCAGGGTGGGACCTCGGCATCGGGAGGCTTAGCTTCCCGTTCTCGATGCCGGGAACGCCTGCGCGTCCCGCCTGCTCGCCCGCGTGCCGCCAGCCGGGCCTGTTCGCCGACACCCGCCGTTGCACGCTCGGCTGCTGGCGACGGCCAGCATCACTTACTTATCCGATCTTCGGCACAGATGCCGAAAACACGGTTCGTGAGCGGATTATCCGGATAGTCTCTCTCCTGTTGCCACGTGTTCGGCGCGCGCAGGGGGAGGCCATGGTGTATCTGCCTACCATCGAAGTGGGTGGAATCGGCGTCAACATAGCTGCCTATCACTACGGCCGGGTCCGTGTACCTGTTCCGTCGGGAAAGCTTGATGTGGGAAGCTACCGGCTGCAATTCGGCGAGGAGCTGCTGCGCGCAACTCGTCTCGGCGGCCATGATCCGGAGATTGTGGATGCCACACTCCTCTTCGCAGCCTGGTCAGTCGGTTGCGACCAGCGTCTGTCTCCGACGATCCGGCCGCTCCGCGACGCCACGGGCCTGCCCCTGACGGCAGAGCCTGATGCTCTGCGTCAACGGATCACCGAACTGACCGAACGAGCCGAGGTACTGCTGCACGGGGCCGCTCTGGTGTCGGCCCTTCGGGCGCTCGGGCGCCTGCTTACGCATTACCAGTATGGGCATCAGGTACGCCCCGAGGTCAGCACTCATGTGCACACTCTCATCAGTGAACACCGGCTCCGGGCCGGCCGGTCCTCGGCGCTTGCGGATGACGCGCACGCGCACCTTGCCGCGGCGGATCGGGTCCCGCAGAGCGGGCCGCTGCGTGCCTCGTTATGCGAACGGGGCTCTCGATGGTTGGCCGCAGCGCTGGCATGCGCATTCGACGAGCCCTGGAGCCCCTTCACTGCGTACCGGCTTGAACGAGAGCTCAAGGAGCACAGAAGCCAGCTTGCGGATCTGCCCGCCGAATCCGCTTTGCTCGACAGCGCCTTGGGCGAGCTCCTCCACAGGAACCGTGAGAATCATGACCGTTTCGAGGAGCTGGTGTCAGCAGGACGCGATGACATCTTCGTCTACCTGATCGAGAAGTGGAAGCAAAGCACTCCTCCCGCTCCCGGCACCGAGATGCTCTACAGCCAGCTGCAGAAGCTGAGAGAGGCGTGGCCGTCGTGGACGAGCATCGTTTGAATTCTCCGCCCGAGCAGACACCCGACGACGAGATCGGGCGCATGGTTCTGTCGGCGCTCAACGAGGCACGCCGACTGGAGGGCCGCTCACCTGCCCAAGCACTGCATGTCCTGCGCCAGGCCATGCAGCGCATCAACGTCTCTCCGGACTTCGGAAGTGACGCTCAAAGCCGGCTCAAGAACGACGGGATCCTGCGTTTCACCCTGCCCCCGCTCGCGTTGGCTCTACGGGCAGCCGAGGCACACGCCTCGGCGTTGACCGGCCAATGGACACAAGCTCCGCACGCCTTCATTGCCATGTACGAGCAGCTCAACCCGTCTCTGCCTGAAAGCAACGTGCTCCTGCGGATCTCCATGAACAGGCTGCGGATGCTGGCAGCCAGCATGCACCGTCACTGGGAAGCAGTGCTCAGCTTCGCGCTGGACCAGATCGACGCTCTCGACGGCCCTGCAGCCGCAGCGCGGTTGTGGGGAGAGACGGACGCCGTAGCACGGGACCGTTACCGGAACGAAGCCCTGGCCAGTGTGGCCGTCGCCTCTTCCCACCTGCAGTTGCCTCACACCGCCAAGTCCCTGTATCGCAAGGTCATGGCCACACAGGAGGACGACTCCCCAGAGCGAGCTGCCGTCCTTACCCAGTACGGTGCGCTACTGTTCAAGACCGGTGAACGCGACGAAGCATTCAGATGCTACGACCGAGCCGTGCAGATAAGTGCTGCACTCACCGAGCCGACTCTTCTCGACGTGCAGCAGCACATCCGGGCTCTGAGATTCCGCGCCGACTGCTTTCTCCGCAATGATCAGCACACCTCGGCACTCGAGGACACTCTGACTGCGCTGAGGCTGTGCGACAAGGCCCGCGACCTGTCTCTCTACCAATCCGCGCGCTCCGCCGATTCTGTGGTCGTCGACCACATCACCTTCCTGCTCCAGGTACTCAATCACGTGCCGGCTGCTGAAGTTGTCCCTGCCGCAGCCGTAGAGGTCTTCCTGCTCAGTGCCAATTCCTCAGCTGCCGCTGCCCTGCGGACGCGCCGCCGGGCCAACCCCCACACCTTGCGCTACCTCAGTGACAGCACGGTCGCCTCCACTGTCAGCGCAGAGCTGAGTACTTGGTGGCGTCCGGTAGACGAACAGGACATCACCGACGCACTCCACCCGCAGCAGCCGACCCTCATGATCGCGGCCACGTGGGCAGGAGACGACTCTGCCGGCGGATTCACCCTCTTCCTGCCGGGCGGCGGCGCAGCTGTCTTTCATCCGTGGCAGCTGGACAACGAGGCCTGCGAAGCCTGCGGCCTCAAGTCCTGTGCGCCAGCCCGCCTCTTCCATGAGCTCCTCAATCCGCCGCCGGGCAGCGGCAGCCAGGATCCCTCCGCTTGGCACCTCAGCCCCCAGGACCCTGCCCTGGCCTGCCTGGCTGCCCGCCTGCTGCCCCGCGAACCGCTCACAGCGGTACTCGAGAACGCAGCGCCGGAATCAACCTTGAAGATCTGCCCGCTCGGTCCCCTGTGGCGCCTGCCGTTCGCTGCCCTGCCCGTTGGCGATCAGCCCCTCGGGACGATACTGCCCATCGTGCTCGGGACGCCTAACGCGGTTGCCGCCCCGATGTCCCGCAAGCAGGCCTGGCTTTCCCACTTCGACCTGGCTCTCCCGCTCGCCTTGACCGACTTGTCGAACGTGGTGCAAGAAGCTGCACGGCGAGAGGTCGAGCTTACGCTGGTCGATACGAAACAAGAGCTCCAGCAGCAGCTCGGCAACAACCCGTCACTGATCGTCCTGAGCTGTCACGGCACCGGCGTCGGAGCTGGACAGACCCTGCACATGGCAGGGGGAGACACACTCAACGCCAACGACTTTGAGCCGGTGCCGGCCGGAAGCACCTTCATCATCGACTGCTGCTGGACCGGCGCCGTCCACGACCCGCAAGGCATGGAAGCGCTGAACCTGCCTCTCACCCTTCTGGCGAAGGGAGCCCACAGCGTCATCGGCGCCATCGGGCCAGTCAACGACCACCACGCCTCGGCACTGCTCCACCGCGTCCTGCCGCAACTCCAGCAGCCCGGAGTGACCCCGGCCACCGCCTTGTTCCGAGCCTGGCGCTCCGCACTCGAACAGGACTCCGACATGCCACTGAACGCTTGGGCCTCCTTCAACACCGTCGCCCGGTAGACCACCACCTGCCAACGCAGATCCCCTTTCAAGGAAGCGAGTGAATGCTGATGCCGGTGACCCGCGTGACCGTCGCTCCCGACAGCAAGAACCATGCGCAGCACCTTGCCGCCGAGTTGGTCCGCTCCGGATTCCAGACCGAACCGGCGTCCAAGCCCGAGACGGACCGCTCCGGCACAGCCGAGGTTGTCAAAGAAGTCGCCATCGTCTTCTTCGTCCACGGCGCCTACGACCTGGTCAAGGCGACCGTCGCACGGTGGCGCGCCAAGGCGGGCGTACCGGAATCGCAGATCGACGTCGAGCCGGACTCCGGGCCTGACGCACCGGACGACACGTCGCCCCACGACAAGCCCTGACCACCTCAGGGGTCCGCCCCATTCCGCTTCGTCTCCTGCCACCTACGGAATTCAGCTCCGCACGGTGATGGGGCACGGCGGAAGGCTTGCGACCGACGAAATGCATCTCTGGGGTGGCGAGGCGGCTCATCCACCCCCTACCGACAGGTCCTTGGCCACCTACCCACGGTGAGTCTCGTACGCCCTTTTGGTGTGGTTGAACGCCCCAACCGGGAGCCCCGCTTCCCGCCGCGGTGGATACGAGGTCCGACGAAGGTGCCTTCACCGACGTCGAACTTGGGCTCCAGAGCAGCGGAGCGAAGATCCTGGACAGCAGCACAGTGTCGGCGAAAGCCGGCGTGATCCGTTTCATGACTGAGGGTGGGGAATCGGTATCGCTGACCAAGGAGTTGCCGAAGTTTCGGCGACGCGTCCAGGGTGGGCGGTGGCCGGCGCTGTCGTGGCTGTTGCGGCAGGTGCAGGCCTGTGGTTCTGGGCGCCTTGGGTCCACCGCAGCCCGTTCACGGCCTACACCGTCGGCGTGCAGGATGAGGACTACACCGTTCCTGGCTCGGCACCGGGAACCTGCGTGCGCACGTCGGCCTCCGAAGAAGAGACCGTCCTCTACGACGAGGATGGCAATCGGCCGGCCGCGGGACACGCGCCCAAGGAAGGCGAGCGCATGGTTCCGAATTCGGAGACCGGGCCGGGGACTGCTTGACCATTACTCGAATCGACGGCGTCCCCGGCGGCCGGGGCCGTCAGGTCCCCAAGGTCCCCCGCACCGTCTGTGCGAGTTCTCCGACCGCGACGACGAGCGGGGTCACCGGCTGGACGAACGCGGTCAGGCGGTCCAGGGCGCGCTGTAGGACCGGGGGCTGCTGGGGCTCTCGGCGTGGCCGGCCAGACTGCGGGACATGAACGTGAGGAACGTCCACCGGATGTGCGCTTCGGCATGGGAGATCTGCGCTTGTAGTCCCTTACCTTGCGCCTGGCCCGCATCGTCCACGAGTTACTCCGTTCCACCCCCGCCTCCTGGGCAGCACGAGTCACACTCAGGGCTTACGGCCGATGAAGGCGAGCAAGCGAGTCTGTACGTCGGCGCTTTCGGGTACCTCGACCCGTGGTCCGTACTGCCCGCTCTTGCGGAGCACGTCGTCGAGCGGCAGCATCCCGTCGAGCAACTGGGCGCACCTGCCGGGGTCGAGGCGCTCCTCCTGGCCGGTGGCCCGCGCCAGGTCCCAGGTGTGCATGAAGACGTCGGCGGTGTAGAACCGGTCGACCGCCTGGTCCAGCGGGACCTCTCCGATGTGCTGGTTCGACAGCATCCTCTGCGCCGTGGCCGGATCGTCGAGGAGGGCCTGCACCCCGTCGCTGTGCACCGTCCAGGTTGCCACCGGGTCGTCGTCCACCGACGGCCCTTTCGGCAGTTCGACTCCGGCGCCGGCCTTCAGGAAGTCCGGGAACCACTCGACAAGGTGGCGCACCACATCCCGGGCGACCCACCCCTCGCACGGCGCTGGGTAGTCCCATGCCCCGGGACGCACTCCGCGCACGCGGTCCGTGAATACCCCTGCGACGGTGCGGTGCTCATCGGCTGCCCTCGTCATGATCTCAAGCCTTCCATCTCGGTACGTCGGTCGGCGTTGCCGCTCTGGCGGCCGCTGAGCAGTTCGTCAAGCCGCTCGTGGCCTTCCCGGACGCCGCGTTGCATGCCGCTCTTGATCATCGAGTCGCGGGCCTCGATGGAGTCCATAAGGGATTTGGTGGTGACCCGGGTGCGACCGCCGAGGTCCTCGAAGGCGGTTGTCTCCAGGCTGACGCCGTCCGGGAAGCCGTCGAAGGCGAAGGTCTGCACGATGCGCTCGTTGAGGCGTACCTCGTGGAACACGCCGCGGAAGCCGTACTGCGTCCCGTCGTCCTCGCGATGCACATAGCGGTACGACCCACCGCTGCGCGCTTCGTACTCGTCGATCCGCATGGTGAGCCGACGCGGGCCGAGCCACTGGACGACCAGGTCAGGATCGGTGTACGCCCGGAACACGCGCCCCGGCAAAGCGTCGAACTCCCGGATGATGAGGATGGTGGGCAGAGCCGGGTCGGCCACGATCTCCGTCTCGTGCCGGCGGTTCGCCTCCGTGGTGCTCACGATGCCGCCTCCTTCGTCGGGGTGCCCGTCACCGGCTGTTCCTCCATCTGCTCGAGGACGGCATCGAGCTGACGGAAACGGTCCTCCGCCTCGCGCCGGTAACGCTCGATCCATTTCGTCATCAGGTCGAAGACCTCTCCCTCAAGGCGGCAGGGCCGCCGCTGAGCGTCCCTGCTGCGACTGACCAGACCGGCGTCTTCCAGGACCCTGATGTGCTTGGACACGGCCTGCACGGTCACGTCGTACGGCTCGGCCAGTTCGTTGACCGTGGCATCCCCGGCGGCCAGCCTGGCCACGATGTCGCGCCGGGTCGGGTCGGCCAGAGCGGAGAACACCCGGGACAGCCGGTCGTTGGCCATCTCGCACCTCGCATCTTCAACCAATCGGTTGAGTAAACCTAGGCCGGGCCTGCGGCGTTGTCAACCGACTGGTTGAATAGCGGTCGACGCACCGGACGGCTACGGCCGCCGCCCGAGATGCACACCCGGGCGGCGGCCGTCCGTGTTCCCTGTCCCGGCCGCCCCCAGTGCGTTCCCAACGCTCTCCGAAACACTGTCTATCGACGCCGATCCGAACGGCAAGCACACGCCCGACCTGCTGCACATCGCTATGACCGGCAGGAAGAGGTTCAGACACAGCTTCTGTTGCGGAGCACCGCATGGAGACCAAGCACCTCGCCCGGCTGCAGTTCGAGGCGGACGGCCCGGCCGTCGAGGGCGAGTGGAAGGTTCCCGCCACCGCCCAGGACCGGTACACGGAGTGGGTCGGGCTCGACGGCACCGACCCGGACGTGGTGATCCGGCTCATCGAGGAGACCGACGGCCGCCAACGCACGGTCAAGACCTGGACGGCACAGGGCGAGGTCGAGGGACCGAAACCCTGAGCATTTTGGAGCCCACGTGCCGTGCGGGAGCGTGTGCGCCATGCCCAACACCTTGTGGACCCTTCTGGTGGCCGCCGGCACCGCCGTCGTGACCACCATCGCAACCGGCCTGCTCGTCACCCCTCGGCTGGACGCCCGCAAGAAGCGGATCGGGGAGGCCCACGCCGCCCGTGACACCTTCAGCACTCACCTGATGACGGTCCTTTGGGCGTGCACGCTCCTGCAGCAGCTCCCGGCGGACGATCCGGACTGGACGCCCGTGCTGCGGGAACGCCTGAAAGGCGAGCGGGAACGGTGGTTGCAGCAGATCGACGACGCCACTCGATGGATGTTCGACCACACCCCGGCGTACGCCGGTAGCTGGCCCGCCCGCCAGCTGATCGACTTCGCCGTCGCCTACGCGACCAATGCCCGGATGCTCGTGCTGTCGGAGCGCGAGGAGGCCACCAAGCTGGAGCTGCTGTTCGCACTGACCACCCCGGTCCAGCGCCAGTTCTTCACGTTCTGGTGGACCCGAGCGCACCACTACTCCGCCGACCGCCGGACGTTCGCCGAGACCCTCGCCCGCCTCGCTCCGGAACCGACCCCTGCATCGTAGAGCGGCCGCACCGGCACCCGAAAGTTACTGAATGCCCATAATTATCCTGTGGGTTCGTTCCGGTCACCCGGACGGGCGAATGCCGGACTGCGCCCAAGCGCCGTCGAGTGCTGACGGGTCGCTCCGGCCGCGAATCGTCCGTCAAACGTCAGGCTTTCCCTGACGAATTGCTACTGTCAGGGATAGCCTGACGACATGAGTGATGAAGAGAGCCCCGCCCCGCGGGTGGGCGTCACCACGTCCGAGTCGAGACCGGCGACGCTGCCTTCGCTCGACGAGGCGTACGTCGCCCACGCCGACGCCCTCAGCCGCCTCGCCGCCGACGCTTTGCGTGACATCCCGCTGGAGCTACGCGCGCTCGACCGTGAGTACGGCGGCTTCCTGAGCGCGGCCCTGCACCTGCGTTACCTGGCCGACGTCCTGGTGGAGAAGGCCGTCATCGTCGAGAAGGAACGCGGCGCCAGCTGGACCGACATCGGCAACGCCGCGGGGATGACCAAGCAGTCCGCCCACGAGAAGTGGGGCACCGCGGTCGGAGCCTGGACGGTGGTCAACCAACGCCGGCACCCTACCGAGTTCGGCTCCGCCCACCTCGCCCGCCGTATCGACGAGTGGTACGCCGAGCTGCACCCGGACGAGGAACACGCCATCACAGCCGGGCTCGCGTCGACCGACCCCACGCGCGGTGTCGCCGAGGCCCAGGCCGCAGCCGCCCACCGGGTCGCTGCCCGGCTGCTGTACGCCCGGCTGGACGAGCTGAAGAAGGAGAACGCCGTGGCGTTCAACGCCGCTTTCGAGGCCACCGGCACCGACGGCCACGCCGCCGCCCGCCAGCGCCGGGCCGACATGCGCACCGCCCAGGCCGAGGTGTACGAGCAACTGGCGATCGCCGAGCCGACGATCGCCGACGAGCACCGCGCCCGCGCCAAGAAGCAGCGCGAGCTCGCTGCCTCTGTCCTCACCCCCGGCCCGAGCAGGCTTACCAACGAGGAGACCGGGCAGTGAGCAACCGCGGCTGTCCGTCGCAGTCGGCGTAGCCGTCCACGGTGCGGTGCGGCTCGATGCAGCCGGCGTGGGCGCGGTCGGGGTCGTAGGCACGCAGCCACCACAGCACTGGCGCGGCCGCGCTACGGCCAGGTGGCGTGTAGCTCTCTGTGATGCTCAGGGCTTCACATGGGCAGCCGGGCTGCCCGCAACGTCCATCGGGTCGCTTCGCTGTCAGACGCGTCACGCATACTCGGGGCGGTCAGTCGGGCAACAGGAGTGGGCGTGAAAGAGTTGCAGGACGGCGTAACCCGACTACTGGCTCACGCAGTGAAAGCGGAGATCGAGTCAGAGAGCTGTCCGACCTGGCTGCGGCGGCCGGGGCGGATCGAGTGCCTCGCCATGTGGGAGACGGTGTCGGCGATTTACGGCGCGCTCACCGGGCTGGTCCTCCCCGGGCTGGCCCCTTCTCGTGAGCGGCGAAGTCTGGACGTCCTGCTGACCTACGAGAACGGGGAGCAGCAGATCCTGGAGGTCGACGAGAAGCAGCACTTCACCGGGGCCCGCGCCCTGACCCTGGAGTACTATCCGGCGGGCGTGAAGCTCGGCTTCGATGCCTCTCAATGGCTGGCCCGCTCACGGGCTCTTACCGGGCGCGAGCCCGGTGGTGGCTTCGGCAAGCCGAAGCCACCGATGTTCCCCGGCGACGGAGGCCGCCATCGGCAGCGCGCCTTCAGGGACGCGCTGGCAGATCTACTGCCACCCGTGCACGGCTGGCTCCCGACCATCCGGATCAGCGATACGGAGGTCACCGCCATCACCTCCGCACCGGATGCGATCTCGTCGCTCAGGGCACTGCTCCACGAACGCGGTGTACCAGCCTCGTATCTCGTCTTTGGGTGAGGCTCGGCGGTCGGCCATCATCGACCAAGGCCGAAGCACGCCCGCCCGGCCAGCGGATCACCTGGCCGGGGGCGGCGCTTCCCCGCGCGTTTGAGGAATGTTCTGTCTCCCGCGTTGAGAACAACCTGCTTCCGCCCTGTTCTCGTACTAACTACGGCGAACGGACATGTAGCGCCGTGTGAGGCTGGGGCGGGAAAGGTGGGACCCCCTGGTCACAGGGACAGCACCTCAGCGGAGCTCAGGGCAACTCACGGGATGTCGCACAAGTGGGTGGTCGCTGGCCAGGACTACCGTGAGAACCAAGGCCAGGTCCGGCATCGGGCCGGCCGTGGAAACCCGCCCGCCTGGAATTCGTCGCGCAGCCACTCGCCGTAGAGGAAGTTTCCGATCAGCGGGAACCGCCAGGGGCGGACCTCGGACTGGACGACGACAGTGAGTTCCACCGGCCGGACGGCCGGCGTGAGGCCGGAGATGTGCAGCAGGCCCTCAACAAGCGCCCGCCGCCTCCGCTCGTCAAGACTCCGCCGTGTGACGGCCAGGACGTCCAGGTCGCTGGCCGGGGTGCGAATGCCGAGGTCACCAGTTTGCTCGCGCCCGGCGACAGCACGCGCTGAGTCGGTTGCCTCAAAGCTGATAGGTCCGTCGTTCAGCCGACGCCAGCATTATTCAGTGTCCTCCTGTGGCAGATGCCGTTGGACGGCGATGTCAGCCCACAGCGTGGCGAGCGTGAAGTCGGCGTCCCCGAACGACTCCTGGGTGATCCGCGGGCAGATTCTCAGGGCTTCGGAGTTTGACCTTGTGGATTCTCACCTGTTGCCGAGGGCGACCAGACGGCAAGTTCCCCACCGGGCAGCGAGACGAAGCGCCATCCTCGCAGTCCTGTGATCTGCCAAGCTTCGAACGACGTGTCCGCCGAACACGTCAGATGCGTGCCACTGTCGAACACCATCCGCAGGGCGCCGGACTTGAACGCCACCGCGGACAGGACTTTCGCCCCGAACAGTGGAAGAGCCCCAGCCACGTCCTGGGACTCCGGCGTCAGAGGCAGGCCAGGACTGGTGTGGAGTGACCCTGCCGAGAGCCGAGCTGGCGCTTCCAGCACGACTTCCCACCCGGCGTCGAGGGCGAGCGTCAGCCGAAAGTCGATGCAGATCGTGGCGACACTCATGCCTCGGAGGTTCAGGACCCAGCGGTCCTCATGCTCGAACGCTTCCACTTCAGTGCTCATCACCGCACCATGGTCCACTCCATCGCAGGCGCCAAGGGATTTTGCTCCTCCTCGGCGTCACCGTCTGCTGTGCCGACGACGCTCACCGCCCATGGAGGTTCCGTAGAAGCCAGCTTCGCTGAGAATTCGAGGAGAGGCGTTCGCAACCATCCTGGCAAACCGGCAGCTCAGGGCTAGATCAACAGGCGAGTACAGTGCGATGGGACACCGAGCGCGATCCGGCCGCACGGCGTAACGCGCCCCGGTGAACGTGACGTGGACATAGTCGGCTTCCAGTTGCCGCGGTGTTCGGGCTCCTTGAAATTCCCCAGCCCCGCTCTTCGCGTCACTTGGTTGCGGGCTCAACCGCGCCGCCGCCTCGGGGGGGATCGGCCCCACCACGTTTTTGCGGGACGAGCTCAGCACAAGTCATCGCTAAAAGGTGCCCCTATGGTTTTCGTCAAGCGGTAGCGGTTGTGGGTGGCTGGTAGAAGGTGCCGTCGCGGAGCATGGCGAAGAGGACGTCGATGCGGCGTCGCGCGAGGCAGATGATCGCGGCGACGTGGTGTTTGCCTTCCCGTCGTTTTCGGTCGTAGTAGGCACGTGAGTCTGGCTGGGACAGAGAAGCGAAGGCGGCGAGGTAGAAGGCGCGTTTGAGTTGTCTGTTGCCTCGCCGGGATGGCTGTTCGCTTCGGATGGAGGAGCCGGATCTGCGGGTGGCGGGAGCCAGGCCCGCGTAGGCGGCCAGGTGTCCGGCGGTGGCGAAGCTGCTGCCGCCGCCGACATCGATGAGGATCCGGGCTGCGGTCCTGACCCCGATGCCTGGCATGGAGGTCAGGACCTGGGCAAGAGGGTGGGCCTCCAGCAGTTCCTCGATCCTTGCGGCAAGGAGTTTGCGCTGGTCCAGGACCGAGACGAGCGACCGGGCGAGGCTGGGAAGGATCAATGCGGCAGCGTCGGTCCCCGGGACGACGACGGTCTGCTCGTCGAGTGCGTCGAAGATCTCCTCGACGAGACGTTCGGCCATGCGTGGAGCCTTGGGCCGCAGCATCGATATCAGCCGCCGACGGCCGGCTTTCCTCAACTGGGCGGGAGAGCCGTAGCGTTCGAGGAGAAACAGGACTGCGGGGTGGTCCAGGCGTGGGCCCAGGACCCGCTCGAGGGAGGGGTGGATCTGGGTCAGCAGCCCGCGCATCCGGTTCTTGACGCGGGTGACCTCACCGGCGAGGTCGTCATCGAACCCCACGATCATCCCCAGCTCGGCAACCGTTTCGTCGTCCGATGCCAGATCTCGAAGGGTGTGCGGCATGGTGCGGGCGGCGCCGGCAATGATCGCCGCATCGCGGGCACCGGTCTTCGCCTCGCCCGGGTAGAGATCGGCGATCCGCCGCATCGTCAGCCCCGGCAGATAGGCGACGCGGCAGCCCGCATCACGGGCCACGGCCAGCGGCAGGGCCCCAATCGAGGCTGGCTGGTCCACCACGACCAGCACGGTGCCGTGCCTGGCCTGCAGCTTCTCGAACAGTTCTCGCAACCGCGGCTCGCTGTTGGGCAGCGGCCTGTCGAAGACCTTCTTGCCCGCCGGAGTGAGCGCGGTGCCGTGATGCTCGCCCTTGCCGACGTCCAGTCCGAGGTAGACATCGATCTCGTCCGCGTCGTTCACAACCCCTCCCGAGCAGATCCCTCCCGGCCTCGTCTGCGGCATCAGCGTGCCAGCATCCACGTTACGAAGGCCTGCCCCACCCAAAGTACGGATGCAGACGGTCATGCCCCTGATCAGCGGTCTGCCGATGCCTCCGAGTCCGGTGACACCACCTTTTCGACCATGATCGACAGGGGGCTCAAGTCATACCGGGCACGGAGGCCGGGAACCCCATTGCGGGGCCACGAAACGGTAACGGGGAGACTTGGAACGATAGGACGTCGAGGGAGACCGTGAAGCCACCGTGGAGGCTCCTGGCGGGGCGCCGGAAGAGGGGGACAGATGGCGGCACCGAGGATGGTGTGGGGGGAGCCGGACCCGAACCTTGAACTGGCCGCGGAGGCGGGTGACGTCGGGGCGATGAAGGCTCTCGGAAAGCACCTTTACGAGTCCCATGCCGGCCTGGAGCACGCCGAGCGGTGGCTGCTCGCCGCGGCCGAGGCCGGGGATCACGAGGCGATGTACCGCCTGAGCAGGGTCTGCTGGGATCTCGCCGTCAACAGGCACCCGAACGGCAATGCGGACGAGGCCAGATCGGCCGACTGGTGCAGGCGTGCCGCGCAGGCGGGATGGCCCGAGGCGGTGCGAGCCATGGGCTGGACGAGGGGCCTCAGCGCCGACGAACGTGAGTTCTGGCTTCGGTGCGCAGTGGAGGGCGGGGACCTGTGGGCGATGACCTCCCTGGCAGAGCTGGCCAAGAAGCGGAAGCGGCTCGACGACGCTGAGCACTGGTACCGGATGGCGATCGCCCACGGTGTGTCCTACGTGCGTACCGATCTGGCGTACCTGCTCACGAGGCAGGGGCGGTTGAGTGAGGCGGAGGAGTGCGTGCGGCCGGAGGCCGAGGCGGGCTCAGCGAGAGGCGCCTGGCAGCTGGCCGACGTACTGAAGGAGCTCGGTCGGATGCAGGAAGCCTCCGCATGGCGGGAAACATACGAGGTTCTGCGCGCCCGGGAAATCGAGGAGAGCGGCCCACTGCGGTTGGGCACCTCACCGGAGCTCGCCACGGTCGTCGTCACCGCGCTGGTCACCACCGCCGTTGTACCTTTCGTCCAGGCACTCGTCGCCAAGGCTGCCGAGGACGCCTACGGACAGGCCAGGGGCCTCGTCCGCCGGATGCTGCGCCGGAACGGGGAGCCGGGACCGGCCGTCGAGGCCCTCGAGGAGTCCACGCGCGATGATGAACCCGGCCTCCTCATCGCCGACGACACAGAGGCGGGGATCACCCTCTTCGTGTGGTCGAATGCCTCGGACGAGGCACTGCGGGCTCTGTCGTCGCTTGACATGGACGAGCTGACGGCCCGCAGACCGGACCAGGGCAGGGTGCGCCTCGTGTGGCATCCCGCGACCGGCAGGTGGCACATCCGCGGGGAATGACACACCGTCTGTGCGATCTAGTGCTGTATCAGACAACGTTTGCCCTGGTGTGATGTTGACGCGCCGTCTCGGTGCTGTGCCGGGCGGCACGTGTCCGTCACGCTGTCCGGGTGGCGGAACGAGTACGTGCACGCGAGATCGACGATGACGAGGGCAGACGGCTGCTGCGGATCATCCGCCGGGGCACCGGGTCGGTGGTGACCTGGCGGCGGGCTCAGATGATCCTGCTGTCCGCGCAGGGCATGCCGGTGACGAAACCCAGCCCGTCACGGATCCACTGCAGACGATGATGTCGCTGCCCGCCGTGGCCCGCGCACAGCCCACGGCCGACCCGCTCTCGCGGGCCGGCCGCCTGGTGCAGCGGCTGTACGACACCGCCCCCGAACTCGATGCGGAGCTGGGTGGCATTCCCGTGCGCGGCACCTGGGCGCCTGCCGACGCGCTGGGCCCCGCCCAGCACGAGGTACTGCTGGCCGTCCTGGCCGAACAGCCCCCACGCCAGGCCGGTGTGCGAGAGCGTCTCGCACGGGCAGCCCCGTACATGCGCGTGGCTTGTATGGGCGTCGGCGACGGCTGCCGGCGGCCGGTCCCGCCCGTTTGCCCGGACCAAGCGGGTGTGATGAAACCGCCCCGGGGTCGGTAGAGATCTCACGACGTCTGGGATGGGGATGAGTGGCGCCATCGTGACGGCTGTTGCCGGGGTCGTTGCGTGCGACGTCGGATGTCCGGCGTTGCTCGCGTCGAGGTTCATTGCGGCGTGGCGTCCTGCTGTGGTTGCCGAGGGGCGGTGCCGGCACCGTTCCTCGCGCCGGTCAGCTTCACCTTCTCGGCCACCAGGGCGGGCAGACCGCACCGCGCGGCCAGGCGAATCGTCGGCACGAGCCCGGCATGCGCGATCAGGTCCAGGTCGCCGAACGCGGCGAACAGCGTGGTAGGGCTGTGGGAGACCTTGACTTCAGAGGTGCCTTGCTTCGTGGGACTGATGAGAGGGTAGGAACTCCCATCACCCCAGGTCAGCGGGCACCTCTTCCTATTTCGCCGTCCGCAGACCGACTATCGCACGATGTATCCAGGTTTGATAGTCAAGCTGTCAGCCGTTGCGCTCTGGGGGCGTAGGGCGGTGTCATCGGATTGAGGCGGCGGGTGGCCGGGGCCGAGGGCGACGGAGGTCCTTTGCCCACGCCCCGCCTCCCATTCCGCCGCCCCGTCGTCGCCCCGGAACCATCGCTCCCGCCCTCGTGTGCGCGCGCACGAGCAGGCCCACTCAGGTACCGCCCGCCGCGTCACCGACGTGACCCGGTCTTGTGATTAACTGCCTGTCAAGGTGAGTACACCCCCGTCGTCCGGTGCAGGAGGAAGCCGATGAGCCGCCGGGACGAGCCCCTCACGCCGGAGCCGGAGCGCGGCCCCGCTGGCGGGAGTGGAGCCGATGCCCTCACCCGTATCCGCGCCGGCCGGCCCACGCTGCCGCCCTCGGAGCGGCGGGTGGCCGACGCTGTGATCTCGGACCCGGCCGGAAGCTCGGAACTCTCCATCGGCGTGCTCGCCGAACGAGCCGCCACGTCACCCGCCACCGTGCTGCGCTTCTGCCGGACGCTCGGCTTCGGCAGTTACCCCCAGCTGCGGCTCGCCCTGGCCGCCGCGGTCGCGCACGAGCGGGCGGTCGGCGGGGAGCAGTCGGCGCTGGGGACCGACATCGATCCGTCCGACACCCTGGAACAGATCGTCAAGAAGATCATCTACAACGAGGTCCGCGCGCTCGACGAGACCGCCCGCAGCGTCGACCCCGAGGTCCTCGGCCGGGCCGTCGACGCCATCACCGCGGCCCGGCGCATCGACATCTTCGGCGTCGGCGCCAGCGCCTTCGTCGGCCAGGATCTGCACCAGAAGCTGCACCGCGTCGGCCATATCGCGTTCGTGTGGACGGACGTCCACGCCGCCCTGACGGCGACCGCGCTGCTGGGGCCCGGCGACGTGGCGATCGGCATCTCCCACTCAGGGGAGACGGAGGACACTGTCGAGCCGCTGGCTGCGGCCGCCGCTCGGGGAGCCACCACCGTCGCCCTCACGAACTTCCCCCAGTCCGCCCTGGCGGAGGCGGCCGACCTCGTCCTCACCACCTCCGCCCGCGAGACACCGTTCCGTTCGGGGGCCACGGTCAGCCGGATCGCCCAGCTGGCCCTGATCGACTGCCTGTTCGTCGCCGTGGCGCAACGCTCCTACGAAGCCGCCGCGGCGGCCCTCCAGGAGACCTACACCGCCGTGCAGCGGCGCCGGCGGCGTCGCCCGTAGCACCTCTGCCGGCACGCGAGCCGTTCGCGAGTCCCCCCGCCTGCGGGAGCCCCAGATCCCCTCCCTGCCGGAGCCCCGGAGTTCCGGTCTGCCATGCGCCCCGGCCTGCCCGCCCCCCCGCATGTAATTAAATTACATGTCACACAATCCAGACGTAAGTTATTGACATGCCGCGATGTTGATCCCGATACTCCCTTGAGCCGCGGCCCGGCCGGACCGCGCGCCGACAGGCCCCGGCCCACCGAGTGGGCCGCGCCGCCGCGCACCCGGTCGCCGCGCACAGACCCACTGTCGTCCCGCGCCGAACCGGCGGCGCCGCCGAGGAGCCATGAGCCACCCCACCGTCTCCGCTACGCCCGCCTCCGTCACACCCCCCACCGACCAGCGCCTGGCCGAACTCCTCGCCTCGTGCGTCGACGACCCGGCCCGGGTGACGACCGCGCTGCCCCGCCGGATTGCTGCGGCCCACGACGCCTCCCCGTACCTGTTCACCCCTCGCGCGGTGGTCCGCGCGGCGTCGGCCGGCGAGGTCGGCGCGCTGATGGCCGGGGCCCGCGCGGCCGGCGTCCCGGTGACCCTGCGCTCGGGCGGCACCAGCCTCGCCGGTCAGGCCGGCGGCGACGGCATCCAGATCGACGTACGCACGCACTGGCGCAACGCGGAGATCCTCGACGACGGGCACCGGGTCCGTCTCCAGCCCGGACTGACCGTCCGCCAGGCCAACGCCCGGCTCGCCCGGTACGGCCGCCGACTCGGCCCGGACCCGGCGAGTGAGAGTGCCTGCACCATCGGCGGCCTGGTGGCCAACAACTCCAGCGGCATGAACTGCGGCACCCGGGACAACGCCTACCGCACCATCGAGTCCCTGCGGTTCGTGCTGCCCTCCGGCACCGTCGTCGACACCGCGGACGCCGACGCCGACGAGGCGTTGCGGGCGCGCGAGCCCGAACTGCACGCGGGGCTGATGCGACTGCGGGAACGGGTCCGCGGATCGGCCGCGTCGCGGGCCACGGTGGAGCGGCTCTTCGCCATGAAGAACACCATGGGGTACGGACTGAACTCGTTCCTCGACCACTCCACCCCGGCCGACGTCCTCGCCCGGCTCATGATCGGCAGTGAGGGCACTCTCGGGTTCGTCGCGGAGGCCGTCTTCCGCACGGTCCCGCTCCTGCCGCACACCGCCACCGGACTGCTCGTACTGCCGGGGTTCGCCGAGGCGACCGACTGCCTGCCCGCGCTGCTCGCCGCCGGGGCCCGCACCGTGGAGCTCCTCGACGCCGCATCGCTGCGGGTGGCGCAACGGTCCGCCGATCCGGTGGAGGCCCTGCGCGGCCTCACCGTCACAGGCCACGCGGCCCTGCTCGTCGAGTTCGCGGAGGACGACGCAGAGGCGCTGGAACACGCCGTCGCCGCCGCCCACCCCGCGCTGCGGCTGCTGCCCACGGTCACCCCGGCCGTGCTGACCCGTGACGCGGGGGAGCGGAACCGGCTGTGGCGGCTGCGCAAGGGGCTGTACACCGCGGTCGCCGGCGCGCGCCGCCCCGGCACGACGGCCCTGCTGGAGGATGTGGCGGTGCCGATGGAGCGGCTTACCGCCACCGGCGAGGGCCTGATCGACCTGTTCGCCCGGCACGGCTACGACGACGCGGTGATCTTCGGGCACGCGCGGGACGGCAACCTGCACTTCATGCTGACCCAGGACTTCGACTCCGGCGGAGAACTGGACCGCTACGCCCGCTTCACCGACGACATGGTCGACCTCGTCCTCGGAGCCGGCGGCACGCTCAAGGCCGAGCACGGCACCGGGCGTGCCATGGCCCCGTTCGTCCGGCGCCAGTACGGCGACGAACTGTACGAGGTGATGCGGGAGCTCAAGCGGTTGTGCGACCCGCACCAGTTGCTGAGCCCTGGCGTCCTGCTCGACGACGATCCCCAAGCGCACCTCGGCCACCTGAAGAGCGTTCCGGAGGTCGACCCGGCCGTGGACGCCTGCGTCGAGTGCGGCTACTGCGAACCCGTCTGCCCCACGGCCGACGCCACCACGACCCCGCGTCAGCGCATCGCCCTGCTGCGCGAGATCGCCCTCGCCGAAGCCGCGGGTGACGACGACAGGCGCCGCGCCCTGGAGGACGACTACGGCTACGCGGCGGTCGGCAGCTGCGCGGTCGACAGCCTGTGCGTCACCGCCTGCCCCGTCCACATCGACACGGGCGAGGTCATGAAACGGCTGCGCGCGGACCGGCACGGCAAGGCGGCCCAAGGTGTCGCCGACCGGGTGGCGCGGCACTGGGAAGGCACGGTCACGGGCGTCCGTACGGCGCTCAAGGCCGCCCATGCCGTCCCGCTGCCCGTCACCCGGGCGGCAGCCCGGGCGGTGCGCGGACTGGGCGCCCGGGAACTGGTGCCCGTATGGACCCGCGACATGCCGCGCAGCGGGCCGGACCGCCCCGCTCCACGGCACCCCGCCGAGGCGGAGGCCGTGTTCTTCGCCGCGTGCATCGGCAGCCTCTTCGCCCCCGAGGAGGACGCCGGCCGGACCGTGGGATCGGCGAGCGCGTTCCTGCGCCTGTGTGAACGGGCGGGGGTCCCGGTCGCCGTACCGGACGGACTGGGCGGCCTGTGCTGCGGCACCCCCTGGCAGTCCAAGGGGTACACGCAGGGCCACCGCACCATGGCGGTCCGCACGCTGGACGCCATGTGGACGGCCACCGACCACGGCAGGCTGCCCGTCGTCTGCGACGCCTCCTCCTGTACGCACGGTCTGGAACGGCTGGCCGACTCGCTGCCCGAGGAGGACCGTGCCCGTTATGCGGCCCTGCGGTTCGTGGACAGCGTGGCCTTCACCGCCGAGCGGCTGCTGCCCGCCTTGCCCGCTGTGCGGCCCCTGGGGTCCATGGCCCTGCACCCCACCTGTTCGACCACCCACCTGGGCGCCGACGACGCCCTGCGAACCGTGGCCGCCGCCTTGAGTCCGGACGTGACGGTGCCCGACTCCTGGGGTTGCTGCGCCTTCGCGGGTGACCGGGGACTGCTGCACCCCGAGATCACCGCGGTGGCCACGGCGCGTCAGGCCGCCGAGATCAACACCCGCACGTACGACGCCTACGCCTCCTGCAACCGGACCTGCGAGATCGGGATGACCCGCGCCACCGGGCGGCCCTACCGGCACATCCTCGAACTCCTCGACGAGGCCACCGCCCCGGCCGTGGCCGGGATGTGACCCACTGATCGCCTGTGGAGTCTTGACGCGACTCCGCGCCGAAAATATGTTTCGTTTGGTCGGAGCGAAGTGAAAGAAATTTTCATCGCTGTCTCTCGTGTCACACGGACCAGCCGACCCCGCTCGCCGTCGCGTATGACTGAAACGCGCCAGAGTTACCGAATCCATCAGAATGTCAGAACCGCAGGAGTCGTGAACGTTCATGTCTACCCAGGACGCCGTGGGGAACGGCCTACTGCGTGACCAGCTGGCCACCATGGCCACGGAGGCGCACCGCCCCGAACTGGCGGACATCGACCGCCTGTCCACGCTGGACATCGCCCGCCACATGAACGCCGAGGACGCGACCGTCAGCGCGGCGGTCGCGGACCGGCTCCCCGAGATCGCCGCCGCGATCGACGGCATGGCCGAGCGGATGGCCCGGGGCGGACGGCTCGTCTACGCCGGGGCGGGCACCGCCGGCCGGCTCGGCGTGCTGGATGCCTCCGAGTGCCCGCCCACCTTCAACACCGACCCCTCGCAGGTCGTGGGCCTCATCGCGGGCGGGCCGGCCGCCATGGTCACCGCCGTCGAGGGTGCCGAGGACTCCGAGGAGGGAGCCCGGCAGGACCTGGACGGACTGAAGCTGACCGCCGACGACGTGGTGGTCGGCATCTCCGCCTCGGGCCGTACCCCGTACGCCGTCGAGGCCGTCCGCCACGCGCGGTCCCTCGGCGCCCTCACGGTAGGGCTGTCCTGCAACGCCGGCAGCGCACTGGCGGCGGCCGCGGATCACGGCATCGAGGTCGTGGTCGGCCCGGAGACCGTGACGGGCTCGACCCGGCTCAAGGCGGGCACCGCGCAGAAGCTGGTGCTCAACATGTTCTCCACCATCACCATGATCAGACTCGGCAAGACCTACGGGAACCTGATGGTCGACGTCCGCGCCTCCAACGAGAAGCTGCGGGCGCGCGCCCACCGGATCGTGGGCCTCGCGACCGACGCCTCCGACGAGGCCATCGCCGCCGCGCTCGCCGCCACCGGCGGCGAGGTCAAGAACGCCATTCTCACCCTGCTCGGATCCGTCGACGCACAGACGGCCGAGCGCCTTCTCCAGGACGCGCACGGGCACCTGCGCAGGGCCCTCGAAACCGCAGCCGCCTGACGTACCAACCGATACTCACAGCAAGGCCGATCTCTTGGCGAACGAGAACAAGTACCGCGACACCGCGGCCGCCATCCTGCCCCTCGTCGGAGGAGCGGGGAACGTGGCGTCGGTGGCCAACTGCATGACCCGGCTCCGGCTGGGCCTGCACGACCGGACCCTGGTGCAGGAGGAACAGCTCAAGGCACTGCCCGCGGTGATGGGCGTCGTCGACGACGACACCTACCAGATCGTGCTCGGACCGGGCACCGTCGCCCGCGTCACCCCGGAGTTCGAGACCCTGGTCGAGAACGAGCGCGCCGGGGCTCCCGCGGCAGCCGGCGCCCCGGGCGGCGAGCCCGTGACCGCCGAGGACCTCGCCGCGCAGGGCGCGGCGCTGCGCGCGGAGCGCAAGGCGCAGAACGCCACCCCCTTCAAGCTCCTGCTGCGCCGCATCGCGAACATCTTCGTACCGCTGATCCCGGCCCTCATCGGCTGCGGCATCATCGCGGGCCTGAACGGCCTGCTCGTCAACCTGGGCTGGCTGCCCGGCATCACCCCCGCGCTCGCCGCGATGGCCTCCGGGTTCATGGCGCTCATCGCCGTGTTCGTCGGCTACAACACGGCGCAGGAGTTCGGTGGCACACCGATCCTCGGCGGCGCCGTCGCCGCCATCATCGTCTACGCCGGCGTGGCCAACGTAGAGGCGTTCGGCCAGGAGCTCTCCCCAGGTCAGGGCGGTGTCCTCGGTGCCCTGGGCGCTGCGTGGCTCGCCGTGCAGATCGAGAAGTGGTGCCGTCGCTGGGTCCCCGTGTCCATCGACGTCCTGGTCACCCCTACCATCACCGTGCTGGTGGCCGGTCTGGCCACCCTCTTCGGGCTGATGTTCCTCGCCGGTGAGGTCTCCACGAAGATCGGTGAGGGCGCCAACTGGCTGCTCTCCAACGGCGGCGCGGGTGCCGGACTGATCCTCGGCGGCCTGTTCCTGCCGCTGGTCATGCTGGGCCTGCACCAGGCGCTGATCCCGATCCACACGACCCTCATCGAGCAGCAGAGCTACACCGTGCTGCTGCCTATCCTCGCGATGGCCGGCGCGGGCCAGGTCGGCGCGGCGATCGCCGTCTACTTCCGGCTGCACCGCAACACCTCGATCCGTACGACCATCAAGTCGGCGCTGTGGCCGGGCTTCCTCGGCGTGGGCGAGCCGCTGATCTACGGTGTGTCCCTGCCGCTGGGCCGCCCGTTCATCACGGCCTGCACCGGCGGCGCCCTCGGTGGCGCGTTCGTCGGGCTCTTCAACCAGCTGGGCACCGACGTCGGCTCCACCGCGATCGGCCCGTCGGGCTGGGCGCTCTTCCCGCTGCTCGACGGCGATCACGGACTCGGCCAGACGGTGGCCGTCTACGCCGCCGGCCTGGCCGTCGGCTACCTGGGCGGCTTCGTCGCCACGTACTACTTCGGCTTCACCAAGACGATGCTCGCCGAACTCAACGTGGCACCTGCGCAGCCCGCACCGGACACCGCCGCCGCCCCGGCGGGCGCCGGAGCGAACCCGTCGGCGACCGCCGGCAGGGACCCGTCGGCGGCGCCGACCGCGCCGACCGGCGTCCCGGTCAGCTGAAGGCCGACCGCCGGAGAACCGACCGCGGGGCGCTCACCGTTCTCCTGAACGGTGACCGCCCCGCGGTGTTCCGTGGACGGCGGCGTGAGCGGCGCGCCGGTCACGCCAGTCGCTTGAACAGATGGACGTCCTCGGCGCCGCCCGGGAGCGGGTATCCGAACTTCAGCTGGCCACTGGCCCGTTTCGGGTAACGCCAGGTAATCGCCGGCTCGTCGGGTGCGTGCAGGCGATCACCGGGAGCCCCGCCGTGGGAGAAGCCCGTCATCACGCGAACGATCGAGGTGGCCAGGGTGTGTACTACATGTCCGTGACGGCGGGGTGGGGCCGTTGCTGTGGCTCGTCCGAGTGGTCTCGTGGGGCGGCCCGTCCACTGGGATGGTGGACGGGCGTGGTGAAGCCAGCGTGACAGGATCGGGTGATGATCCCGGTTCGGCGATGCGGGCTTTGAGGTCGGTGACGCGTCGGTCCTGGAAGCGGAGGTTGGAACGGGCGGCCTGTGGCGTGGGGATCTTCGCCGTAGCACCGACGAAGTAGCCCCTGAGCCCGAGGGTGCTGGGCTATTTGATGCGGTCGAGGAACTCGAGCACCCGATGAGTGGCCTGCGTTGCGGCATGCTCGTCGTGCGATGGAAGGCTGCTGTCGGTGAACAGGTGCCTGTCACCGGGGTAGAGGAACAGCTCGGCATCCGCCGCCGTCTCGACGAGCGCGCGGGCCGCGTCCACATCGCCCTCCCCGGCGAAGAACGGATCTGCGTCCATGCCGTGGACCTGGACCGGGACGTCCCGGGGCCAGACACCGCCGAACTCCGAGACCGGGACGCATGCCTCGAGCAACAATGCACCCTTTGCGCCGGGGCAGGTCTGGGCAAGCTTCTGCGCCGGCAGGACGCCCAGCGAGAACCCGAGGTAGACGAGCTCCGCGGGCAGCCCCTCGGCGGCGGCGGTTCCGCGCTCGATGATCGTGCGGAACCCGGTGCTCTCGGCGTAGCCGATGCCCTCCTCGAGGCTGTCGAATACCTGCCCCTCGAACAGGTCCGGGACGTGGACGGTGTGTCCGGCCCGTCGCAGCTGCTCGGCGAATTCGCGGACGCCGTGGGTCAGCCCGTGCCCGTGGTGGAAAACCAGCACCTCAGCCATGTCGCTCCCCTCGTGCTGCGGCGCCCGGATAGCGCCGCGGCACGAGTATGACCCGCAGCACTGACATCCGCGGTCCCCAGCCGGGCAGCCTTGTAGGGCGCAGAGGGGCGACGCGTAGGGGGTGTCCGGCGGCTTGCGTTCGCGCAACGTATCGGACAAGGTCCGGTTCCTTCGCTGCCTTCCGGGCATCACTTGCGCGTGCCCGGCCTGATGCGCGGGTGGGGCCGAGGATGCGGGCGAATCGGGGGGAAACGATGGCACGAATCCGGCATGTCTTCCTGGCTGCGGCGTGTGTCGCAGTGCTGGCGCTGCTCCCGGGCTGTAGCCCGCCGAGGGCGGGCGCATCCGGCATTGCAGTGGCGGAGGACGGGAAGCCGCTCGGTGTGATGGTCGTCTGCCGCGGTCACATCGACGGCGCCACGCTGTACACCGACGCCGAGGACGACAGGAGCAGCGACGGGGACCGAACGGAAACGGTTGGTCAATGGACGCGCGAGGAGCCCCTCACCGGTTTCGTCACCTGGCGGCTCGACATCGGTGGTGAGCGCTGGCTGGTGGACGAGCCCATGGCGCCCCTTGAGCCGCACCGCAGCTACCACCTGTACGGGTGGGCCCACGGCGGTGCCTGGTCGGCGGCACATATCGACTTCACCCTCGCGCACCTCGCGGACCTCGAACCTGGCCAGGTCCGCTACTTCATGGGCAAGGGCGACGGCGTCGATCAGGAAGGCTACAAGACTGCCTCCTTCGACGACTTCCGTACCGACTCCTGTTGGTACGGCTGACAGTCGCGCTCGCCCCAGTGGCCGCCGCTGACACTTGCAGCACACGCGTCACTCGCGTTGAGCACCATCTATTCCCCGCTTCCCCCTTCGTGGTCATGCGCGGCGAGCTTGGCATCGCGGGAACGGACAGTCATGCCGCGCGAAGCTTGGCGTTACGTGGCATGACCGGATGTTCTAACGCGGCCGGGCTTGGCACCGCTTCGCGGCGTTTATCGCGCGGTCGTTGAGTGGGTTGTCCGGGCGTGCTTGGGCCTGGTGCCTGCGGTGGCGCGGGAGTGTTTTTCGGCGGCGTGGAGGATGTCGTCGCCGAGTTGTTTGAGGAATCGGCCCGCGGTGGCGAGTCGGGTTCCGACAGCGGTGTCGGCCCCGAAGATGTCGGCGCCGCGCAGCGCGGTGGCGGCGAGTCGCTGGTTGGAGCGGACGCCGACCACCACGGAGCGGACGCCCGCGTTCTCGTCGAGGAAGTACCGGTGGCGTCGGCTCTGGCTGTCGCGGCCACGGCGGATCAGCCCGTGCTGGTGCAGCAGGCCGACCGCGTGCGAGATGGTCGCTGCGCTGACCCGCAGGTGCCGCGCCAGCTCGGCGGCCGTGCAACTGCCGGTCTCGGAGGTGAACAGGCAGGCCATCACACCGGCGGCGGTGCGCGGCATGCCGGTTTCGATGAGCGCCGCGGTGAGGTCAGCCACGAACGCGGCCGTCGCGTCGGGGCCGCTGTGCTCGCTGGCCCGCCGCGCGGCCGCCGGTGGGCGGAGGGTGCGCCGGGCTCGGTGGGTGGTGGCGAGGTGTGCCAGGTCCGCGCGGTAGCGGCCCGGCCCGCCGTTTCGCGCGACCTCGCGGCTGACCGTCGAGGTGGGGCGGCCCAGCTGGCGGGCGATCCCGGCGTAGTCCAGGCCCTGCCCCAACCCTGCGGCGATCTGCTGCCGGTCGGCTCTGGTCAGCCTGTGTCCTGGCATTCGGCCGTCCCCTCCGATCCGGTCGTCTCGACGTCAGTATGCGAGCCAGTCGTCAACCGTTGCAACGGGCGGCTCTCGGCGTGCATTTACCGGCAACGTCATTGCAATCGCCGATATCCGCAGCGAACAGCGAAAACAGCGCGAATCCGGAGGAGGCTTCGTTGACTCGTGTTTCGCGCCCTGCCTAACGTTCGGATCCGGCAGCCGGACAGCAGCATTCGGCGGTCTCCCCCGGCAAGCGAGGCAACAGCATGGCCGAGACCGCCGTCGAATGCGCGAAGAGCCGGATATCGAGGGGTGACCGCGTTTCCGGTCACCCGGTGAGGAGCGATGACATGCGTGCCAAGGGCATCACCTACGACACCGGATTCACCCCTGGCGGGCTGTGTTCGCGGCCCGTCTTCGACGCCGAGGCAGTGCGACGAGAGATCCGTGTCATCGCCGACGACCTGCACTGCGACGCCGTGCGGATCACCGGCGGCGACCCCGAGCGGCTGGCGGTCGCCGCCGGGCATGCCGCCGACGCCGGGCTGGAGGTCTGGTTCTCCCCGTTCCCGTGTGAGCTGCCCGCAACGGAGCTGCTGCCGTACTTCGCCGACTGCGCGGACCACGCCCAGGAGGTGGGGGCGGAGGTCTTCGTCATCGGCTGCGAGCTGAGCCTGTTCACCCCCGGTTTCTTCCCGGGAGACAACAGCCTCGCCAGGATCGATACCCTGGTGGGCGGCGCTCCTGGGGCACTGGCCAAGGTCGCCGAGGTGCCCGTCAAGCTGGACCCATTACTCGCCGACGCCGCGGCTACGGTGCGCGAACGGTTCCGCGGCAAGATCACCTACGCCTCCGGAATATGGGAACAGATCGATTGGACGCCCTTCGACATCGTGAGCGCGGACGCCTACGGCGATCCGGGGGACGCCTTCCGCCGGGGCCTGCGGGAATATTTCCGGCACGGTAAGCCGCTCGCGGCGACCGAGTTCGGCTGCTGCACCTACCGGGGCGCAGCCGAGCGCGGCGGCATGGGCTGGGTAGATGTCGTCGATCACGACGCCGATCCGCCCCGCATCAACGGCGATTACGTCCGCGACGAGGAAGAACAGGCCCACTACCTGCGCGAGATGCTCGCCGTCTTCGACGAGGAAGGCGTGGACACCGCCTTCTGGTTCACCTTCGCCGGCTACGAGTACCCCCACCACGCCGACCCGCGCTTCGACCTCGACATGGCCTCCTACGGGGTATGCAAGCTGATGCCCGACGGCAGCCTCGCCCCCAAGCGCTCCTTCCACGCCATGGCCCGGGCATACCAATGAAGCCCGCGCATCCCCGGTGGACAGCACGAAATCGGCATGAGCGCGCATTAGCCGGCGCAACGATCCCAAGATTAAAATTACGAAGCGTCAGCAGCGCGGCGAGCACCGGGACACGCCAAGGGTGTCAGCAAACGATGGCGGGCTCAAGCGGTCAGCGCATCACCGCTGTTCAGGAGGTCAGCGTAGACCTGTGCCGGAGCGCGATAGCCATGGGTCTTGCGCGACGGTGGTTGAGCTCGTGGGCGATGGCGTCCAGGTCGGCCTGGCTGAACGTGCGGAGGTCCGCGCCCTTGGGCAGGTACTGCCGCAACAGCCGGTTGGTGTTCTCGTTGGTGCCGCGCTGCCACGGGCTTCGCATGCGCGGTGATCAGCCGCTGGAGCCACGGATGCGCGGTCCGCTCGATCGAGGTCAATTTCCCCAACCGGCCCGGCCGACAGCCCAACATCACACCAACGACACTCATCTGAACGGGTGACGGCTCCGCCAACACGGACCCCGAGATCAACTATTGGCGGCTTCCGGGCTCACCTCGGCGACACCCTCGACCGAGACCACGCGCGGATCACGGTGTCGTGGACCCGGGCCAGGCGGAGGTGCCCGGTTGCAGGCTGTGGGTCTCACCGTGGCGGATCGGCTCGGCCCGGTCGTGCTCACCCTGATGGTGCGGGATCGACAGCAGGTCGCCCTCGGCGAAAGCGGCCCATCGCCGCCGCGGTGCCCGGAGCCCGTTCGACGTCGGCGGTCCCGTGCTGCTTCGCCAGGGTGACGGCGTCTTTCTGCGGCGCCTCCAACCCATGAGGGTTCCGCCCGCCGCGGCGAGGGCGGCGGCGATGTTCTTGATGAGGCCGTCGGGCACAGGGCGTCGGATGCGACCCGGCGCAGGGCGAAGGGGGCGGTCGCAGGCGGCAGCGGCGGCAGCAGCTCGGCCATTCGGCTCCCGCTGGCTGGCGCGCGTTGCCGGACCGCGGTGTCGTTTGACACAGATGCGTGACGAGGTCCAGGGGGATTGGTGGCATCGGGCCCTCAGCACGAAGGAGGAAGGACGGAGTATGCCCATACCTCCCATACGCGGATCCATGGCGGGCCGTCGTCGTGCCGCGGTCATCGCCGCGGTGGTGACCTTCTCGACGGTACTGACGGGACCGGACCTCGCCGCGGCCGACGGTACGCCGACACCTTCGGTGCCTGCCTTGAAGCTGGACTGGGAACCCTGCGTCCAGGGCAGCCCGTTCGACTGCGCGACAGCGAAGGTGCCGCTGGACTACCTCAAACCCGGTGGTCGCACCATCGACCTGGCGGTCATCCGGCGACAGGCGACCGGCCCCGGACGGCGCATCGGCACCCTGTTCTTCAACCCCGGCGGCCCCGGCGGCCCCGGCGGGCCCGGAACGGTGCAGATGCCCCAGAACTACGAGTCCTTCCCGCGCGAGATGCGGGAACGTTTCGACGTCGTCAGCTGGGACCCACGCGGGATAGGTAACAGCACTGCGGTGAACTGCTTCGCGAGCCCCCAGGAAGCCGCCGCCTGGAATGCGCGCAAACCGGCGGGCTTCCCGGTGGGCGACAAGGAGCGGGCGGCCTACATCGCCGCGTACAAGGATCTGGCCAGGCGCTGTGAGCAGCGCGATCCCGAGCTCCTGCGTCATGTGTCGACCACCGACACCGCCCGGGATCTCGACCGGCTCCGCCAGGCGGTGGGCGACCCGCAACTCACCTACCTCGGGGACTCCTACGGCTCGATCCTGGGCGCCACCTACGCCAACCTCTTCCCCGGCAAGGTCCGCGCCATGGCCCTCGACAGCAACATCGACCCGCAGGCCTGGACGAACCACGCGTCGGACGAGGACCCCCGGCTCACGACATTCCTGCGCATGGGCTCGGACCGCACCGCTGCGGCGACCCTGGACAAGTTCCTCGCTCTGTGCGGGTCCACCACCAGCTCCCGCTGCGCCTTCTCCGCCGGCAGCCCGAAAGCGACCCGGGACAAGTTCGACCAGCTGATGCGCCGGCTCCGGGAGCATGCCGTGGGCGTGTGGACCTACGGCCGTACGGTCGGTGACACCGTGAACAGCCTCTACAACGTCCACCCCGGATGGACCGACCTCGCCGGCAGGCTGCAGGAACTGTGGCAGGGCCGCGCACCGGAGCCGGCCACCTTTCCTCCCCCACCACCGGTCCCGAATCCGAATCCGTACCTGGGCGACGAACAGGGTGGTGCGGTGCTCTGCGGTGACAGCCCCAATCCGCGTGACCCCGGCGTCTACCACGCCCTGGAGGAGGCCAGCGCTACCCGTGCGGGCGACGCCGGACGCTTCTGGACCTGGGCCTCCGAAGGGTGTGCCGCCTGGCCGGTTGCCGCCAACCGCTACCGCGGGCCGTGGAACAAGCCCACGGCACACCCCGTCCTGGTGATCGGCACCGTCTACGACCCCTCCACCCCGTACCAAGGTGCGCAGGCCATGGTCAAGGAGCTGGCCAGTGCCCGCCTGCTCACCCACGACGGCTACGGGCACACCACACTCGTCAATCCCAGCAGCTGCATCAAGAACTACGAGAGCCGCTACTTCATCGACGGCACCCTGCCCCCGGTCGGAGCCACCTGCCGGCCGGACACGCCCCCCTTCGCCGCGGCCAAGCCGGGCGGCGGCATCGCCACCGGCGGCGGAGCGATGGCCGGAATCGTCTCCTGAACCGGCGGTAGCCCAGCAGCCAGGGCACGCCTGGTGATGGTCCGCGGGGGAGTGTCGATGGAACCACACACACGCTCGTAGCGTTCATCGACGAGCACCGGGGCCATTTCGGCGGTGTCGATCCGATCTGCCGCGTCCTCACCGAGCACGACTGCAGGATCGCCCCGTCCACCTACTACGCGCACAAGCAGCGGCGCGCAGCGCCATCCGCGCGGGCCATGCGCGACACCGAGCTCGTCGATGCTCACGCGCTAGGTCGTCAGGGTTGGTCGACCTCGGCGATCGCGCGTCATCTGGGCCGTGATCGCAAGACCATGGCCGCGCTGACCGAGGCCGAACGACTGCGCGGGCAGCAGGCCGCCGCCGGTGATCCGGCCGAACGGGTCGTGATCGACCTGTCCCACTGTGCCGCCGTGGCCGACCGGCTGCGAACCGCTCCCTTCGACGTTTGCCATGAGCGTCATCGAGTGCTCACGAGGCGGGACGTATGCGCGTGCAGGGTTCGGTCCTCAGCGTCCCTCCGGCTTCAGCGGCACGCACAGCCACGCGAGACCCGCCGCGACCAGGTACGCGAGCGCCCCGACCGCCATGCCGACGCGCAGCCCCGCGCTGTAGTCGGCGGCCGTGGCGAGCAAAGAACCGCCGAGTGCCACGCCCATGGCGCTGCCGATCTGGCGGGCGGTGTTGAACAGCGCGGAGGTGGTCCCCGAGTACTCGGCGGGCGCGGCGCCCATCACCGTGGAGGTCGCCCCTGTGAGGGCGAAGGAGGTACCGAATCCCGCCGCCATCATCGGGCCCACCAGGAGTACGTAGGCGGGTTCGGCGCCCGCAACGGCCCAGCCGGCCAGTCCCACGGCTGCCAGAAGCATGCCGGTGACCACCAGCGGACGATCACCCGTCCTGCGGCTCAGCCGCCCGGACAGGACGGAGGCGAACATGGTCATCGCCACCGCGGGGAACAGCGCTGCCCCGGTGCTGAGGGCGCTGTACCCGCGCTCGTGCTGGAAGTACAGGCTCGCGGTGAACACCATGCCGTAGAAACCGAAATTGAACAGCAGGCCGATGACGGCTCCGCCGCTGATCGTCCGCGAGCGCAGCAGGCTCAACGGAAGCGCGGGGGAGCGGGCCAGCCGCTCCCGCACCGCGAACGCCGTGCCGGCCAGCACCGCCGCGCCCGCCGCCACGAGGACCGCAGGATCGGACCAGCCGCGACGGCCGGCCTCGTTGAGCGCGGCGGTCAGCAGGACCACCGCCGCCACGACCGCGCACTGCGCCGGCCAGTCCAGGGGCCGGTCGGCATGGCGCGGCGAGGGCGCCACGTACCGCAGAGTCAGGACCAGGCAGGCGATGCCGACGGGCAGGTTGATGAGGAATACCCACCGCCAGCCAACTGTGGAGACGAGCAGCCCGCCCAGGAGCGGCCCCGCCGATGCCGCGATGCCCGCCATCGACCCCCATAGTCCGAAGGCCCGCGAGCGCGCGGCCGGATGCGGGTAGGCCTGCTGCAGCAAGGCGAGCGAGCCGGGCACGATCAACGCCGCACCGAGCCCCTCCAGCAGCCGGGCGGCCACCAGGGCCGGGGTGTCCTGCGCGAGCGCGCACGCGGCCGATGAGGCGGTGAACACGCCCACGCCGGTGCAGAAGATACGACGGTTCCCCAGCCGGTCGCCGAGCGCGCCACCGGTCAGCAGCAGTCCGGCGAACACCATGGTGTAACCGTCGGTGATCCACTGGATCCCCGTGAGCGAGGCCGACAGCTCCCGGCCCACCACCGGCACGGCCACATTGATGATCGTGACGTCCAGGATCACCATGAAGTACCCGGCGCACACGGCCAGCAGCGGTTTCCAGGGCTGCTGGCCGTACTCCGGGGCGGGCTCGGGAGGTGGCGCGGGTCCGTCGTCACCGGGCGACTCCGCGAACGGCACGTCCTCAACTCCCTCCCGTGAGAGGAGGCTGGGATCGTCAACCCTGCCGTACCAGGAGGCTGCCCAGCGCCCGAGAGGGACGATAGGGGAAAATGCCGCATACGCCGGTATCTCCGCGTCGGTCCGGGGTCCGGTCGTCGTGTGCACGGTGCCGCATCCGGGCGGCGATCTGCCCACGCACCGTCTGGGACAGCCGCGTGTTCATCGTCCGCCCCATCCCCTTGGCCTCCATGGACCGCAGGTCTTCCAGACAGATGACGGTGGCACCGGCCGCGATGGCCTGGTCCACCGTCCACCGCGCGGCGGCCCGGGCCAGGGCGTCGTTGAGGTTCGACCGGCGGGCTGACGCATGCCGGGCGGTGGTGATCAGGTTGTGTCATCTGCGCTGTGTACGACTGATGTTCAGTGATCGTTGGTACGCGGTGGCACTTGGATGACGGGCATCGTGATCCTGGTGCCGGTCACCGCCGGCACCTCGGACCGGCTCGCCTCGATGGTTGGCCCCGCCCCGAAGAGCAGCCAGCCCCAAGGGGGCTGCGTCCATGTCGTTCTGGCCGGCCTGACTCACCAGACGTAGAAACTGCACCTGACCGACAACGAAGCTGCCGTGCGGACCGACCCGTCCTGATCGGGACATGCCACGGGCCCCGGGGTTAGGTCCGGGCGGGTCCGGGCCGGTCACCGCACATCACAAGTGCGACCGGCCGGGAGTCACACGTACGGGTGCGGCGGGGGCCGCGATCCGGGCAGCGGTCGGGACGCCGCGGGTGGCTGGCGGCCGACCGCCGGCGTGGGGCGGGCGCCGCCGGTGAGGATTTGCCGCCTGCCCGCTTTGACGGTCGTGGTTGTGCTCTCTCGGAGGTGAGCGTGGGTCCGGCCTGGTTTGTCACAACCGGATCCGGCGGGAGGGCCTCGTCGGCCGCGGTGTCTGCCGGCATCGGTGTGGGGCTCGCCGGGGAGGAGGCCGGCAATCCGGCGCATCACCGGCCCGGGTGGGTGTGTGGCCCGGTGTCGGGAGGCGGGCTTGTCAGGTGTCGGTGGGGCGGGCCGTGAAGACGCGGTCCAGCAGGGCGTACAGGGTGGCCCGGTCCTTGTCGTCGAGTGTGGCCAGGCCCGCCAATGTGGTGTGCATCGTGGCGCGGATGGTGTCGATGGCGTGCTCGCCCTGTGGGGTGATGACGACGTTCTTGACGCGGCGGTCGCCGGGGCTGGGCTCGCGGCGGACCAGGCCGCGCTTTTCCAGGCGGTCGACAATGCCTGTCATGTTGGAGGCGTCGCAGGCCAGCGTCTCGGCGAGCACGCGCATCGCGGCAGGGCCGTGGCGCAGCACGCTGAGCGTCCTGCCCTGGCTGGCGGTGAGCTTCTCGCGGGCAGCCGCGGCCGTGAAATCGCCGTAGTAGGCGCCGAGCGACATCGAGAGCAGCTCCATGAGCCGGCCCATGCCGACGTGCGGGGGTCCTGGCATGTGATCCACCTTACGCCCAGAAGCTTGACGATCTCAAATATTGACGTCTACCGTAAAGCTATTAGTTGATGTTCTCAAGCTTCCATGTTCCTAAGTAGTTGGGAAAGAGTTCCGTGTCTCAGGCACAGCACCGGGCATCCGCACGGCCCTCCGGACAGACCGTCACTGCGTCCTTTGCCTCCCGCGCGGCCGAGATCCTGTCCCGGCCCGTCGGGCTGAACGGCCTGACCGTGCCGAACCGCATCGTGATGGCGCCGATGACGCGCATGTTCTCCCCTGGCGGCGTCCCCGGTGAGGACGTGCGGTCGTACTACGCCCGTCGCGCCGCCGCGGGTGTGGGCCTGATCGTCACCGAGGGGACCTACGTCGGCCACGAGTCGGCCGGGTCCAGCGACCGTGTACCGCGATTCCACGGTGAGGAACAGCTCGCGGGGTGGGCGAAGGTCGCAGAGGCCGTCCATGCGGCGGGCGGCACGATCGTGCCGCAGCTGTGGCACATCGGCATGGTGCGCAAGCAGGGCAACGCGCCCTACGCCGACGCCCCCGCCGTCGGCCCTTCCGGCATCCGCGTCGACGGCACCGAGGGCACGGGCAAGGCGATGACCCGGCGCGACCTGGACGACGTCATCGGTGCCTTCGCCGATGCTGCCGCGGCCGCCGAGCGCATCGGCTTCGACGGTGTCGAACTGCACGGCGCCCACGGCTACCTCCTCGACCAGTTCCTGTGGGCGGGGACGAACCGCCGTACCGACGCCTACGGCGGCGACCCCGTGGCCCGTACGAAGTTCGCGGCCGAGATCGTGGCCGCGGTCCGCGAGAGCGTCTCGCCCGACTTCCCGGTGATCTTCCGCTACTCGCAGTGGAAGCAGGAAGCCTATGACGCGAGGCTCGCCGAGACCCCGCAGGAGCTGGAGGCGATCCTGGCGCCGCTCGCCGCGGCCGGCGTCGACGCCTTCCACGCCTCCACCCGCCGCTACTGGCTCCCGGAGTTCGAGGACTCGGACCTGAACCTGGCGGGCTGGACCAAGAAGCTCACCGGCAGGCCCACCATCACCGTCGGCTCGGTCGGCCTCGACGGAGATTTCATCCGCGCGTTCGCGGGCGAGGGCGCCCCGGTCCAGGGCATCGACAACCTCCTCGAACGCCTGGAGCGCGACGAGTTCGACCTGGTCGCCGTCGGTCGCGCCCTGCTCCAGGACCCGGAGTGGGCGGCGAAGGTCCTGGAGGCTCGGCTCGAGGAGCTGAAGCCGTACGATGCGGCGGCGCTGAAGACGCTGAGCTAGTGTGATGCGCCCGAAATCCTGAGAGTTATTTGCCGACCGGGTCAGCGCGCCCGAGGCAATGGCCGCTGCCGGGCTGACCCACGGCGGCTTCTACCGCCACTTCTCGTCGAAGGACGACCTGATCGCCCAAGCGTTCACCGCGGCGTTCGCCGAACGCCGTCGAAACCATGGGCCAACTCGCAGACGAGCCCCAGGCCGACCAGTCGGCCTGGGCCGCGTTTCTTGCGACATACCTCTCCGAGCTACACCGCGACAACCCCGCCCATGGCTGCGCGGCTGCCGCTCTCGTCACAGACTCCGCGCGTGCCGAGCCCGGCACCCCTGTGCGCACTGCCTTCACCGCTGGCCTGCGGGACCTCGTCGAAGGTGTTCAGCAGCTCAACGAGTCCTTGAACGACAATGACACGGACAGGGGCACCGCGCTCGCCGAACTGTCCACACTCGTCGGTGCCGTCCTCCTCGCCAGAGCCAGCGACGATGCCGCTCTTTCCAGGGACATACTCGATGCCGCGCACCACTACCTGAGCAGCGGGACCGCTGATTCCCCAGCCTGATCGCCACTGCGTGAGAAAGCCGACTTTCACGCTGCCCTCCTACCTTTTGCCGACGCAAGCAAGTAGCACGGCCTCAGTCGCGGCACCAGGTGTGACTCCTCCTTGAAGTCGCACCTGGGCGTGTCACCACCCACACCATCGGCAACCACTTCTGCCAGTCACACAGGACGCATTCGCAGAACTATCGCGTGGGCCGGGTCCATCCGGGGTCCCTGCCGGTCAAGGCCAGTGCGCGGTCGAACAGGGGCGCATCGGCCTCTTGCGGTACCTCGTCGGCGAGAAGACCCAGGCCGCGCATGCGGGGTGCCTCACGGGTGAAGGTGTCGAAGGCAGCCTTGGCCAAGGACGTGGGGATATTGACGGACTGACCGGTGGCTACTGCCATGTCCCACGCGTGGATGGCGAATTCGGCGATGAGAATCCCGCCGAGTGCAGTCGCAGGCAGGGGCGGTCCGCCGACGGTCGCCTCTCCTTCCCATGCCGTTGGCGCGGACCAGGCCATGACTGCCGGCTCCGCCCTTTCCTTGATCAGCCCACCCCAGTCGGACTCCGGTCGTCCGGCGAGAAATGGCATCGGGTCCGCAGTCAGCAGGCCAGGGTCTGGTGCCGCCCGGGTGCCCGCGTCCCTCGTCAGCAAGAGCATCATGGCGATGTGATTCGCAAGGTCTCTCACCGTGAAATCCGAACACGGCGTTGGATCCTGGTACTGGTCCACCGACACATTGCTGACCACGTCAAGGGCCAGATCGATGCTCTGGGCCAAGAAGTCCACCCTGGTTGATTGCCTCATACGGCGTTTCCTTCTTCCTTGTGCCCCAGGCCGGGGCGAACGGTTCTATTGAGATGGTCTGTTGGACGTTGTTGTATGTGGCGATTGCGCGCTGGGCACGGTTCCGAGCTCCCGTGGATCAAGCAAGGCGGGGCCCTGGGTACGCACGCGCCCTGCCGGATGTGCATGGGCGCCCTGGCTGGCTTGAGGCCCATGCCGCAAGGGAGTCGGGACGGGCGACGACAGGGGCGGGCGACGGGCCGGTGATCTCCTGGCTGCCGCAGCCCTGGTCCCCGTCACGCTCCGGCACCACCTGGCCTCACACCTGCCGCGGCCCTGTGCCGCTATGAGTGCCGTGCCCCATCACCGCGCAGGACTGTTTCTCAGTCCAGGAAGAGGCTCCAGGCGACGGTGTTGAGGTTGTCGGCGAGGAAGACGTCGGTCCCGCCCAGGCGCTTGTCCCAGGACGGCATCAGCTCTGCCGCGCGGGCGACAACCGCGTCCATCCACACCTTCAGCTCGGCCTGCTTGTTGTCGGCGGGCACCTTGGCCGCGGTCGCGACCTCCTTCAGGTCGACCGTCCCCAGCGCCTCACCCGCGGACTTGCGCAGGTCGTTGATGTAGTCACGGTTCGTCGCCACGTCCTCCGGCGTGCCGTACAGAGCCATGTGACCAGTCACGATGGTCTCGAAGTCGTACTCGAGCATCTGGTTCATGGCCTCGAAGTAGGCAGGCACGTGGGCGGAGAAGACGAGGCGGAAGAACGGCGGGTTCTTGACCGAGAAACTGTCGATCGCCGTAAGAAGCTTCCTCTCGGGTACGTGGATGAACAGGTTGCCCGCCTGGTGCCAGTCACCCGTGTAGTCCAGGACGAACCGCGTCCCGTCGATGTCCAGCTCCTTGTGCGGACCGCTGAAGGTCACGTTCGGCAGCGGACGGCGGTTGTCGTTGTGCGCCTCCTTGATGAACTGCCCGGTCAGCTCGTGGGCGATGATCTGCAGACCGTCCCGGTTGAGCAGGTGAGCCGCACCGGTGTGGTCGGCGTGCGAGTGGCTGTAGATCAGGTGCGTGAGCGGCTTGGACGTGACCGACTCGATCGCCGCCAGCAGCACGTCACCCAGGACCGGAGGAGTGTCCACCAGGACAACACCCTTCTTGGTCTCCAGGAACATCGTGTTGATCATGCCCTGAGTGACACCGTAGGCGCCCTCGCCCAGATCGGTCACGACGAACCCGGACTCCGGGATATCCGGACCCAGAGCGAACTCGGGCATGGGCTTGAACGTAGTCATCAGTGATCTCCTTTTTCGTGCCACCCGCCCGGCAGGCGGGTGAAGAGGTGTGACAGTGAGTGGAAGATGATCGAAGTCGTTCAGTTAGAGACCTGACCGCGGACGCGAGGCTCTGATCATGGCCATAGCCTTCAGGACCACACGGTCGTCGATCGCCATCTGGTGGCCCGACCAGTCCGGGTGGCTGACGGAGCGGCGCGGCCCGCATCGGATGGTGCGGCCGCTTCAAGCCATACACCGCCGGTGAGGGGGCGCCGCCATCCCGGTTCACGTCCAGCGTCGCGCCTTTCGTGTCCTTGTGGACCCCGTGCGCGCGCCTTGCTGAACCTAGGTCCGGCTGGTCCACCTTCACCGAACCCGTTGGGGCAGTCAGGTGCGCGCCTGTGCTCTCTTTGCGGTGAGGCCGACGATGTCGGCAATGTTGTCGTGGCCCTTTGTGTGGTGTGCGGAAGTCGGGCGGGCGGTGGGCCGGGCGGCTGCTGGTGGTGCACGTCACCTGCGGGCCGGCCCCCCGTTAAATGGAGTCTTTGATGCGTATTTGATAGCGTCGGGGCATGCGGTTGACGAAGTTCACCGACCTGGCGCTGCGTGCCATGATGCGCTTGGCGGCCTCCGGGCAGAGCGGCTCCCTGACCACGCGCGAAGTGGCGGAAGCTGTGGATGTGCCCTACGCCCACATGGCGAAGGCGATCACTCGCCTGCAGCATCTCGGCATGGTGGAGGCCCGCCGGGGCCGAGGCGGAGGGCTTGGGCTGACAGGCCTCGGCCGTCAGGCTTCGGTGGGCCGGCTGGCGCGCGAGCTGGAGGGCGGGAGCGAGGTCGTCGCCTGTGAGGGTGATCAGCCGTGTCCGCTGCGCGCGGCCTGCCGGCTCCGCCGGGCGTTGCGTGACGCGCAGGAGGCGTTCTATGCCGCGCTCGATCCGCTGACCGTGGCCGACCTGGTGGCCTCACCTACCGGCCCGGTGCTGGTCGGACTGGCCGACCGCCGCCCTGGGTGACCCCCGCTCCGCCCTTGCGGGTGGGTGTGCACCCACCGTTAAATACGAAGATCATTAACCAATTAAGGAGTTCACCGTGCTCTCAGCGCAGTCCACCCCGGTCATCCGTGCCACCCTGCCGGCCGTCGGCGCAGCCATCGGTGACATCGCCGACCTGTTCTACAAGAATTTGTTCGACGCCCACCCCGAGCTGCTGCGAGACCTGTTCAACCGCGGCAACCAGGCCAACGGTGAGCAGAAGATGGCCCTGGCCGGATCGGTCGCGGCCTTCGCCACCATGCTCGTGGAGCACCCCGACACCCGGCCGGACGCGATGCTCTCCCGGATTGCGAACAAGCATGTTTCCCTCGGCATCACCGCCGACAAGTACACGATCGTCCACAAGTACCTCCTCGGGGCGGTCGCCGAGGTGCTTGGCGACGCCGTCACTCCCGAGGTGGCAGCCGCCTGGGACGAGGTCTACTGGCTGATGGCCAACTCGTTGATCGCCATCGAGGCCCGGCTCTACCAGCAGGCCGGTGTCGCCGATGGCGACGTCTGGCAGAAGATGGAGCTCGTCGAACGGCACCAGGAGACCCCCGACGTGGTCTCCCTGGTTCTGCGGCCCGCGGACGGCAGCCAGGTCAAGCCCTTCCGTCCGGGCCAGTACGTCAGCGTGCAGGTCGAGCTGCCCGACGGCGCCCATCAGATCCGCCAGTACAGCCTCTCCACCGCTCCTGGCCGCCCGGAGTGGCGCATCACCGTCAAGCGCGTTCACGGGGCGGGGCCGGATGGCGAGGTCTCCAACTGGCTGCACCGAAATGTCACGCCGGGCGACATCCTGACCGTGTCCCTCCCCGCCGGTGACCTGGTCCTGCCGAAGGGTGACCACCCGCTGCTGCTGGCCAGCGCCGGAATCGGCATCACTCCGATTCTGACCATGCTCGACCACCTGGCCGTCACCGGATCGACCCGCCAGGTCGCCGTGGTCCACGCCGACCGCACCCCCGCCGACCACCCCCACTTCGACGAACAGCGCCAACTCGTCGACGCGCTCCCGGACGCGAAGCTGCACCTGTGGTATCAGGAGCCGGGTGACCAGGCGCCGGACGCACTGACCGGCCACGCCGACGTCACCACGCTGGAACACCCGGAGAACGTGCGCGTCTACATGTGCGGCCCCCTGCCGTTCATGCGCACGGTCCGCGGCGACCTGCTGCGCAGCGGTGTTCCCGCCCAGAACATCCACTACGAGGTCTTCGGCCCGGACCTGTGGCTCGGCCAGGAGTGAGCGAGCCGGCCTCCCGGCCGTCCCGGCACCGGCCCGGGACGGTCGGGCGCCCACCGGCGAGAGCGTGCCGCGCTCCCGCAGCCACCAGGCCTGCATGGCCCCCGAATCAGCAGGGCCGGGGACTGGTGCGGTGGCTTCCGCTCCGTCTCCGCTCCCGCCGCTGCCAACCGTGCGTGCGGCTCTCCCGCACACGGCTTTCCGGCATCGTTCACCGACGGGACGCGCCGTCGCGCTGTGCACGTTTCCGGTGAGGCGGTGGACCCCGAGCCGGGTCATCCATCCGCAGGTGCATCGGGTGATCCGGTTCCGGTATCGGAGTCTGTGTCTCCGGCCGGCGAAGACGGCCGGCCGTTCGTGGACGTAGCCGTCGACGGCGTTGAACTTCCCTCCCGAGTTCCCGTTGCCGAAGTACGCTGCCCAGCCCTGGTGCACGGGGTGAGGCCGGCTGCCACGGAGGGTCTTCGAGATCGCGGTTGCGGCCCGGACCTTGTCCCGCAGGACCCGCATCGCTGTGGCCGAGGGGCGGCGCCGCAGGTAGAGCCTGTCTCGCCCTTTCCACGATTGCCTCTTCCGGTGGTGGCAGCCGGGGAAATCCAAGCCCCTGCCCGCCTCGAGTCACGCAGGTACCTCGAGTGAGGCAGGTGATGCCGGACTTCTCGGGGTGCAGTCGCATCCCGGGCCCTTCCAGCACTCTCGCCGTCAACTGCCGGGCCTGCTCAGCCCGTTGTCTGGCCGGCGACAGGACCACGAAGTCGTCGCAGTACCTCACCAGCACCGCCGGCGGCCCTCGTCCTGCCATGCCTCGCCGAGGACGTGCAGGGCGATGTCGGCCAGCAGCGGGGAGATCACGCCCGCAACCCGACAAGAGCCTCCTCGCCACTGGAGTCCCCATGAGCTACGACAACCTTCTGATCGTGCTGGCCATAGCGGCCGGTGTGCCGCTTCTGCTCGCCACCGTCCCCCGGCTTCCCCTGCCCGGCGCCGTGCTCGAAATCCTGGCGGGCATCATCCTCGGCCCGGCCGTGCTGCACGTCGTCGAGGCGGACACCGCCGTCGACATGCTGTCGGTCATCGGCCTGGGCTTCCTGCTGTTCCTCGCCGGCCTGGAGATCGACATCCAGCAGCTCCGCGGGCCCCGCGCGCGGCTGATCGGCACC
>NZ_JBEOXF010000063.1:0-42644 GCF_040296405.1 Streptomyces sp. NPDC002133 | reverse complement strand
GCCGCGGCCCAGCTCGCCACGACCGGCCGCCGCCGCTACCTCCGCCTCGCCCGGCACTGGCCCTGGACCAACCTGATCACCAATGCATTCGAGCGACTGCAAGCCTTGCCGAAGCTCGGATGACCAGCCACAACACCTGTCCCGACGAGCACGCGCACAACCCCGGAGCCGTGGAACCCGGCGCACACCCGACGCGACCGTCGGGCCGTCGACCTGCCCGCCACCGCACCGAGAAGCCGAAACGGCCCACCGAGGAACCGATGGGCCGTCACGCAAGATCGAGGTTAAGTGGGATGACACAGCGGCGGGCGCTCTCGTCGTTTCTGGGGAAGGATGCCTCGCCTTGCTCGGCGCCCTCTTCGAGATGGTCTGGGACAGCGCCCAACCATTCGCCGACACACCGCAGCATCACGCACATGACCTGGCCGACAGCGAGTGCACCGTCTTGAAACTCCTCGCGGCCGGCTATACCGACCAGGCAATTGCGCTGCGGCTCAACATCTCCCACCGCACCACCCGCCGTATAGCCACAGGTCTAATGAACAGGCTAGGAGCCCGGAGCCGTTTCGAGGCCGGAGTGCAGGCAGCCAAACGCGGCTGGCTGTAGGCATCCGGTCGGACCCGGCGCGGCGTTGCCACGTTGTCCGGTGCTGGTAGTCCCTCGCGGCCCGGGCAACCTAGCCGCGACGCGGCCGCTCCCAGAAAGCGGCCGCCAGCCGGGTCTGTGCCCCCTGCAGTCAAGCTGCACCCACTTCCTTCCTTGACCCACCACTCTCCCCAGCTCCCATCCCGTCTGCCGTCGTCCCACACACCGTGGAGCGGGCGTGGTCCCTGGCGTCCAGGTGGAGCGCGCCACTGTACGAACGACCGGACGCCAGGGGTCGCGTCTGCTCGGCTCTGCCTGGGTCGATGGCAGACGGGATGGGAGCTCCCCGCGCACGCCACTCTCCAGCCGGCACTCCGCCGCACCAGACATCGGGATGCGGACGGCAGCGCTACCGGGCCCCGAGCGTGGCAGGGCTGCGCGCTGTACTGGCCGGATCCTCAGCCGCGGAGCCGAGGGTGCGGGGCGAGTGCTGGCTTCCTCCGCTGAGCTGGGACCCCCGGAAGCCGCGCTCCCGAGCCCGCTGTGCTGGAGCCGACTGCCGTTGCGGCGGCACGGTGCTGGCCGAGCTTGCCCGCGAAGACTTCCTCAACCCGGATGAGGCCGGGCGCATCCGGGCCGCACCTGCTGCGACGCCTTGAACTTCTTCTCCTCGCACGCCTCCGCCGACACCCGGGGCATCCCTGGCCACGTCGTCACCCTCAGGCCCGTGGCCCCCTGCGCGCGTCGTCTCCCTTCGCCGCCGTTCGGGTGGTCTGCTTTCTACAGGAAGGCGATTACGAGGACTGCGACTTACCACCTGCACGCGGCCCTGGGCAGGTTCTGCCAGGGCGGTCCGCTGGGGGAGAAGAGCCGGGGCCGGTATCCCGGCGCACGGCTTGAGGTTGGACTCGTTGAAATTCACCGGCGCCTGTCCCGGATCATGAGAGGCTCGGAGTCGTCAGGTGCCCTCTCGATGCGGAACGTTTCGGTCTCAGCGGCCGAGATCATGCCAAGTCAGAGGGCATCTGTCCGTTCAGGTCCATGATCTGCCGGCACAACGAGGCGGTGGATCCGGGCTCATAGGCCGGATGGAAGGGGATGGGGCGATGCTGGAGACGGCGTTCGACAGCCGGCACTTGCCGGCGGCGGATCGGGTCGCTGCGTGGCATGACATCACGGATCGGATGCTGACGCCCAATGAGTTCGTCGTCGACGACGCGGCCGCGTTCCGGGCTTCGCTGCGAACTGGGGACATGGGCAAGGTGCAGGTGACTGCCCTGACGTACTCGTCGATGCGGTGCCGGAGAACGCCGGATCTGATCCGGCGTTCTGACCCCGGCATGTACGCGTTGGGGCTCGGCATGCGGGGGCGGCAGCTCATCGACCAGGAGCGGTGCGAGGCATCGCTCGGTGCCCGCGATCTGGTGCTGTACTCCACCTCTCGCCCCTACACGTGCGCGGTGGATGCCCGGCAGGGCACGGCGGCCTCTGTGGTGGTGCAGTTTCCGAGAGCTGCGCTGCTGTTACCTGCGGGCCGTGCGGACCGCGTGTTGGCGACCCGGCTGCCGGGACAGGAAGGGATCGGGGGTCTGCTCGCCGGGTTTCTCACCGATCTGGTCACCGGCACCGGCACCTACCGGCCCGCCGACAGAGAGCTGCTGGGCGCTGTGCTCCTCGATCTGATCACTGCATGTCTGGCGCACCACACCGACGCCGAGGATCAAAGTCCTGTCGAAACCCGCCACAGGACGCGGTTCCTGCAGGTCCAGGCGTTCATCAACGAGCACCTCGCAGATCCCGAGCTCTCGCCCGCCGTTGTCGCCGCCGCCCATCACATGTCTGTGCGGTCCCTGCACCGGCTCTTCCGCGACTTCGGCACCACGGTCGCCTCGTACATCCGATGTCAGCGCCTCACCCGTGTCAGACGCGACCTTGCCGACCCGTCTCTGGCCGCGCGGCCCATCCACGCGACAGCCGCCCGCTGGGGTTTCCCTCGTCCTGACGATTTCACCCGCACTTTCCGCACCGTATACGGCGTCACCCCTTCCGAATACCGCCACGCGTCCCTGCCTGCGCAGGCCGGCACACAGCGCCAAGTAAAGGTGTCGGAGACCGGAAAGGGCTTGCCCACAGGGCCTGATCAGCGGCAACACCGTGGGCAAGCCTGATGCCTGCCCCACCTCCGGCAGCGGTCCCGGTGCACCCCGGGACCGCCTCTGCACCCACCCGTGGAACCGCTATTCCAGCCGCCCTCCCAGTGCAACGCCTGGCCCCCCGCGCCAGGCGCCCGGCGGGAACCCTCACGGTTCCTTGGGCAAGCCCCGCCGACTGCCCGGGCAAGCGCAGCCGGCTAGTAGGCCGTGCGCCCGGAGCGCGTCCCGCCGCCGTTCGTCGTCACGAAGTAGAACGTAGTCCCGTCCAGCACGTCGGAGGCGACCACTCTGTAGCCGACGTCCTCGGGGACCCAGGTCCAGTCCTTCTGGCAGGTCTGGTACTTGGCCCAGCACACCGCTACCCACTGGCCGCCGCCGGAGTCGATCCGCAGGTTGATGTCGTTGCAGCGGGAGCTGGTGGTGTACACCGAGCTGTATCCGTTCGGCGGCAGGTTGATCGCCACCGAACCGCCGTAGCAGGTCGTCGCCGCGCTGGCCTGCGGCGCTGAGACAGCCAGACCTGCCACCGAAGTGACGGCGACAGCCGCAGCCGTGACGAACTTCCGAGAAAGGTTCAACTTTCCTCCATTGGAGTATTCAGGGACCTCGCTTGACCGTGGTCATTCATGAGTGTGCCGAGGAGCAGTGAGGAACTCGTTGGCAACGCGCGCCAACGTGCTGGCAATGCGCGCCGAGGTGTTGGCGATGCGCGCTGCTGCGGTCCGAGCCGGCCGTGTTCGGGCCGGTCGCCTCCGATCCGACGGTCTCCCGGCTGATCGACACCCTCGCCGCTTCGGGCGAGAAGGCTCTGACCACGATCCGCGCCGCACGTTCCGAAGTACGCATACAGTTCCGGGAGTTGGCTGGCGCTCAGGCTCCGGATGCTGGCCGGCAGGTGATCGTGGACCCGGCGGGGTCCTGGTCGTCGCACACTCGGGCAAGCAGGACGCGGCTGCAGCCTGGGAGAAGAGCTACGGCCACCACCCGCTCTTGGGGTTCGTCGACCACGGCCCGGGAGGAACGGGAGAACTCGTCTCCGCTCTCCCTCGCCCTGGCATCGCGGGCTCGAACACGGCCGCCGACCACATCACCACCGCCCGACTCGCCCTGGCTCAGCTGCCCAAGAAGTTGCGGGCCGCCCGCGACGCGGAGCTGAAGATACTGATCCAGCAGGTATTCGACGCCAACTACCGTGTCCATGGGGCCCGCACGATCTGGGTGGGAACTTCACCGGCAGGGCCACCAGGTGGCCCGCTGCGCGGTGGAACGGCTCATGGGCGAGCTTGGGTATCGCCGGAGCGGTCCGCGGCCGGAAGGTTCCGTACGACCGTCGCAGACCCTGCTGCCGAGCGCGCGCCGGACCTGGTGGCGTGCGACTTCGTCGCCGACACGCCCCGAACCGGTGCTGGGTCGCGGACTTCACCCGTGTGAGGCCCGCCTCGCCGCGGCGACGCTGGCGACGTCTTTGCGGCCTGCTCCTCGATGTCCGGTGATGTCCGGCTTGCTTGAGTGTGGCGTTGCCCGGTGTGATGGGGGCGGGCGTCTCGCCGGCCGCGGGCGGGTGATGGTTCAGTCCATGCGTTCCTGCTTGGCCGCGGTCAGCTCGGGCCGGCGGCGGCGCGGTGTTCTTGGTCTCGTTCCGGCCGCGTCGCGAGAAGGCCGGGGGTGGTGTGCTCAGGCTTGGCGGGCCACTGCGTCGTATGCGGCGACGATCAGCAGGGTGCACAGATGCACGATCTCCTCGACGCTGCCTTTCTGGCTGCCGAGCGTCCAGTCGACGGGGGTGGTGTGCTCAGGCTTGGCGGGTCACTGCGTCGTATGCGGCGACGGTCAGCGGGGTGCACAGATCCACGGTCTCCTCGATGCTGCTTTGCCGGCGGCCGGGCGTTAAGTCGACGAGGAGTTCGTTGACGCCGCCGTCGAGTGCGATCGTCATCGTGGGCAGTTTCGGCGTCGTCGGTGTCCCCATGTGAGGGAGCGCGCGGGCGGCGGTGAAGTCGGCGAACTCGTGCATGACCGCGTGGCGGTGCTGTTCGAGGCGGGGGCCGACCCCGACCGCCTCGATCAGCACGGTGCGGGCCTTGCGGGGATCATCGGTCAGGGTGCGGACGAATGCGTCCAGGCCGGCGCGGACCTGCGCTTTGAGTTCCGGACCGGCCTGGTCGGCTGCGGCGAGGGTCGCCACCTGGATGCCGCGGATCTGCTCGTCGTGGACCGTGGCGAGCAGATCCTCCCGGTCGCGCAGCGATTCGTGGAAGTACCGCTCGGTGAGTCCGGCCTGCCGGCAGATGTTCTTCACCGACGTAGCCGTGTAGCCGACGGAATTCTCTGATCTGCGGAAATGCGTCCCGCGCCGTGTATGGATCCCGCCGTTGAGCAGGGAGAATCCCGGCTTCCTTACGCGTGTGGTCCTTCGCCGTCCAAGATCGTGTGGGTTCTCGTCAAGGGAGTGGGTCCGCGGCGGTAATGCGCGCCAGCAGCGTACGGGCTTCTCGAATGCGGGGGTGGTCCGGATGCAGGAACTGCTCGCAGGCGCTCAACGCGCCACGGGCTGTGGCTTCCGCCTCGGTGCGCCGGCCCAGACCGTGGAGGGCTGTGGCCATGACGATGCCCTGAACCCCGCTGCCGGCGCGGGTCACATGCTGCGTAATCCGACGGGCTTCGGCCAGAGCCTCCTCAAAACGGCCCTGCCCATTCAAGCTGCGCACCAAGACACACTGAAACCCGGCTTCACGGTGTCCTTCCGCCCGGGGCAGGTTGCCGCGGGCTATGGCCTCCGCCTCCTCGTAGCGGCTTTGCCCGCACAGCGCCTGTGCCAGGCTGTCCAAAGCGGACAGCTCGATGCTCCACACCTCGGTGAGGTGCGCGAGACGGGTCGCAGCGCGCAGGATGTCCTGCGCCTCGGCCTCTGCCTCCGCGTACCTTCCCTGGCCGACGAGTGCCACCACACGGTTTGCCCGGACCGCCAGCAGCAGTCTCCGGTTGGCGCCCTCCGTCTGCTCCAACTCCGCGATCAAAGCGTCGAGTTCGGCCAGCAGATCCGCCCCGCGCCCGTGAGCGATGCCGGCTGCCAGGGCCATGGCCCTGGCGAGCCACACCCCCATGAGGCTCCGGTCCCAGCCACGGCGCGCCGCGGCCGCAAGAGCCCCGGCCTCGACCTCCTCGTACTGGCCTGCCTCCAACAGGTCCCGGAGGCCGTTGAGAACCACCGTCTGAGAACGGGACACGCCACTGCTTGACCACTCGAGCCACGAGCGGCCCGACACCGTTCTTATGAGTTTCACAAGGCGCGAGGCTACGTGAACTGAGCAGTCGCAGTCCCCGCGCGATGAGAATGCTCAACCTTCAGCGAGATGGGAAATGGTCAGGCGAGAGCATCAGGTCCGCTGACCTCGCGACGCGTATTTTCTCGCGAGCTGTGTTTCGTCGGTTGCCCCACCGCGTAGTCGGTGGTGCCGGGCAGTTCCGGCCTGGTGGCGGTCGGCCGTGCTGGCCGCTTCTTGTGGCGTTGTGCCGGGTCACGGCCCCCGTGCCGGCGTCCCCCGCCCGGTGCCGTCACGCCCACCTCACTGCTTCTTGTCGGACTTCTTGACAGCGTGCCCGGCCGATCTGACCCTGCTCCGTGTCGGATTGAGGCTTGGTGGGCGGCCCGCGCGTGGGGTGCAGGGACGGAGAGGCATGACGGACGAGTGGGTACGCCGTGCGAGGGGAAGACAGGTGCCCGGTTCGGCCCGGTCGCCGCTGGGGGGCCGGGTGGTCGCGGTCACCGGCGCGGGCCGCGGTATCGGCCGGGCTGTCGCGGACATTCTGGCGGGGGCCGGCGCCCTGGTCGCGCTCGGAGACCTGGACGGGGCGTCGGCCCGAACGGCGGCGCAGGAGATCTGCCGCGCGGGCGGCCAGGCGGCGGGCTTCGCGCTGGACGTGACGGACACCGCGTCGTTCGCGGCCTTTTTGGACCGGGCGGAGGAGCGGTTGGGGCCGGTGGACGTGCTGGTGAACAACGCGGGGATCATGTGGGTCGGGCCGTTCGCGGAGGAGGCGGAGCAGACCGCGGTCCGCCAGTTCGACGTGAACGTGCACGGGGTGCTGCGGGGGATGAAGCTCGCGGTGCCCCGGATGCGTGCCCGCGGCAGCGGACACATCGTCAATATTGCGTCCGCGGCCAGCAAAGTGACTCTCATGGGCGAGGCCACCTATGCCGCCACCAAGCATGCCGTCCTCGGCTACAGCTCCGCGGTGCGGGCCGAACTGCGGGGCAGCGGGGTCCGGGTCTCCCTTGTCATGCCCGGTGTCGTGGACACCGAGCTGGCCATCGGCACCAGCGCCGGCGCCACCCGCCGTCTGACCCCGCAGGACGTCGCCCGAACGGTCCTGGGCGTGGTCCTGCGGCCCCGGCCCGAGGTGTTCGTACCGCGGCACATCGCTCTGGTCCCGTGGGTCTGCGCGCTGCTGCCGGCCAGGGCCCGGGCAGGGTGGCTGCGGTTGGTCGTGCCCGACCAGCTGGCCGCGCTCACGGACCCGTCGGTACGTGCCGCCTACGAGCGCGACAGCGGCACCGCGACACAGACCGGCGGCGCCGCCCCACGGACCAGGGAGAGGACAGAGAGGACGGATCGGTGAGCGTGCCCGGCACCGGGCAGCCACCGCCCGGTGACATCCTCGGCGCCGGCATGCGCACGATCGAGGAATTCGCGGGCGTGCACGAGGTGTGGCCACGGGGCGGCCGGCTTCAGGCGGTGCGCGAGGCTGCTCTTGCCTGTCGCGAGCGCTTTTGCGGCCAGGGCCGGATCCACGCGGTGCGCAGTTTCGGCATTGCGGCCGCGCCGCACCCCACCCGGTACGCCTTCCACGGCGCTGCGATCGGCCCGAACCCGTTCGTCAACATCGTCAACCGGGTACTGGTCGTGCACTTCGACGGGGTCGACAGCACCGCCGTACTGCCGGCAGTGGAGGAGTGGCGCACGCCAGGCCTTCCTGAGCAGCGAGGGCGATGTGTGGTTCGTCGACATCGTCTTTCTGGAGGTGGATCCGGAAGACGTGGACGAGCGCGGTTCCGACGCGGTGGACGATGCATGTGACGCCCTGATTCCGATCTACTGTGACCTGCTTGCCGAGCTGCTCGCCGCGGTCGAGGGGAGAGTCCCTGTGTCTTCCTCGGCCCTGGATCTGTTGAGCGACATCAACTTCGTCGAGTCGACGAGGTGGGAGATCGCCGGCCGTCCTTTTGCCATGGGCGTCGCGAGTATGGATATCGACACACCGGTCCTCGTGATGGCACGGATCGGGCTGAGCCCGTTGCAGGATGCATCCGAGAGGTGACAGCCGGGACTCAAGCCGCCGGGGCGACGGTGAACGGTCGGGTTCCGGATGGAGGAGCTCCCGCCGCAGGTCCCGTGATGGCTAGGGTTCTCGCACCATCCGGGAGCTGAGAGGGGTACTGGTGACTGCTGAGGGGCCGATCGATCTGATTCGGCTGGAGGGCGAGGGCAACAGCGTCGTCCTGAGGCTCGCCGGGAGGGCGGAGCGGCGGGAGCCGGACGCGGCCGACGGGCTCGTCGGAGAGTTTCTGGTCGAAACGCCCTTCGTACGGGGAAGCCTCGGAACCTCGGTCACTCAGGGCGACTTGAGGCAGTGGCAGCAGGTCCTGGACGCGCTCGATGCCGGGCAGGACGTCGCGTGGCGCGAGGACGCACGCGGGCCTGAGGTGTTCATCGAGCGGGATGCCGAGGAGGAGCGGGCGCAGGTCACGATCAGGGATCGATCGATGTCGCTGACAACGGTGACGGTGACCGTGCCGCTGGTCGACGCCTGGTTCGACGACGCCTACCGCCGACTGGACCTGGCCTGGGAGACCTGGCCCATGACCGAAGGCTGAGACGGACGGCCTTGCCCCCTGAGCGGCCGGTCCGTGGCTGTGAGCCGGCCGTTCACTGGCCACAAACCGGTGTGGCGGCCGACGACTGGCAGGCCGGGCTCTCCCGGGTCCCCGGGGTCGGGCGGCACGCGCGGTTCTTCCGGCAGGAGATCGTGCCCAACGCCGACGCCGACGCCAATGCCCTCGAGGACTTTCTCGACCGGTACGGCTCCATGGTCAGGGAGGAGACGCGTCCCGACCGCAGCGCCCGGGACCCGCGCTGGCTGCAGATCCTGCCGTCCTCGGCTGGCTGCAGATCCTGCCGTCCTCGGAGATCGCCCGCTGGGAGCGGCGGTGGCCGGTGTGGCCCAGGTACTGGCACGGCGGGCTGCGCTGCGGGAGCTTTTCCGGCGGGGCCGCGGAGGGCCGGGGAGAGATCCCGTGATGATCGGCCCGCCCTTCGCAGGTTCGCTGCCGGGGGCGCCGGGCCGGCTGTGATCGGATGGCGCGGCGCGCCGGGGCGGGCGGCGGTCGTCCTTGTGCACGGCTGCCCCGACTCCGGCGCGGTGTGGCGCCCGGTTGCCGGACTGCCGGCCGTGGGCTGGCCTCTCGTGTGCTGTTCATGTGTCGGCCCGGGGCCGGGGTGCGGTCAGTAATCCCAGACGGCCGGTACGAACCCGGCACCGGCGTGGTGTGGCGCCGGGTGGCCGGACTGCCGGCGGTGGGCTGGCCTCTCGTGTGCTGTTCATGTGTCGGCCCGGGGCCGGGGTGCGGTCAGTAGTCCCAGACGGCCGGTACGAAACGGAAGGCGTTGTTGTCGGCTGCCACGTGGCAGACGGACGGGAACGGCAGGTGGGTTGCGACCAGTTGCTCGCCGCGTGCCGCCAGTTCTTTGAGGAGTCGGATCCGGACGCGGGTTGTCAGCTCGGGGTCGTGGTCGAAGCCGTTGTGCCATTCGGGTTTGTCGAACCCGGGCTGGAACAGGGCATCGCCGGCGAATGTCAGCCGGTTGCCGCCGGATTCCAGGCGGACGATGCTGTGGCCGGGGGTGTGTCCGCCGGTGCGCTGCATCACCACTCCTGGCGTCACCTCGTACTCCGTCTCGAACGGTCGCAACTGGCTGCGGTACACGTCCAGGAAGCGCGAGGCGGTCCTTCGCAGGACGTCCGGCACCGGTGCCGGCATGACGGTGCGGGAGAAATCGGGTGCGTCCCAGAACTCGGCCTCGGCGGCGGCCAGGTGGACCCGCAGGTCCGGGCGGAGCCGGCCCCTCAGCCCGTCGACGAGCAGGCCGCCGATGTGGTCCATGTGCAGGTGGGTGAGCACCACGTCGGTCACGGATGCGGGGTCGATTCCGGCGGCCTCCAGTCGCATGGCCAGCTGCCCGGCTCGCGGGAAGCCCGGAAACTCCGTTCCCAGCCCCGAATCGACGAGGATGGTCCGGCCACCGGTGCGCACCACGGCCACATTCAGTGGCCAGTCGCACACCTCCGGCGGCAGGAACATGTCACCGAGCCAGGCGGTCAGGTCGGGCTTGGCGGCGTTGGGGGCCAACGTCACGGTGGGTATCGGCATCACCCCGTCGCTGATCACCATCACGTCGATGTCGCCGACCTTCAGCGCGTAGCGCGAGGGAACCAGTTCGTCACGCCCCGGTGCCTCGGGGTGTGCGATGTGGACATGGCTCATGTTGTTCTCCTCCTGAAGAGAGTTGACCGAAGACATCGACAGCGCCATGAGTCACACCGTCCAGTCATCCTCTAGGACCGGACGGCGGCCCGATTTGTGACATTCACCCTGCTTTACCCCTCGTCTTGTCCGGCGGGCAGCTGGGTGGCGCGGAACTCGATGAGCCGGCTTTTCAGGCCGCCGTGGACGCTTGCGGCGACGAGGAGCAGCTCACCTGCCTCGAGGCGATGCCGGCCTGTGGCGGTCGCCCGGCCCGCTGTCGCCGGGCACGGCGTTACGCGGTCCGTCATCGAGCGCGCGATCCGCGCAGCCGAACTTTCCCTGGGCGGCACCCGCTTCACCCGGCTCATGCAGCAACTGCGCGCCGAACAGGCACAGCACCGGGCCCGGGAGCATCCGGTCATCGGCGAACGCCGCGCCCCGTGCGGCCGCTGTCCGGCTCCCGCGCCGGACAGCACACCGCGTACCAGGTCATCACGGCTGACAGGTACCATATGGTGTGTAGTAACCATTGCCGGAGGAATCTCCACGTGCTGAGCTCGATACCCACGGTGGTGGTGACCGAACGTCCGGCCATGCCCGAGCGTTCTGCCACCACGCAGGCCGGCGGTGACAGGCGCAACGACGGCGGGCATCGCCGGGCGGCAACCGGGACCATCTCCTCGCCGTCCGCCCCGGCCCGCACGCCTGCGCTCGCGCTGCAGGGCGGGCATCTCGAGACGCAACTGCGGGGGACCCTGCACAGACCAGGAGCAGCACGCGCGCGATGATCGGCCGGGATAAGGAGCTGCGCACCCTGCGCGGGGTGTTGTCAAACGCGGCGGCGGGGCACGGCGATGCGCTGCTGGTCCATGGCACCGCCGGCGTCGGCAAGTCGGCTCTGCTGCGCACAGTCGGCGCCGAGGCCGCACAAAGCGGTTTCAGGGTGCTGCGCACGTCGGGCGTGGAGACCGAGCAATGGCTGCCGTTCGCCGCACTGCAACTGCTGCTGCAACCCATCGCCCGGGGCATCGAGAACCTGCCGGCCCCCCATCGGCTGGCGCTGAGCGGCGCCCTCGGCGTCACGGAGACCGAGCCCGAGATATTCCGGGTGGGACTTGCCGTACTCGAACTGCTCGCCGACGCGGCCGAACGGCAGCCGGTCCTGCTGCTCGTCGACGACCTGCAGTGGATCGATTCGTCCAGCCGGGACGTGCTCAGGTTCGTGACCCGGCGCACCCGCGACTTCGCCATAGTGGCCGTCTGCGCCGCCCGGATCGACTCCTGCGACTCGTACACCCCGAGCGCACACCCGGACCTGCGTCTGGGACCGCTCGGTGGGACGGCCGCCGCCGAGCTGCTCGACGCCGGCGCGCCCGGCCTTGCGGCGCCGCTGCGCACACTCATCCTGGAGCGCGCCGCGGGTAATCCGCTGGCCCTGGTCGAGCTGCCCAAGGCGGTGCAGGGCATGACCGCCCAGATGGACGGCCTGCCGCTGACCCAGCGGCTGGAGGACGCGTTCGCCGCGCGCAGCGACTCGGCGAGCCAGGAGTGCCGCGCGTTCCTCCTGGCCCTGGCCACCGAGCCGGCCGCGCCGCTGAACCGGCTGCTGGAAGTATCCACTCACCTCTTCGGCTCGGCGGTTTCCGTGGACGCAGTGCAGGAGGCGGTCGACGCGGGTCTGGTCACCCTGGTCGGCCGCACTCCCGAGTTCCGGCATCCGCTGATGCGCTCGGCGATCTACACCCGCGCCTCGGTCGCCGACCGGCTGGCCACCCACCGCGCCCTGGCAGCGGTCATGGAGGACACCCCCGAGCGCCAGCTCGCTCACCAGGCCGCGGCCACGATCGGCCCGGATGAGGAACTGGCCGCCCGGCTCGAGCGTTTCGCCGGCACGTCGCAGGCCCGGGGCAAGGTGGCGGCGGCCGTCCCGGCTCTTCGCCAGGCGGCCGAACTCGTCCACGACGCGCAGCGCCAAACCGGCATCCTGGTCCGGGCGGCCGAGCTGTCCAGCGAGATCAACGACCGCGTCCAGACCCAGATGCTGCTGGACCGCACCGATATGAGCGTGCTGGGCCCAGTCGAGCGGGCCCGCCTCCTGGTCGTGTACGACAATGCCGCATTCGAACCGGACGAACCGCACCGGCGGATCCACGACATGGTCACCGCGGCGGCCGGCGCGTTCGACGCAGGGGGCGCGGACGTCGCCGAGAACCTGCTGTGGCGTGCCGCCGCACGATGCTTCTGCCAGGACGGCGACCCACAGGTCCGCGCTCAGACCGTGGCCGAACTGGACCGGTGGAACCCCGATCCGAACGCCCCCCACGTGCTGGTGGTGCGGGCCTACGCCGAGCCGTACCGGCACGGGGCGGACGTGCTCGCACGGCTGGACGGCCTCGAGCCGGACCGTGAGGACGGCCGGATCCTGCACTTCCTCGGCGACGGCGCGATGGCCATGGGCGACATCAGCCGCGCCGCCCGGTATCTGGGGCTGGCGGCCGCGGCATGGCGGTCACGCGGCATGCTCGGGCTGCTCGCCCGTTCGCTGGCCGCCGGCTGGCCGCGGCTGTTCCTCGGCCAGCTCGACCGGGCGCGCGAGGACTCTGCCGAAGGGCTCGCTCTGGCCGAGGAGACCGGGGAGTGGATCGTGTGGCTCGCCCTGAAGGCGGCGGCCGGCCTGGTGGCGGCCCTGCGCGGTGAGGCCGAGGAAGCAGTGCGGTCGACCCGCGAACTGCGCGCCCACAGCCTGTTCACCGACATGCCGTACGTCACCGTGGTGGCGCAGCAGGTCGACGGGCTGCTCGCCCTTCTCGACGGGCACGCAACCGAGGCATACACCATTCTCGCACGCACGTTCGACCCGGCCGACCCGCACTACCACTCGGTGAGCCGCTGGCTGCTCGCGCCGGACCTCGCGGACGCCGCAGTGGCCGCCGGCGCCGTGGAGCACGCCCGGGAACTGCTCGCCGAACTTCCCGAGCTGGCCAGCCGGCTGCCCTCGGAAATGATGACCGTCGCGCTCGCCTACACCGACGCGGTGCTGGCTCCGGACGACACCGCGCAGGAGCGCTACGCCGCAGCGCTTACCGCGTTGCCGGCGAGCTGGACGCTGTCGCGCGCCCGGCTGCACCTGCACCACGGCCGCTGGCTGCGCCGACAGCGCCGCAACGTTCACGCCCGGAACCCGCTGCGCACGGCCCGCGACGAGTTCGACCGGATCGGCGCGCAGCCCTGGGCCGAGATGGCCCGCGAGCAGCTGCGTGCCACCGGCGAGTCGAGCGGCCGGCGGCACGCGCACACCAGCGAGCAGCTGTCGGCCCAGGAAATGCAGGTGGCCGAGCTGGCGGCACAGGGGCTGAGCAACCGGGAGATCGGCCAGCGGCTGTTCATCTCGCACCGCACCGTCGGAGCCCACCTGTACCGGATCTATCCACGCCTGGGCATCACCAGCCGGGGCAAGCTCGCCGCCGCGCTCGCCGCCCTCCAGGAGGAATGAGCCGAGGGCCCCGTGAAGATCGTCGTGCAGGTCAAGCCGACAGCGCGGAGGCCGACCAGGCCTGCGCGCTGTCGGCGACCCTGCACGCGGTCAATGAGTCTGCGAACTGGGTATCGGGCACAGCGTTCGAGCGTGGCGTGCCGCGTGAGTACGAGCTGCGCAAGCACACCTGTGCCGAACTCAAGCAACGCGGACTCGGCGCGCAGGCCGCGCAGCACACCATCAAGAAGGTCCGCGACGCCTGCACGACGTTGAAGGCGAACATCCGGGCCGGGAACCTCGGCAAGCCCGGTGGCAAGCGCCGGATCAAGGCCGAGTCCGAGCCGGTCGTTTTCCGTCCCGGGCCGCGCACCCGTACGACGACCGGTGCCTGTCCTGGCAGTACGACGCGCATACCGTCAGCATGTGGACCACCGCCGGGCGTTTGAAGAACATCCGCTTCGTCTGCTCCGCCGACGCGCTCAAGACGCTTCGTGAGCACCGTAAAGGCGAGTCCGATCTGATCGAACGCGATGGCGCGTTCTACCTGGTCGCGGTGTGCGATATCCCCGAAGCACCGGTCAACGAGAATCCCCACGGGTTCCCCGGCATCGACCTCGGCATCGTCAATATCGCCACCGCCAGTACGGGATACCGGGCCGCTGGACGCGGGATGAACCGGCACCGCAAGCGTCAGCTCGAACTCCGGCGCAAGCTCCGGGCCAAGGGCACGAAGTCCGCCAAGCGCCGGCTCAGGCACCGAAGCCGCAAGGAGTCGCGGCATGCCGCGAACGTCAACCACATCATTTCCAAGACCATCGTCACCACCGCTGAGCGCACCGGCGCGGGTGTTGCCCTCGAAGACCTCACGGGCATCCGCGACCGGGTACGGCTCCGAAAGGACCAGCGGACCACACTGCACTCGTGGAGCTTCCACCAGCTCGCCTCTTTCGTGGAGTACAAGGCGAAGCGGGCTGGGGTGCCGCTGGTGTACGTCGATCCGGCGTACACCAGCCGGCAATGCTCCGAGTGCGGCTCTACCGACCGGAAGAACCGTGCCGATCAAGCAACGTTCGCGTGCCGGTCCTGCGGCGCCCTCATGCACGCGGACGACAACGCGTCCCACAACATCGGCCGCAAGGGCGAAGCCGTGTGGATCGCGGGGCGTGAGTCACGCGTCCCTGCTACCCATAGGGGTGTCCGGACGGAGGAGGCCACACCACAGCCAGTGGTGCCCTACCTCCAAACCCAGCCCTTCAGGGCCGGGTCAAGTTGACGTGCTTGCGGGCCCGGCAGACCAACTGTCGAGCGTTGCCCTCGCTGGTCTGCACGATGGCTGCCACGAGCGGGTATGGGAAGTCGAAGGCTTCCCGGAGGATGTAGGCGGCCCGTTCTGTCGGGTTCAGCTTCTCCATGAGGAAGAGAACCGCGAAACCGAGCGTCTCGTCCTGCTCGGTGCCTGCCTGTGGGTCCAGGCTCGTGTCGACGGGTTCAGGCAGCCAGGGCCCGACGTAGGTTTCCCGCCGCACCTGGGCGGACTGAGCGTAGTTGATCGCCAGGCGGATGGTCATGGTCATCAGGAACGCTGTTGTGGAACGGATGCCGGACCGGTCGATGATCTGCCATCGAAGCCACACCTCCTGAACGATGTCTTCGGCCTCTGTCCTGCTACCGAGCGTCCAGTAGGCGAGGCCGATGAGCTTCGGGCGCACCTTGGCGAACTGCCGCGCGGCTTCGTCAGGCGCGGCTGGGTCCGCCGGCCCAGCGTTGTGCATAGTCGTTCCTTCGGATCTTCACCAGCGTGCTGCGCATCACCCGACAGGGGGCGCCTTGCGGAACAAGGAACGTTTACGGCGGCTCTCGTCTTGGAACCCAAAGGGACGGGCTGCTATTAAGCACGGGTAGTTCATTAATTATATGGAGTTGAGTCAAGGTTCCCCCTCGGCGTGTACGCGGTCACCTCGAGGCGGTCCATTCGCCCCACTCCAGGCAGCCTTTACACTAAATCAGCGCGAACCGCGAACAGCGACTTCTATTTGAAACATTTGATGGATGATAATTTCCGTCTTTACCGGAAGGTCGCTCCTGGCCCGGACATCTCGTGACGTAATTGTCCTGAGTGGCGGGATCCCTCCGCATCTGCCACGGCATTACCCACACCATGCAGGATGAGCCGACCACCATGCAGGATGAGCCGGCAGCGAGGCGCCGGCCCGGTGACCGGATCATGATGATCGCCTCCACGGACCCCGCTGTTACCTGACAGACGCGGGACCATCCTCCACTCGCGTCCCGGGCCCGAACATCGGTCATCTGACTGCGCGCCGTGCACGAGGGCATGGCCAGGGGTGGCAGGAGGCCGTGAGCGAGCCCTTCGTACGCCTTCCGGAACAGACCCGCGGCACGGAGCCGCGCGCGGTCCGCAGCGGGTAGGGCCCGGGCCGATCGTGTCTGCTCATAGTCACGTGACTGATGCCTGAGATCTCAGGCCGGCCCCAGACTCGCAATAGCCTGATCCAGCGGAGCAGGTGACGAAGTACGTGACGAAGTACCGAACCAACCGTCGCGCAATTCACGGCGCTGTGCGGGTACCGATCAGTACCCGCCAGGGGGAGACGGGAGGGGGCGAATCGATGGCTCGGCCCGGCGCGCGGTCTCGACGGTCGGTTCCTCGGACCGGTTGCACAACGCCGAATACCACCAGGACACCCTGCCGGGATTTCAGGATCAGGCGGATTCGTCTTGATGTCTGCGTCTGTGACTGAACCGAGACCAGAGATGCAACACCAATAGCGATGAGGAGTAAGTAATTATGGTGCAGCCTGTCACGGGGTTTCCCGGGGTGACCCTGGAAAGCGATGTACGGTGTCGGTTGCGTGACGGTGTCGAACTGCTCGCGGACGTCTACCGCCCGGACGCGGCAGGAGGTCCCTATCCGGTTCTGCTGCAGCGCACCCCGTACGGGAAGCAGGGCGCCCAGTCGGAGACGGCGTTCGCGCACCCGGCCTGGTATGCCCATCAGGGGTTCATCGTCGTCGTCCAGGACGTACGGGGTCGGTATGCGTCCGGGGGCGAGTTCTACCCGTTCCGTGACGAGGGCCGTGACGGCTACGACGCCGTGGAGTGGGCGGCCGGCCTGCCCGGGTCGAACGGCCGGGTGGGTATGTACGGGTTCTCCTACGCCGGGTTCACCCAGCTCCTGGCCGCGGTCGAGCAGCCGCCCAGCCTGGCTGCGATCAGCCCGGCCCTGACGGGCTCCCAGGCCTACGAGGGATGGACCCACAACGGGGGTGCCTTCGCCTACGGGTTCAACGCGTTCTGGGCCGCCTACCTGGGCATCGCCGAAGCGGTCCGGCGCGGCGACCAGGAGCGTATCGGTGCGCTCAGCGGCGCCCTGATGCACGCGCCGGACAACTTCTGGATGGATCCGCAGACCTTTCCCGCTCTCGACCGGGACATCACGCCCTACTACTTCGACTGGATCGAGCACCCTACGTACGACGACTACTGGGCGCGTTGGTCCATCGACAGCGACTACAGCCGCATCCAGGTGCCCGGATTGCATGTGGCCGGTCTCTACGACGTGTTCGTGTCGGGGACCAAGCGCAACTTCGTCGGACTCCGCAACGGCGCGGGCAGCCCCGAGGTCGCCGCCCGGCAGAAGTTCGTGGTGGCACCCTTCCACCACATGCCCTGGTACCCCGTCGCCCAGGTGGAGGACGGTGTCGCGGACTCCAAGGTCGTCGACGACTGTCAGGTGCGGTTCTTCACGGAGACGCTCAAGGAGACGGGCACCGGCACCTTCGAATCTGCGGTCAGTACCTACGTCCTCGGCGCGGGCTGGCGTGACTTCTCGGCCTGGCCTCCGCAAGAGGCACGGATGGAACGGCTCTTCCTGCACTCGCAGGGACGCGCCAACACCCGCTTCGGCGACGGCACCCTGGACGCCCACACGCCGGGTGAGGAGTTGCCCGACCTCTACATCTACGACCCGAACGCGCCGGTCATGAGCGCGGGTGGCCATTCCTGCTGCGTCGAGGAACTGACGCCGATGGGCCCGGCCTGCCAGTGCCAGCGTGAGAACGGCAAGGGCGTGCTCGTCTACACGACCGCTGCGCAGGAGCGGGATGTGGACGTGGTCGGCGATGTGACACTGACCCTCTACGCGGCCTCCTCGGCCACCGACACCGACTGGACCGCGCGCCTGTGCCTGGTCGACGAGGACGGCTGCTCGCGCAACCTGCAGGAGGGCATCGTGCGGGCCGCCTTCCGCGAGTCCCTGACCGCGCCCCAGCCCATCACCCCGGGCGAGGTCTACAAGTACGTCATCGATCTCGGTCCGGTGTCGGCTCGCATCCCGGCAGGGGCACGCCTGCGCATCGACGTCACGAGTTCGGACTTCCCGCAGTGGGCGCGGAACTCCAACTCCGGTTACCCCGGCGACGGAATCCCTCAGGTGGCCACCCAGACCGTCCTGCACACCGCGGAGTACCCCTCCCACCTCACGCTGCCGATGCTCCCTGCATAGAAGCAGCATCCCCACCGATCAGGGAACATGAGGGCTGAATGGCCGGGGGACCTTCAGACTCCACGCGCATGAAGGCAGGGCCTCTCGGTAGCTCAGGGATGGGAATCCGAGCCGAGTGATACCGGGAGGCCCCCTTTCGCCCGCCCCCTGCACCCAGGGCGGCGTGAAGCCGACCGGCGAAGGACGACGTCAAGTCAGCGCCTGGGCGCTGCTGTACCAGCAGTGCAGCAGTGAGGAGGAGCGCATCGACCTCACCCGTGACGCGCTGCGCACCCGCCCCAAGCTGACAGCACCCCAGGGGGCCAGGCACATCGGCAAGTCCGGCACCCGCCGACGGGCCCTGCTGCACGCAGCCTGCAAGGAAGTCACAGAGAGCGCCTGGGCGCCATCGCCGAGCCGCGCCACCGCCAAGCCCAGCATCTCCGGCGCCCGCCAGGCCGAACTCCTCGGCCAGGTTGTCGCCGAATCCGAGCAGCACCGCCAGTGGTACGCCCCCAGCGCGGATTCACCCCCAAAGAGCCCACCGAGATCTCCGGCACCCGCTTCGTCCCCTGATCCCGGGACTCCAGCCCCTCACCGTCTCACGTCGGCGGGAACACCCGTGCCCGCCGACGCGGAGCACGTTCCCCCCATCCCCCGTAACAAGAAACCCCTCCCTATGAGCGACCCCAACGCACCCTCCTTGGCCTTCCGGCGCAGCTCCCAGGAGTTCCTGCTGACCTTCGTCCTGCTGTTCGGCGTGACGACCATCGTGCGCTGGGTCATCGGCCCGTCCGCCCTCTCCGAGGCGATCCCCGGAATCCGCCTGAAGCTGCTCGTCGTCGGCGTGGCCGCCGGGCTGCTGGCCACCGGGCTCATCCTCAGCCCTCCCGGCAAGCAGTCCGGCGGACACATGAACCCGGCGATCTCCATCGCCATGTGGCGCTTCGAGGTCTTCCCCGGCGCGGCGGTGGCGCCGTACATCGTGGCCCAGCTCGCCGGATCCCTGCTCGGCGTGCTCGCGGCGCGCGGCGTGTGGGGCAGCGCCGTCGGCGCTCCTCCGGTGGCCTATACCGCCCTGCAGCCTGCACCCGGCTGGTCGGCCACGGGGCTCTTCCTGGCGGAGACGGCGTCCACCGGCGTCATCGTGCTCCTCGTGGGGCTGTTCCTGTCGGTACACCAACTGACGCGCTTCATCCCCTATCTGGTGGGCGTCCTCGTCTGCCTGTGCATCGTCCTGCTGGGCACGAGCACCGGCGGCAGCCTCAATCCCGCCCGCCAGTTCGGCCCGGCGCTGGCCGCCGGACAGTTCGGCTTCCTGTGGGTCTACCTCCTGGCCCCCATGGCCGGCGCCGTCCTGGCACCGGTGGTACGGGATCTGCTTCCCGGACGCCGCCGGGTGCCCGCCCACCACCTGCACGACGCCGACGGGCCGCCGCTGCACCACCCCGCGACCCGGTCAACTTCTCGGCCGTAAAACGACCGAGCCTGTTGACTCAGTCATCCACGCCGTGTCGCGCTCCCGACCGCCCCCTACGGCAGGGCGGTCACAGGCCGCATCCACCAGCAAAAAGGGAGGTGTTCAGGCCTTCTGTGACGGGTCCGTTGACGAGAACCCACGCCGAGCGTGCACGGCTGCGCACGCTGACCCCGGCGACGTGACCGGCGGAGCCGGCGAGCCCGCACCGACGACAACAGATCCTCTTACCGCAGCCTGAACGCAGACCCGGACCGCGGGACCATCGTGTCCTGACGTACCGTCAGGCACCTCCAGACCCGACAACGTCACAGCACCCCTTATCCATCAAGAACAAACGTCGAAGTTTTGAACTACCTGTTGTGAGAAGTGCGACGATGAATGAGACCCAGGCCGAGGCCACCGTAGAGATCCTGTCCCCCCGCGACGTGCCCCTGGGCGGCCCCCGGGCGATGAACGTACGGCGCACCCTGCCGCAGCGATCCCGATCGCTGATCGGTGCGTGGTGCTTCGCCGACTACTACGGCCCGAACGAGACAGCGGTCACCGGCGGCATGGATGTCGCACCCCATCCCCATATTGGGCTCCAGACCGTCTCCTGGCTCTTCAAGGGTGAGATCGAACACCGCGACAGCCTGGGGACGCACTCGACAATCCGCCCCGGCGAGCTCAACCTCATGACCGGCGGACACGGCATCTGCCACTCGGAGGTCTCCACCGCGAGCACCGACGTCCTGCATGGCGCGCAGCTGTGGGTGGCGCTCCCGGACCGGTACCGGGACACCGGCCCCGACTTCCACCACTACGTCCCGCAGGCCGCCGCCCTTGACGGAGGCGAGGTCAAGGTGTTCCTGGGCTCCCTCGCCGGTGACACCTCACCGGTCCCCACTTTCAGCCCCCTTCTCGGCGCCGAACTTCGTCTGGACCCCGGTGCGACCGTCACCCTCGCGGTCGACCCCGCCTTCGAGCACGGCCTCCTCGTCAACAGTGGGGACGTCTCCCTGGCCGGCACTCGGCTGAGCCCGTCCCATCTCGGCTACCTCCCCGTCGGCAGGGACACCTTGACCGTGACCAACCACTCGGACGCACCCGCGGTGACTCTGTTGCTCGGCGGGCCCCCCTTCGGCGAGGAGATCCTCATGTGGTGGAATTTCGTCGGCCGTACCCAGGAGGACATCGAGAAGGCCCGCGAGGACTGGATGAACGGCTCCCGGTTCGGCGAGGTGATCGGGTACCCGGGAGATCCCCTTCCCGCGCCCGAACTCCCGCGGGTGCCGATGAAGCCGCGCGCCTGACACGCCCCCGTAGACCTCGTCCCCCGCGACCCGGCCCACGCGGTGCCCGGCGTCAAGGAACCGGCCGATCATGCGGGCGGCCGGCTCCGGCTCGGTCGCGAAGACGGTGTCCTCACCCGGCCCGGCGGCCCGGCAGCGGCCCGGGTCGCCCGTCCACGAGCGCGGGCTGTTGTTCCTGGCCTCCGGCCTCCTCGTCTCCGAGTTGCCACAGGCGGGGTGTGGCGGTCATCTACAGGCGTCGCAGGGACGGGATGCGGGTGTTGTCGTGGACGACCGCCCACGACTTGCTGATCTCGTGCCCGATCACGTTTCCGCGTTCACGCTGCTTCCAGCCCGTCCCACCCGGTGCCCCGGACAAGGCGGGCCTACCGGAGGTCACGGCGGTCGAGGCGGTGGATGAGGCCGGGGCGGCGCTGGTAGTCCTCGTGCAGGCGGGTCAGGCGCTGGTGGAAGTCGGTGTGCCGTCCGGTGTGGGCGTATGCGTCGCGCAGGTCCGCGAGGAGGGGCCTGCACAGTGCCGGCTCCAGGTACAGCGCCCAGGTCGTGATCGTCCCCGGCTGCGCGGCCACAGATGGGTAGCTGCCAAGGTGTGCACACTTCATTAAGGTGGTGTGCATGACGGAGACGACCTACTCGATCGTGGAAGCCCGCGCCCGCCTGGGCGCCATCGCGCGCGCGGTCAGCGCCACCCGTGAACCGGTCGCCATCACCGACCATGGCCAGACCATCGCCGTACTGGTCAGCCCCGCCGACGCCCTGGAACTCCAGGAACTACGGGCCCTGGCCGCCTACCGCGCCCGCCAGGCCCGCGGCGAGGACGCCGGCATCCCGCACGACGAGGCGTACCGCCGCGTGTTCGGCGGAGCTGAGGCGTGAGCTACGAGGTCATCTGGGAGCCCGAGGCCCTCGCCCAGGCCAGCGGTTGGCCAAGGAAGACCCCGACGGGGTACGGCAGGTGTTCACCGCGGTCGACCGCCTCGCCGAAAACCCCCGGCCCGACGGCGCGTTCGGCAGCGCCGACCTGCTGCGCATCCATGTCGGCCACTACCGCGTCATGTACGAGATCGACGACCGGCAGATCCGCGTCAGCGTCATCCACCTCGGCCGCGTACGCTGAGCAGCCGCACAAGGCAGTCCGTCGGCTCGTCACCGGACGCCCGGCTCACTATCGTTTCAGAATGACGTGCTTGGCCCGACAGTTGTGTACTGCGAAGATGCGACTTCGACTGGGCGGTTGAGAACGGGGGGCGAGTCGTGACGCAGTGGCAGCTCTTGCAGGGGAACGTCTTGCTCGGTGAGCTCAGTGAGTACGGCTGTGACCAGCCGTTCTTCCTGGCGCGCTTCACTCCGGGGCCAGGCTGGGAGAGCGTGAGGGCCTTGTTCGAGGCATGGGCGGCCCTCAGGGGCCCGGACCCGGATGGCTCTCGCACCGTCGCCGTGGTAAAGCCGTTGCGGGACTTGGAGCTCACGCTGGCCCCGGTCGGCGGCGGGCAATCTTTGCTGCAGGTCTTCAAGAACTGCACGCTGCGCATCGACGGGTCTGAGGCCCGCCTCCGCTACTGACCCGGCGAGCGGCGATTCTGCTGGAGTCTTCGCAGGCAGATCACGCTGCAGGCCAGTTCGAGAAGGCCCTGATGGAGGTCGGCGCGTCGCTCGTAGCGGATGCGGAGCCGTTTGAACTGGTGCAGCCAGGCGAAGGCGCACGCGACCACCCAACGCACCTTGCCCAACCCAGAACCGTGGGCGACGCCACGTCGGGCGATCATCGGCTCGATCCCGCGCTTCCACAGCAGGCGGCGGTACTTGTCGTAGTCGTAACCCCGGTCGGCGTACAGGCGTTGGGGCTTGCGACGCAGGCGTCCCCGCAGGCCCCGGATCGGTGGGACGGCGTCCAGCAGCGGCAGCAGCGGGGTGACGTCGTGACGGTTTCCGCCGGTGAGAGTGACGGCCAGCGGGGTGCCGTGTCGGTCGACGACATCACATGGTGCTTGGAGCCGGGGCGGGCGCGGTCGACAGGCGAGGGGCCGACGCGATCCCCCCTTTGAGGGCCCGGACATGTGAGCCGTCGATGGCGCAGTCGTCCAGGTCCAGCAGGTCCGCTCGCCGCAGCTCGGCCGGCAGGGCGGCGTGCAGGCGGGGCCACACGCCAGCCTCGGTCCAGTCCCGCAGCCGACGCCACGCCCTCACTCCGGAGCAGCCCACGGTCTCGGCCGGAACGTCCCGCCAACCGCGCAGCCGCTCGTTGGCCACCAGCTTCGGTGTCTTGGGACGCCGCGCCATCAGCTCTGCCTTCCACCGCGCGGTTGAGGCCTGATGGTCGAGCCGCCTGCCGCGCGTGGCCGCATTTGCGTCGCACCTCCCGGGAGGGGGCCGAGGGCGATCTGCCTAGTTGCCGCCTGGACCTTGCAGAGCAGCCGTCGCAGGCAAGAGCGAGCCTTGGCCGGATGTGGCGTCGTATCGCCGACGACGAAGGGGACCCTGGGCAAGCCGGCGGGCTGGGGGATGCCCAGCGCCCCGATGCGGACGAGGCCGCCCACCCCTGCGCGGGTCGCCAACCGTTCCGGTTTCCCGGCGGAGCGGCCGACGACCCGACGGGGGAGCGCTGGGTAGCCGCCTCTGTCACAGGCGGAGGACGACCAGGGCGGTGTCGTCGGTGGGACCGGCAGGGGGCATCAGGTCGGTCAGGAGGGCGTCGGCAAGCGTTTCGGGGTCGGTGTCCTGGTGGCAGGTGAGGGAGGCGGCGAGCCGGGTCAGGCCGGCATCGATGTCCTCGCGGCGGCGTTCGATCAGCCCGTCGGTGTACAGCACAAGGCTGGCTCCCTCGGTGAACGGGGACTCTGCCTGGGGGCCTGGTCGAGGAAGTCCGCGGCGCCGTTGGGGTGCAGCAGGGCTGGTGGAGGGTGGCCGGCGCTGCTGTAGGCGATGGCGGGGTTGGTGTCGTCGATGACGCACAGGACCGCGGTGGTCGACTCCGCGCCGTCGACCGAGCGGGCATACAGGTCGAGGGCTTCCAGCTCCAGGACGCCCTGGACTGGCTGTCCGGCGCCCCCCGTTGAGCCGTCCACCGGCCTGCTCACCGACCTTGCCGTTTTCGACCCTCGCGGCTCGGCGGAAGTCACCCGCACCTACTGGCAGGGCGACACCCACAAACGCGCCTTCGGTATCGGGCCGCGACCTGTTCTGCAGCGCCTTCCGGCATCAGCCCAGTCGGCGCCAGGTGAGTTCGGCCGATCGGTCGGCGCCCCAGAGGCGGGTGGGGGTGACAAGGCTCAGTTTCAGGTACTCGTTTTCGAAGCTGACCGTCCTGATCTGGGGCCGTCCGGTCCAGTTCGGGAAGAGGCTGGCCGTGACGTGATGCTCGACGGTTGTTGGATCGACCACGTGGAAGGGGCCGCCGTAGGCGACGTAGGTCATTGCAGCCTGCGTCAGTTCTTCTGCCGTGGCTTCCTCGAGACGGTTGGATCGCGTGCGCTGGCGGTCGCTGCGGCACAGTTGGGCGGACATGTAGCCCTCGGGGGTGTAGATGATCAGACCGTGCGGCCGGTGGCCGAGGGGGTGGATGATCTGGCCGTCCGGGCTTGTCGCGGTGTAGGACACAAGTTCCCATGCGCCCAGCAGCTTTCTGCGCACCTCTTCACAGACCTCGTGTTCGCTGATTGCTGCCGCATGGTCGTAGGTTGTCATGGATATGCTCCTTTCATCCGTGGGTTCGTCGTCCGGCCCCGTTGGGTGCAGCTCCCCGCGGCGAGAGGGCGGGCCGACAGCCCGCCTCGTGGACCGCCGACAAGGCTGCGTAGATCGCCGCGTCGAGGAGGCCGGACAGGCGAGTCAGGCGCGCCGGACTTGGGCAGGACGAGCAGCAGGGAGGCAGCGGCAAGGGCAGCTGCCACGCAGTCGGCGCGCCATGTCCCGTTGCTTGCGAGTGGACTCCCGGACGGTGCGAGAAAGCAGCGCCCCCAGGGCCGGTCCGGTGCCGCCGGCTCCCAGGGCCCGGCCGGCCTGACCGCCCGCAGTCGAGGCAGCGTGTAGCCGATCTGGCTGGCCGTGGTGATGATGCCTGCCGCCGTGGTGGAGACGCCCAGGTCGTGGGCGTTCTGTTGACCAGCGGCTGTGTGAGGCTTCTTGGGGGGCACGGAGGGGGCCTGTGGGTGAGAGCCGTGGGGGTCAGTTGCGTGTGGGTTCGCCGTCGACGAGCCGCCACAGGCGCAGTGGGTTGGCCTCGCGCAGCGGCTCGGGCAGCAGCTCGTCGGGGAAGCCCTGGTAGGTGACCGGCCGCAGGAATCGCTCGATCGCGCTCATTCCGACGGAGGTGAAGCGGCTGTCGGAGGTGGCCGGGAAGGGGCCTGTGTGGACGGAGGCGTTGGAGACCTCTTGCGGCATGGAGAAGGCGTTGATCACTATGCGGCCGGTGCGGCGCTCCAGGATCGGCAGGAGCTGCTCTGCGGCGGCACGATCGGCTGCTTCGGCGTGCATCGTGGCGGACAGCTGTCCCCTGAAGGCGCGGGCCACGTGATGCAGTTGCTCCATGTCGGTCAGCCTGACCAGCAGGATGGATGGGCCGAAGACCTCCTGACGCAGGGCCGGTTCGGCCAGCACCTGCCCACCGGTGACCTCATACAGCAGAGACTGGCCGTCCCATGTGCGGATCGGGTCCGCTCCCGCGCCGATCCGGGTGGCGCCGCCCTCCTCGATCCGCCGTACGTTGCGGGTGTAGGAGTCGTGGATGCCGGGCGTGAGCATGGTCCGCGCGGCCGTCTTGGCCACCTCGGCCGTGGCCGCGTCCCGCAGCTCCGTGAAGCCGGGCCCGTCGATGGCAAGGAGGATGGCAGGCTTCAGGCAGGCCTGCCCGACGTTGTACTGCGCGCGCTGGGCAACGCCGGTACCGATCTCCGCGCCCCGGGCTGCCAGGGCGGCGGGCAGGACGAAGGTCGGGTTGACGCTGGTCATCTCGGTGAACACGGGGATGGGGTCAGGACGCTGCTGGGCCCGGCGGAAGAGGGCCATGCCGCCGCCCTCGGAGCCGGTGAAGGTGACCGCCCGGACCAGGGGGTGTTCTACCAGTGCCTCGCCGATCTCGTTGCCTGCGCCCCGGACCAGCGAGAAAACCCCTTCATGCAGTCCCGCTTCGGTGACGGCCTGCCGGATGGCGCGGCCCTGGATCTCGGAAGCACCGGGATGGGCGTTGTGCGCCTTGAGGACGACTGGGCAGCCGGCGGCCAGGGCGGAGGCGGTGTCGCCGCCTGCGACGGAGTAGGAGATCGGGAAGTTGCTGGCGCCGAAGATCACCACGGGGCCGAGGGCCACCTTCTGCATCCGGTGGTCCATGCGCGGTGCGGGCTGCCGCTCCGGCTGTGCGGGGTCGATGGTCGCCTGGAGAAAACGGCCTTGACGGACAACGGTGGCGAACTTGCGGAAGTGTTCAGCGGCCCTCAGGGTCTCACCCTCGAACTGGGCAGCGGGCAGTCCGGTCTCCAGTGAGGTACGGGCGGCGAGTTCGTTCTTGACCGCCTCGAGCCTGTCCGCGATGAGGTCGAGGAACGCGGCCCGCTCGGTGGGGCCGGTGTGGCTGTAGCTGTCGAAGGCCTCGTCGGCGAGGCGGAGGGCGCGGTCGACCTCGGCTGGGCCGCCGACGGCGAACTCGGGATCGAGGAGCTCGCCGGTGGCGGGGTTGAGTGCCCTCATCGTGCCTGCGGTGGCGGGTACGCAGGCCGCTCCGATCAGCAGTTCTCCGGTCAGCGTCATGCCTGGGCTCCCGTGAATGCGGTGGTGAGATCGTCCGTGGTGACAATGGCGTGGGCGTAGGTGGGGCCGTTCAGCTCGTGTGAGGCGTGCATCTCTTCAGGGAGAAAGGCGGCGGTGGCGTCCCGGACCAGCGTCACGTGGTAGCCGAGTTCCATGGCGAACCGGCCGGTGGACTCGATGCAGGTGTTCGCCAGCAGGCCGACGATCACGACGTGGGTGATGCCGTGCTGCTTGAGCTGGAGGTCCAGGTCGGTGTTGGCGAATCCGCTCTGCCCCCAGTGCTCCTGGGCGACGACATCGCCGGCCTGCGGCTGGAAGTCGGGGTGGAACTGGCCGCCCCAGGTACCGCGGGCGAAGTTGTGCCGCTCCTGGATCTTCCGCTGGGTGGGACTCGGGTGGTCCCAGGTCTCGTAGTCACCCGGCTCCCAGCGGCGGTGCGGGACGAACACCACGCGTATGCCGCTCTCGCGGGCGGAGGTGACCACGGAGCGCAGGTGGTCCAGCAGGCCGACCTCATGCGCCATGCGCTCCAAGTGCGGCCAGACCTTGCCGCCCTCGGAGAGGAAGTCGTTGTAGGGGTCGACGAGCAGGACCGCCGTGCGGCGGGGGTCGTAGGTCTCGGTCATCGTGTCTCCTTCATTCTGGATGATGTGGAACATCTAGATTAGAGGATTAGCCGCATCATCCTGGAAGTCAAGTGAGTGCAGGTCGTATCAGCATTTCCCCACCATGTGTATGATGAGCATCTTCTAGTCGTCCGGCGACATGCGTCGCACCTCGAAGGGAGGCCCGACATGGGGCACTCGCAGGCCGACAAGGCGGCATCCCGCGAGCGGGTGCTGCGGATGGCGGCCCGCAAGGTCCGCGCCGAGGGCGTGACCCGGCCTGGCGTCGCGGACCTGATGAAGGAGGCCGGGCTGACGCACGGCGGCTTCTACAAGCACTTCACTTCCCGGGACGACCTGATCGCCCAGGCTTCGGCCGTGGCCCTGGCCGAGGGCTCGGCGAAAATGGAGAGAGCCGCGCGGAAGAACAAGCAGGATCCGCGTGCCGGCCTTGTCGACGCCTACCTCGCCAAACAGCACCGCGATGCGCCGGCCACCGGTTGCGCCCTGGTCACGCTCGGCGCCGCAGCCGGGCGTGGCGACCAGCACTTCAAAGAGGCCTACGAGAAGCAGGTCCGCGCATACCTCGACCTGATCGCCGGCCTCGACGACGATGCCGAGGAGGCCCGGGCCGAGTCGATGCTCACCCTCAGCGCCCTGGTCGGCGCCACGCTCATGTCCCGGGCCGTGGCCGACTCCGGCCTCTCCGACGAACTGCTGGAAGCGGTTGCCGGCCGGCTCAAGCGCCGCGCTCCAGGGACCCCGTCTTCCGCCGTCTGATACACGCTCGGGCACGGACGCTTTGCCGTCCGGCAAGGTTCCCCGGCCGTATCCAGCGCAGCGCGGCGGGGGTTGGGAACTGCTGCGGGTTGAGTGGTCAGGCTCGGTGCGGCAGTAGTGCGCGGTGCAGGGGAGGGGCGCGACTGGTGGCTGGCGAGGGGCGGTGGAGGACGTCGCATGGGTCAGATCCCCTCGCAACGGCGCCGAGGGGCACCTGAGGGACATTCGGCCGAAGAAGACCCGAGACGGCTGCGCCCGCGACTGGGCGATGTGGGCTGAATTCCACGGCTGGCTCGCCTAGCGCACCGGCACGCCTACTCGACTTCATCGGCCGGGCGAGAGCAGCCGCGCCGGCGAGAGCTGATCGAGAGGGGCCGCGGCTTTGTCGGGCAAGTTGGTGGGCTGCCGAGGCGTGCTGGGCCCCAGCGGCCCGGACCGGTTGCAGTACTTCCTGACCCGCGCGGTGCGGATCTGTGCCGCCCCGTCGGCGTTGGCGAACCGGTTCAGCCGTGGGGGAGGATGACGGCTCGGCCGCTGATCTTCCCGGCGTGGAGGCGTTCGTAGGCGAGGGGTGCGTCGTCGAGGGAGAACGTCGCGGTGTGGACCGAGACGTTGCCGTCGCGGGCGAGCGCCAGGACTTCGATCAACTCGCTGCGGGAGCCCCAGTAGGGAGAGGAGACCGATGCTTCGTAGGGGCAGGTAGCCGAAGCCGACGGGCAGCGCTCCTCCGCCCAGGTCCACGATGCTGATCTCCGCCTGCACCGCGGCGACGGCCGCGTAATGCGTACGGTCGGTTCCGCACCGACGAAGTCGAACACGCCCTCGGCGCCGATGCCGCCGGTCAGGTCCGGACCTTCGTCACGGCCTGAGCGTTGGAGAGGACGGCCTCTGGCACACCCCTGCGGCGGTGACCTTCAGCATGACCTGCCCTGGTTCCGGTTCGGGATCGGGGACGGTGGCGATCTTCGGCGCGGCACCTATGGCGGGGTACTGCAGTGCCTTCACGGTCGTAGTCCTTTTCGTTCTTCGCTCGCATGTACCGGGTGAGGGGGCCACAGCGGTGCCGCCTCTCCCAGCAGAGCTCGTAGGCCACCCGCGCACCGGCACCGATGCGAGCACGCACGCCGAAATGCCGGGCCAGGTCCTGGACCGGGCACACCACGTCCGCCGGAGTCGTGTTCGACGACGCCGTCCATCGTCGGGGCCCACGCCGACCCCGTATCCAGCCGCTCCACTGCCGCCGGATCGACGAGGTTGGGGTCGACGAGGTCGCCCAGCCCGCTCAGGCTGTCAGGCCTTCGATCGCCACGGGGAGGTGGCGGGGGCCGCGCATGACGAGTCCGGAGCGTGGCGTGGCCGTATCAGGCCCGGAATGATGTGACCCGGACGCAGCAGCCGGTGAGGAGCCGACGACCGGTCCCCGGTGTCAGCTCCGGCCGGACGCGCCTGCTATCCCTTCCACGTAGCCGCAGTTGCGGTCCCCGCCGCGGAGTCGGTGGTGCACGCGGTCAGCAGGGCCAGCGGAGTCGCCGCGGCCCAGGCCTGCGGCGAGTTCGAGTGCGGATACGGCACGGGGACGGCGTGCTCCTCGCGACCGTATCCCGCGAGCACCTCCGGCAGTCGGTAGCGGTTCTGGGCGGCTGCGGCCGTCAACCCGGAAGCGAGGAGGTCCAGTTCATCGCGCAGGCCGTACCGGGCGAGCCCGAGTGCGATGACGGCATTGTCGTGGGGCCAGGCGCTGCCCCGGTGGTAGGACAGCGGATGGTACGGGGCCTGCCCCGACGCCAGGGTGCGGATCGCCCAGCCGGAGAAGAAGTCGGACTCCAGCAGCCGCCGACCGACGCGCTCGCCCCGCTCCTGGTCGAGGATGCCGGACCACAGGAGGTGGCCGGCATCGGACGCGAGCGCGTCCACCTGCCGGCCCGAGCCGTCGAGCGCCAGGGCGGGGAAGTCGTGCGCGGGCATCCAGAAATCCTGGTGGAACCGCTCGCGCAGCCCCGCGGCAGCGGCCTCCAACTGCTCCGCCCAGTCGGGGTCGTGCCACACGGTCCGCGCCAGACGCGCGGTGCGCACCAACGCGTCGTACGCGTACCCCTGGGCCTCGCAGACCGCGATCGGTCCCTCGGCCTGGGTACCGTCCGCGAAGCAGATCGCGCCGGCGGAGTCCTTCCAGTTCTGGTTCACCAGCCCTCGCGCGTCCGGCCGGTAGACGAGGTAGCCGTGTTCGGTCAGGCCGCCGTCCGTGAGCATCCAGTCGACGGCCGCCCGGGCATGCCTCTCGAGCCGCAGCGCGAGCGAGGTGTCGCCGGTGGTGTCGGCGTGCGCGCCGAGCAGCACCAGGAAGAGCGGTGTGGCATCGACGGAGCCGTAGTAGCGGCCGTACGGGACCTGGCGGAACTCGGCGAGCTCTCCGTGGCGCACCTCGTGGACGATGCGTCCGGGCTGTTCGCCCCGGAAGTCGTCGTACTCGCAACCCTGGGTGGCGGCGAGCGCGAGCAGGGTGTGCTCGGCGGTGCGCGCCCGGTAGGGCAGCAGGAAGTACGAGGTGAGGAGCGAGTCGCGCCCGAAGAGGGTGAGGAACCAGGGGATGCCGGCGGCGGGCACGGTCACCTGCTCGCCGCCGGGCCCGGTGGCGGACACCCGGAGCAGATCGAGGTCCGCGAGCCCCTGCCGACAGGCGCGCAGGAGGTCGGGTTCCGCCGAGCCGGGCAGATCCGTGCGGGCGGACTCGGGTTCGGGCAGCGGGCCGACCGGGTCTCCGTGCGGTCGGGCCTCGGCCGTCAGGCGCAGTTCGGCCTCGCCGTGGGGAGGCAGCGTCACGGTCCAGGCCAGCCGCTCGGCGGCGACGGTGTCCGGGGCGGGGCTGGCGCTGACCGTGGTACGGGAGTGCCAGTGGCCGCGCCGGTAGCTGAACTCGACCCCATCCGGCAGTGTCCTGACCTCGTGCTCGGCGTCGGGCTTTTGGTAGACGCGGTCGTCGGCCCGGAGCTCGAACTGGTCCGCGAAGTCGGCGCCCACCGCGAGTTCGATCCGCGCGGTCAGCGCCGCAGGGCGGTTGTTGACCATGCGCAGGGTGTCCGTGAACCGCCCCGCTTCGACCGTCTGTTTGCGGAAGACGGTGTAGGCGGGGGGCTCGTCTCGGGTACCGGCGGGGGTGAGGACGCCGGTCGAGGGGACGGAGTCCGACGCCGGGACGAGCACCGTGGGAGCGGTGCCGTCGACCGTCAGCTCCCAGCGGCTCAGATGGCGGGCATCGCGCAGGAACAGCCCGTCGGGTGCCGTCCCGCGGGATCCCGCGATCGAGCCGTCCGGGCCGAGCACCGCGAACGTGCCGTCGCGGACGAGCAGGACGCGGCCGGGGTTGGTCATCGAACGGCCTCCGGATGCGGGGTGGTGAGCAGATCGAGGGTGAGGGCGGCGGTCCAGCCGAAGTCGCGGGTGCCTCGGCCGTCCCCGGTGAACGGGTCGACGTACTCGGCGAATCCCGATGTCCTTGCGGTGTCGAGGAAGGCGGCCCGCAGTCGCTCGGCACGGTCGTCGGCGCGGTACAGCCGCAGTCCGCGCGCGATGAGCCAAGCGGTGTTGAACCAGGCGGGTCCGCGCCAGTAGCGGGTACGGTCGAAGGCGTGTCCGGTGAGGGCGTAACTGGCGACGAGGCCGGTGTCGTCCGCCCGGAAGTGCGGGCCGTCGAGCGTGTCGAGCAACGAACGGACGATGTCGTCGGGCAGGCCCGGGACGATCAGCGGCACGAGTCCGGCGACACTGCGCTCTTGTACGAGCCGGCCGCTCACCAGGTCACGGCAGAGGAACTGTCCGGCCTCGGCGTCCCACAGCCGCGAGACGAGTGCGTCCGTGAGCCGCTGCGCGCTTTGCTCGTGGACGAGCGGGTCGGCGCCGGTCGCCCGTGCGATTCGGGCCAGGGCGTATTCGGAGACGATCAGCAGCGCGTTGACGCTCGGGTCCTCGACGGCGAATGCGTGCCCGTCGTCCGCGTAACCGGAGTCCCGGTAGTCAGCGGCGAGCCGCACGTACCGTCCGTAGTCGACGTCGGTGGGACGGTCGTCGGCGTGGCCGTGGTCCAGATCGGCGCGGCGGAAGGAACTGGGATCGGCCGGGGCGATGCGCGCGAGCGGGCCGTCCCAGCACGGGCTGTTGTCCATGCCCGGCTCCCACGGGTGCACGACCGCCGCCAGGCCGGCCCCGCCCAGGTCCCGGGCGGAGGTGAGGTAGCGGTGCCAGGCCGTCAGCCTGGGGTACACCCGGGCGAGGAAGCCGCGCCGTGCGGACTCGGCGGGATCCGCCTCGTGCACCAGCCATGCGGCGAGCGCGTGCACGGGTGGCTGGACGATGCCGGACGTCTCGATGGCGGCGGGGGCGCCGGCCGCGGCGCCCGCCTGTGACGAGCGCCAGAAGTCCGGGCTCGGGAAGTAGGCGCCGAGCGGCACGGCCGGATTGAAGACGATGTGCGGGACGCGCCCGTCGTCCCACTGCGCCCCGAGGAGGGTCTCCAGTTCGCGCTGGGCGCGGCGCGGTGACAGGTGCCGCAGCCCGATCGCGATGAATGCCGAGTCCCAGCTCCACTGGTGCGGATACAGGGTGCGCGAGGGAACGGTGGAGGCGCCGGTCCAGTTGCGGAGGAGGACCCGTGCCGCGCCGCGCCGCAGCGTCAGGTCTGCGGCAGCGGCGGGCACGGGCGGATCGAGGGGGCGGTTCGCCATGAGCAGGGCGGTCATGCGCCGGACCGCCGCAGGAAGCCGGGAATGGAGCGCACGGCCTCGACGGGGTCGCCGGTCAGGCGGCATTCGGCGGCGAGGTAGCCGTCGTAGCCGATGGCCTCGAGCGCGGCGAGCCACGCGGGCCAGTCGAGGTGGCCCGCGCCGGGCTGGAAGCGGTTGGAGTCGGATACCTGGGCGTGCCCGATGACGTCCGCGTGGGCGAGGATCGACGCGGCCGGGTCGGTCTCCTCGATGTTCATGTGGTAGCTGTCGATGCCGATCTTCACGGCGTCGATGCCGACCGTACGGATCAGCTCGGCCGCCTGCTCGAGCCGGTTGACCATGTGGTCCTCGTACCGGTTGAGCGGCTCCAGATAGAGGGTGACTCCCTCGGCCCTGGCGTGCTCGCCCAGCTCGGCGAGCCCGGCCAGCAGGACCTCGCGGTCCTCCTCCTCGCTGCGCGGGGGCTCGAACGGCGGCAGCCGGCGCGAGAACATGCCGTACGACGCCGGGGTCTGCGCCCCGAGGCCGCCGAGCTCCGCGATCACCGAGAGCTGGGACTTCATCTGGGCGATCGCGTCACGGCGCAGTTCCTCGTCGAAGGCGCCGAAGAAGTGCAGCATCTCGACGCAGACGGTCGGCATGACGACGCCGTCCTTGCGCGCCTGCCGGAGCTCGGGCAGACGGTCCCGGAAGTGGAAGTCCCCCTTGGCGCGGAGCTCGATCGCGTCGTACCCGGCAGCCTGCGCGAAGTCCCACTTCTCCTGAAGCGTGGCGCCCGGCAGCAGCTGTTCCTGGGCGGCGGTCTTGAGCACGGTCTCTCTCCTCGAAACTCAGAATTCCAGGACGACCTGGAGGGCGTCCGCGGGGCGCTCGTCCAGCAGGACGTACGCGTCGGCCGCGTCCGCGACGGGGACGACATGGCTGACCAGGGACTCGACGTCGACCTGTCCCTCGGCGACCAGGCGCAGGAAGGTCCGCTGCAGCCGCTCGACCGTCCAGCGGCCCGCGAGCTGCGGCGGCACACCGCCGATCTGGGAGCAGATCAGCTGTACGCGGTTGTGGTGGAACTCGTCGCCGAGCCGCAGCCCGGCGCCGTCGCCCTGGTAGAACCCGGAGGCGACGACCCGACCGCCCACGGCGACCGAGCGCAGTGCCTCGTGCAGGGCGGGGTAGGCACCGCTGATCTCGATGGCGAGGTCCGCGCCCAGGCCGTCGGTGGCCTCGCGGATGCGCTCGGCGACCGCGTCGGTGCGGGCGTTGAGGGTGTGCTGCGCACCGTGGGCCTTGGCGCTCTCGAGCCGTACGTCGAGGGCGTCGACGGCGGTGACGCGTGCGCCGCTGAGCTGGGCGAGGCGGGTGGTGAGGAGCCCGATGACGCCCTGGCCGAAGACGGCGACGTCCTCACCGAGGTGGATGTCGGAGGCGAGGACGGCGTTGTAGGCGATGGCGCCGACGCGGGCGAAGGCTCCAGCGAGCGGTGCGAGTCCTGCGGGCAGGGTATGGCCGACCATGCGCTCGGCGGGAACGATGCCCTCGCTGCGATGGCCCCAGATGCCCCAGACCAGGTCGCCCGCCTCCGGCATGCCGGGCGTGCCGGCGAGCTCGGGGGAGACCTCGGTGACCTCGCCCACCTCCGAGTAGCCCCAGCCGGCGACCGGGTACTCGATGCCGGCGGCGCCGTCGCGGAAGAGCCGGGCCTCCGGGTCCCAGGTGCGGGTCAGATACGGGTTGGTGCCCCGGTAGGCCGTCAACTCGGTACCGGCCGAGATGCCCGAGTAGCGGGTGCGGACCCGCAGATGACCGGCGGGCAGCGGGGCGGAGTCGTGCTCCGCGACCTCGACCTGGCGAGGGCCGGTGAATTGAACGACGCGTTCCACGTAGGGCTCCGAAGGGTTGGGTTCACCACTTAGGTCGAGAATATCTTCGACTTACGTCTTGTCAACACGCAAAAGTGATGCTGAGATGCCTTCCTAATGGACGTAAGTCGGTGAGGGCTCCTACGCCGGCACCGAGGCACTGAGGACGGGACATGCGCAACAGGACCCGGCGGTCGAAGGCGATCGCAGTAGGTCTCGCAGCGGCAGTGGGCATGGGGGTGCTCGCCGGCTGCTCCACCGCCACCGGCCCCGGCAAGGCCGACAAGAGGATCACCGTGTGGTCCCAGGAGAATCTGACCCCACGCGTGGCGGCCACCGAGAAGATCATCGACCGCTTCGAGAAGGAGACCGGTATCCAGGTCGACCTCGTGGGCGTCGACGAGGGCCAGATGCCCCAGCTGATCATGTCGGCCGCGGCCGCCGGCAAGCTCCCCGACGTCATCGGCGCCGTACCGATGGGCCAGACCTGGCAGATGTACGGCAACGGTCTGCTCAACACCGACATCCCCAAGGCCATCGTCGACGAACTCGGCCGCGGCACCTTCAACACCAACGCGCTCGGCCTCACCGCCGACGGCGCCACACAGCTCGCGGTCCCCTCCGACTCCTGGCTGCAGCTCCTCGTCTACCGCAAGGACCTCCTGCGACAGGCCGGTCTGAGCACGCCCGACTCCTACGACGCGCTCCTCGCCGCCGCCAAGGGGCTGGACACGAAGGGACGGGACGGCATCTCCGCCGCCACCGACCCCGGTGACGTCTTCACCCAGCAGAGCTTCGAGAACATCGCCCTGGCCAACGACTGCCAGCTCGTCGACGGCCAGGGCCAGGTCCAGCTCGACTCGCCCCGGTGCGACACCGCCTTCGCGGCATACGACACCCTCGCCCGCGACCACGGCGCACCCGGGACCCAGACCGTCGACTCCACCCGCGCGACCTACTTCGCCGGCAAGTCCTCGATGATCATCTGGTCCTCGTTCCTGCTCGACGAACTCGCCGGGCTGCGCAAGGACGCGCTGCCCAGCTGCGCCGAATGCAAGGACGACCCCGACTTCCTCGCCGCCAACAGCGGTGTCGTCACCGCCCTCAAGGGCCCCGACGGCGCGAAGCCCGCCCAGTTCGGCGAGGTCACCTCATGGGTGACCACCAAGACGGCCGAGACGGACGCCTCGCGGAAGTTCATCGAGTACATGATGGGCGCCGGGTACGAGGACTGGTTCGGCCTGGCGCCCGAAGGCAAGATCCCCGTCCGCAAGGGCACCGCCGAACAGCCGGGCAGGTACCTGGACGCCTGGCGCCACAGCAAGATCGGCGTCGACACCCTCAGGCCCATGAACGAGGTCTACTCCGACCAGCTCCTCGACCAGCTCGCCGACGGCGTCAGCAACATGCAGCGCTGGGGGATCACCCAGGGCCAGGGCGCCCTCGTCGGTGCGATGAACGGCGAACTGCCCGTCCCCAAGGCCATCGGCGCCATGACCAGCGGCCAGATCCGCCCGGACGAAGCCGCCCACGAGGCGAACGAGGAAGTCGCCGCACTGCAGAAGTCCCTCCAGTAGGCCGAGGAACCGACCCCATGACTACAGCTCAGCGCGGCGCGACGGAGCGCCGCCCCAAGGACCGGCGCCCGCTCACCGCCACGCCGCCCCGCCCCGACAACCGGCCGCTCACCGCCAGCCAGCGCGAGAACCGCGCGGGACTCGCCTTCGTCACGCCCACCGTCCTGGTGGTGCTGGTCGTGGTCGTGCTGCCCATCCTGTGGACGGTGCTGCTCGCCTTCCAGGACGCCAAGCTCGTCGACATCCAGGGCATGGGTCTCCTCGGGAACTGGTCCCTGGACAACTTCGCGCAGGTCTTCGGCTCGGCGGGATTCTGGAGCAGCCTCCTCACGACCGTGGTCTACACGGCCGGCGCCACCGGCGGTTCACTGCTGCTCGGTCTCGTGGCCGCGCTCGCCCTCCGCAGGCCGTTCCGCGGCCGCGGCCTGCTGCGCGGCGCGATGCTCCTGCCGTACGTCGCCCCCGTCGTCGCCGTCGCCTTCGTCTGGGAGGTCGCGCTCAGCCCCCAGTACGGCATCGTGAACGAATGGGGCCGCAAGCTCTTCGGCTGGGACGACCCGATCGCCTTCCTGTCCACGCGCGAGTACGAAATCAGCATGCTCGGGCTGCACTTCGACATCCCGCTGGCCCTGTTCACCGTCATCGCCTTCGAGATCTGGCGCTACTTCCCCTTCGCGTTCCTCTTCCTCCTCGCCCGGCTCCAGGCGGTGCCGGACGGACTCGAGGAGGCCGCCAAGGTCGACGGCGCCACTCCGCTGCAGAACTTCCGCCACATTCTCCTTCCGCAGCTCATGCCGGTCCTGGCGCTGCTGTGCGTGCTGCGCTTCATCCTCACGTTCAACAAGTTCGACGACGTCTACCTGCTCACCGGCGGCGGCTCCGGAACGGACATCGCCGGCGTCCGGGTCTACGACTTCCTCACCGCCCGATACGACGTCGGCGCCGCCGCGGCACAGGCCCTCGTCCTCGCCGCCGTCCTGGTGGTCGCGCTGGGCCTCTACTTCAAGTTCTTCGGCAAGAAGGTCCAGGAGGAGCAGTCATGATGCGCTCGGCCATGACGCGTACGCCCATGACGCGCGCGCAGTTCGAGGAGCGGCTCTTCCGCGTCCTGCGCTGGGTGGTGATCGCGTTCCTCGCCGCGATCACGATCGTGCCCTTCTACTACATGGTGCTGCTGTCGGTGAAACCCATCGACGCGCTGCTGCTGGACCCCGGATCGCTGTGGGTCTCCGCGAAGGAGTTCACGCTCGACACGTACCGCAACGTCATGACGCCCACCGAGGACGGCGGGCAGGGATTCACGAGGCTCCTGCTCAACTCCGCGCTCGTCTCGCTCGGTACGGTCGTGCTGACCCTCGCCGTCTCCGTGCCCGGCGCGTACGCCATCAGCCGCCTCAAGTTCTTCGGCGGCCGGCAGATCAGCGCCCTCTTCCTGGCCGTCTACCTCTTTCCGTCCACACTGCTGGCCGTTCCGCTCTTCGTGATTTTCGCGAAGCTGGGGCTCTCCTCCAGCCTCGCCGGTCTCGCCATCGTCTACGTGGCCCAGACCGTGCCCGTGTCGATCTACATGCTCAGGAACTACCTCGTCACGATCCCGTACTCCATCGAGGAGGCCGCGGCCCTCGACGGCTGTACCCGCCTGCAGACCGTGCGCAAGGTGATCCTGCCGCTCGCGGCGCCGTCGCTGATGGCCACCGGGCTGTACGTCTTCATGATCGCCTGGAACGAGTTCCTCTTCGCGCTGCTCTTCCTTGCGGCCGACCCCGGCAAGTGGACGGTGTCCCTCGGCCTCGCCCAGCTCGCCAACGGCATCGAGGTCTCCAAGACCGTGCTGATGGCCGGGTCGGTGGTCCTGACGATCCCCGTGGTAGTTCTGTTCTTCGCCGCCGAGCGCCTGCTCACCGAGGGGCTCACCAGCGGCGCGGACAAGAGCTGAGGGGACGGGGAACGATCATGTCGGGGAACCAGGCGAGCGCCGGACACCTGCTGCGGCTGATCCGCCGGGGCGACGCCAACACACGCGGCGACCTGCAGAGAGCCACCGGGCTGTCGCGCTCCACCGTCGGTCTCCGGCTGGAGCAGCTGTACCGGGCCGGCTGGCTGCGTGATGTGGCGGGCACCTCGACCGGTGGCCGCCCGTCCGCCCGGATCGAGTTCGACCCGACGCACGCCGTCGTGATCGCCGTCGACCTCGAGACCCGGCACGCCCGCGCCGCCGTACTGGACCTCGCGGGCACGGTGCTCGCGGCCCGGTCCGGGGACGTGCTGATCGGCGACGGGCCCGTCGCCGTCCTCGACACCCTGGCCGGCTGGTTCGCACCGCTGCTCGCCGAGGCGGGCGCCGAACCCACGGATGTGTGCGGCATCGGCCTGTCCGTCCCCGGACCGGTCGACTTCGCCACGGGCCGCGTGGTCCAGCCCCCGATCATGCCCGGCTGGGACGGCTTCCCCGTCCGCGAGAGGATGCAGGAGGCGTACGCGGAGCAGGTCGGCCCCTCGCGCGAACCGGGACCCGTGCCGGTGCTCGTCGACAACGACGCCAACCTGATGGCGTACGCGGAACACCGAGCCGGCCATGCCGACTGCTCGGCCTTCGTCCTCGTCAAGGCGTCCACCGGTATCGGCGCCGGTGTCGTCGTCGACGGCGAGATCTACCGGGGCATCGACGGCAGCGCCGGCGACATCGGGCACATCAGGCTGCACGACCGGACCGACGCGCTCTGCATGTGCGGGTCCTACGGCTGTCTGGCCGCCGTCGCGAGCGGTCGTGCCCTGGCCGCCCAGTTGTCCGACGCCGGCGTTCCGACCACCTCCGGCTCGGACGTCCGCCGGCTGCTCGCCGAACAGCAGCCCGACGCCGTCCGGCTCGCCCGCGAGGCCGGGCAGCGCATCGGTGAAGTGCTGGCCACAGTCGTCACGTTGCTCAATCCCGGCGTGCTGGTCCTCAGCGGGGACCTGGCCGGGACGCCCTTCCTGACGGGTGTGCGCGAGGTCCTGTACCGGCGCGCCATGCCCCGCACCACCGCCAAACTCGACGTCGTAACCGGAAAGCTCGGCGACCGCGCAGGCCTGATCGGCGCGGCCGCCCTGGTCGTCGAGCACCTCTACGCGCCCGACCAGGCCGACGGGCGCCTTGCCGCCCTGGCCGCCGACCGCAAGCACGGAGCCCCCGTATGAACAGCCCCTGGACGTCGCCCCCGGTCAAGGTGGGCCTGATCGGCGCGGGCCCCTGGGCCCGGGCCATGCATGCCCGGATGCTCGCCGCGGGACCGGAGACCGAACTGGCCGCGGTGTGGGCGCGCCGGCCCGAGGCCGCCCGGGAGACGGCCGAACCCTATGGAGCGACGGTCGCCGGCTCGTTCGAGGAACTGCTCGACCGCTGCGAGGCCGTCGCCTTCGCCGTCCCGCCGGCGGTCCAGGCGGACCTCGCCGTACGTGCCGCGAAGGCCGGCCGCCATCTGCTGCTGGAGAAGCCGCTCGGCCCGGACGTGCACGCGGCGCGCGAGGTGGCGGACGCGGTTGCCGAAGCGGGAGTCGTGTCCCAGCTCGTCCTCACCAAGCGCTACCACCCGGCGACCCGCGAGTTCCTGCGCGAGGCCGCCGGACTGGAGATCACCGGAGCGCGCTCCTGCTATCTCCACGGAGCCTTCCTGGGCGGTGACTTCGCGACCGCCTGGCGCCTTGAGCACGGTGCCCTGCTCGACCTCGGACCGCATCTGCTCGATCTGCTGGACACCGCGGTCGGTCCTATCGCCGACGTCCGCGCGACCGGGGACCCGCGCCGCTGGATCGAACTCACCTGTGAGCATGAGAACGGCTCGGTCAGTCAGGCCTCCTTGTCCGGGACCGTGAACCTGCCGCGGGCCAGGACCCGTATCGAGCTGTTCGGGCCCGGCGAAGAACTCGTCTACGACACCGCAGAACTCGACCACGAGGAGTGCTGGCCGATACTGCGCCGCGAGTTCGCTGAGGCCGTACGATCGGGAACGTCCACGCCCATCGACGCGGCTCGCGGCCTGCGGCTCCAGGAACTGATGGCACTCGCGGATCCCGGGCGAAGCGGCAGAGCGTACTGACCCGGAGCGCGCACCGCCCTGGAGCGCCGACCGTCACGGCGCTCCAGGCGGCGCCCGCAGGTGGCACACGGCGAACGCCCGGTCGATCACGGGCTGGGCCACGTTGCGCACCTGGACCCCGCCCGCCGTCATGCCGTGCCTTGGCCGTTGAGGATGCCGCTCAGAGGGGGAGACCTCGTGGCCGCGGGCACTGCAATGGCTGGGCCAGGGGTCTTTGATCCGGCCGGTGCACGGGACCAGCGGCTCAAGGCCTGCCGCGCGCATGATCTCCTCAGCGGTGCCAGGGGCGTATCGGCGCTCGGCACCCTCGTGGAGCCGGCAGTATCGGCAGGCTCGCAGCCCTCGGCGGAGATTGGCGAGGCGGATGGTCACCTCTCGCCCGCACTGACCGTGCTGGCAACGCCACAGTCTCGAAGGCCCGGGGTAGGGTCAGGTCAGGATCAGCCAGCGGCGGCCGTCGATGAGCTCCCGGGCCGCGTCGAGGTGGCCGGCGTGGCACGCGGTCTCGGTGATGACGTGAAGCAGGACGTCGCGCAGGGTGTGCAGGTGCGGTTCGCCGAACAGACCGGCCGGCCACCAGGCCAGGGTGGCGTCAGCAGGGGTGCTGGTGATGACGGCGTCGGCGAGTTTTGCCTCCTGCCGGTATTGGTCGAGCACGTCGATGGCGGGCACTTCCGGGGCCACGTTCCAAGCTTCATCGCCGTTTGTCAGGCCAAGGATGATCTCCTCGTCCCCGGCGACGACTGCGCGGAACCAGAACCGCTCAACGTCCAGCGCGAGGTGCTGGACCAGCCCCAAGCAGTGCCATCCGGATGGCAGCACGGGCCGCCGCAGAGCCTCCGCATCGAGACCCTCGAGGATGCCGAGAACGTGGCGCCGCTGTCCGTCCAAGGCCCTGAGAAGCACGCTTACTTCACTGCCCGGAGTTGTTTCACTCATATCTTCGATCATGGCCACACATGATCCCCGAATCCCTGCGGTCATGCAGGGAGTTCCCTAACGCCCAGGAGTCACAGTCGGCGGGAGACTAGATGATCGATTCCAAGGGATCGGTGCGCACAAGAGGCGAGGGAGCCCAACGTCAGTGTGTGATGACAGAGTTGGACTCCCTCGCCACCGCACTCTATGTGAAGACCGACGACCTGCTGAAGAGCTCACCGCATCTCGCGCCGTGGCGGCCGACGGTGGGGATTGCCCCGCAGCTGAGCGACGCCGAGTTGGTCACGCTCGCGATGATGCAGGCGGTGCTCGGCTTCGCCGCACCATTCTTGATGTGGCAGGCGAGGTTGGCGACCTTGCTGTCCGTGCTGAGCTGCTCCTGCACGTGTGCACCCCACGGCACGCTCTGAGTGCCGTGCGTGACCATCCCCCGGGGAGACGTCGAGCCGGAAGGATCCGGGCACCGACGACTGCCTGTACCAACGAGCTCCGTTGCGTCGCGTGGAGGCCCCGTGTCAACGCTCCTTGCGTGACCTGCGAAAACGCTAACTACCCGGCCTTGGGGAAGCCTCACCTGCCGCTGCCGGTCACCGATCCGAAGCAGATCACCCACCTCGACATACGACGACGACTCGGCGGCGTCCTCCACGAGTACCAACATGCCGCGTGGACTGGGCGGATGAGGTTAGGTGCAGCTACCGTGATGCCCACGGCAGGCTGACCCAGGGCCGAGAACCGAGCACACTACACCCTGACACACCATCAACCAGCGAAATCACACTAAGTTGACAATGCCCCGCCGTGTCCGGTCGTCCGCTGGCGGGTGCTGCCGGGAGCGGTGGAGAAGGGGCAGCGCGATCAGGGGGAAGATGACCACGGAGAGCAGCCCGGCGGCGACCAGGGCGGACGCGTTCTCGGGGCGTATGGCGTCGAGTTTCAGGCCGATGGTCGCTGCGGCCACGATGACCGGCAGTGATGTGGCCTGGAGCAGGGCGCCGGCCGCGACTTCCGGCCAGGAGAGTCCGGTTGCGCGGTACAGGAGTGCCGGAAGGCCGCGGACCAGCAGCAGCGCGGCCAGGAACATCGGCACCCGGAGGATGGTCCCGGCGTCCTCGAACAGGGCGCCGAGGTTGAACTGGATACCGCTCGTCACGAAGAACACGGGAACGAGGAATCCGTAGCCGAGGCCTGTGAGCTTCATGTGGAAGCGGGGGTGGGACCGTTCGGCGTGGGGGTCGACCAGCCGGAGGACGGCACCTGCGACGAAGGCGCCGAGGATGGCCTCGAAGCCCAGGTGGAGCGCCATCGCCGAGAGGCCGACGACCAGCAGCATCGC